>NZ_JAWRYD010000001.1:0-402384 GCF_046534765.1 Burkholderia sp. SIMBA_062
TACTTGCGGCACAGCTCCGCCGGCTTCAAGCCAGCTTCGGCTTCCTTCAAGATGCCGATGATTTGTTCTTCGGTGAATCGCTTTTTCATTGCCGTTCCTCTCTCGAACGGACTCTACACCGTCACCGTACTAAACGCGGGGAGCAGGTCACAGCGATCCATTGCCTTCGAGATGAACTCGCTGCCATTGTCGACCTTGATCGTGGCGAGGTGCCCACGCGTGGCAGTAATACGCATCAGCGCTTCGACCACATGCTCCCCCTTCAGACTTTGTCCGACCTCGATGGCCAAACATTCCCGTGTGTAGTTGTCGACGACGGTCAGAGTCCGAAGGCGTCGCCCATCGAACAGTGCATCTGCAACGAAATCCATGCTCCAGATTTCGTTGATCGCGGTCACGATGTGCTTGGGCTGTCGCAGCCGAGCCGATTTGTTACGTCGTGGTCGCTTATGCCGCAGTGACAGGCCCTCCGCACGATACAGCCTGTAGACGCGCTTGCAATTATCTCGCCAGCCTTCCCGTCGCAGGACCACGTGAACGCGTCGATACCCGTAGTGCACGCGCGTGGCGGTGATTTCCTTGATACGCATGAGCAGCGCCGACGAATCGCGCGCAACCGACTGATACCGATACAGCGAACGAGACATGCCAAACAACGCGCACGTCTTCGTCAGGCTGGTTCGATAGCGATCACGCAACTCATCGATCAACATGCGCCGACGGGAAGGCTTCAGAGCTTTTTTGCGAGTACGTCCTGCAGCATGGCCTTGTCCAGGCTCAGGTCTGCTACGAGCCGCTTCAACTTCGCGTTTTCCTGTTCGAGCTGGCGCAAGCGGCGCAACTCAGAAGGCCCCAGACCTCCGAATTTCTTCTTCCAGTTGTAGAAAGTCGCCTCGCTGATTCCGAGCTTGCGGCAGATCTCTTCGACCTTCGTCCCCAACTCGGCTTGCTTCAGTGCAAATGCCATCTGCTCTTCTGTGAACTTGCTCGTCTTCATGGCATGGCCTTCGTGTCCGCTTGGACACATCATGCCGAATTTCTCTACTTTTGAACCGGACTATTTCTTGGGTCAGGGTCAAGTTAATCGCCATTAAGGCGATGGATTATCGATGACTCCAGTATCTCCAAGTATTCTTGTTACGATTGAGGCAGACAGTAAGTCGGCAAAATGGATTACTGTTCGTTTTGCATCTTCGGCAAACACGACGCTGTCTCCGTGTTCGAGTGTGTATGTGTAGCGTGCGATCATACTAAAGTCGTGATGAGTTATGTCCGAAAGAAATTCGTAAATATCTCGGTGATGATCGATGCCAAATGGAAAAATCCTCGCTTTCTCGCTGATTACACTGGCAAGTCTGTACGCGCGAATGTGACCGTCAGTAAGTAGTTTCGCATCTTGCTCTGAGAGCTCCCTTCTTTTTACTTCGTCTTTGTACATGTTCTTGCAGCGCTCCTCCCATTTCTTTTGATTTTCAACTGCCGCAAGTTGCAAGTATCGATACATCTCCGTGGGGGCCAGCCAATCCACGTAAAAAGTCAGGGCGAGTTCATATAGACTTCTTAGGATGGAGATGGAATTTAGGTGAAGCCCATTCTCAAATAGAATTTTTATTGAAACTAGGGACTCCCTGACCCTAAGCAAAACGGAATGCAGCGTATGATGGTAGTGCATTACCTCATCGCCGTCGCGATGGAAATTTCTGACTTTATTTCTCGCAAAATCAACGGCTTCGATTATTCTGTCAATTGATGTTGCATCTTCTGGGCGGTCTAGTTCAAAAAAGGATGGCACCAAGTCATGAGTCACGCCAACGGTGTTGCTCATGTAGGATATTGGTCCAATTTTCGATGAGATTATAGTTTTTATTCCAATTGCGGATTCTTTGATGTCGCTAGGATTGTCGAGTAAAACTACTGGAACGATCTCGATTCCGAGATTTTGATAGGCAAAGTAGGTGGAGACGTCGTCTGGGCAAACATAGTGATGTGAATCTGACTTGTTTGGATTTTTGTAAATATAGAGCGGTTGCCGATCACCTCGCTGAATTAAATATGACATGGCGGAAATGTGACTGGAATCGATTTCGTCTATGATGTAATCGAATCCGCCGTCTAGCTTTTTGGGTTTGAAAAAGCCGGGCTTTATATTGATTATCGGTTCGCGAGTGGCATAGGCAATTAGCTTTCCTCTTAAATATCCAATGTATTTGTTTTGAAATATTTCGTCAGATGCGAAATTTTCTTTTGATTTTATTTTGTTTAAGGGGATTTTCTTGATGGGCCAGCCACGCACTACTGATAGAGGATCGGCGCAACTTTCACGACTAGAATAGTCATTCTTGCTCATGTGGCGACCTCGGTTAATTTCAGTGATTGTTGTATGTCTTGAATTGCTGTATTGGCTGTTGGTGAGATGGAAGCTGATTGATGATCGAATCGTCGGTTGGCCGAAAGTGAATTTGTGAGCAGGCTTCGTTGCGCATAAATTTCACATCCATCTTGCCAATAGTATTTAAAAAGCCGACGAACGTCGGCTTTGTTTAAATATGCGAGTTGTTGGTGGATATCTACGTTATCTTAATCAAACGTCAATATTCCCCGCCCGCAACGCATTGCTCTCAATAAACGCCCGCCGCGGCTCGACATCATCCCCCATGAGGGTAGTAAAGATCCCATCCGCCGCAATCGCATCCTCGATCTGCACACGCAGCAACCGCCGCACCGCCGGATCCATCGTCGTTTCCCACAGCTGCCCGGGGTTCATCTCGCCGAGCCCCTTATAGCGTTGTTTGGAGACGTTGCGTTCAGCATCCGCGAGCAGCCACTTCATCGCGCTCTTGAAGTCGTTCACAGCCATGCTGCGCTCACCACGCTTGATGACCGCCCCTTCCCCAATAAGCCCCGTGAACGTATTCGCGGTAGCCACAAGCTGCTGATAATCCGCCGTGTGCTGGAACTCCTGATCGATGACCGAAACCCGCACATTCCCGTGATGCGTCCGCTCGATATGCAGCGACCGTTGTTCACGAACCGGGTCATACGAAGGCACCACACGAACTTCGTTCTTCAGCGCATCATCATGCAGCGCGGCATGCAGAGCCTTCGCCGAAGCCTCCGTCGAAGCCTCGTTGGAAAGATCGATCGCCACCCCATCCATGACCGCTTCCAGCGCGGCCGGGTCATACAACCGGCTCAACCGCTCGATCACGCTCTTCGACAGCAGGTACGACCGCGCCAGCTCGCCAAGCGCATCGCCGGAAATCGCCGCTGCATTCTCGCCAGGCACCAGCTCCGACCCTTGCAGCGCCAACCGCAGCATATGCGCGTTCAGCTCCGTATCGTCCTTCAGATACCGCTCGTCCTTGCCCGCCTTGATCTTGTAAAGCGGCGGCTGCGCGATATACACATACCCGCGCTCGATCATGTCCGGCATCTGGCGATAGAGGAACGTGAGCAGCAGCGTGCGGATGTGCGCACCGTCGACGTCCGCGTCGGTCATGATGATGATGCGGTGATAGCGCAGCTTGTCGAGGTTGTAATCGTCCTTGCCGATGCCGCACCCGAGCGCGGTCACGAGCGTGACGATCTGCTCCGACGACAGCAGCTTGTCGTAGCGCGCCTTCTCGACGTTCAGCACCTTGCCGCGCAGCGGCAGGATCGCCTGGAACTTCCGGTCACGCCCTTGCTTCGCCGACCCACCTGCCGAATCGCCCTCGACGATGTAGATTTCGCACTTGGCCGGGTCTTTCTCCTGGCAATCCGCGAGCTTGCCCGGCAGGCCGACGCCATCGAGCACGCCCTTGCGGCGCGTCATTTCGCGCGCCTTGCGCGCCGCATCGCGCGCACGCGCGGCTTCGACGATCTTCCCGCAGATGATCTTCGCATCGAGCGGCGTTTCGAGCAGGAACTCTTCCAGCGCCTTCGCGACGACTTCTTCAACCGGCGCCCGCACTTCGGACGACACCAGCTTGTCCTTCGTCTGCGAACTGAACTTCGGCTCCGGCACCTTCACCGACAGCACGCACGACAACCCTTCACGCATGTCGTCGCCGGTCGTCTCGACCTTCGCCTTCTTCGCGATTTCGTTGTCGGTGATGTACTTGTTGATGACGCGCGTCATCGCGGCCCGCAGGCCGGTCAGGTGCGTGCCGCCGTCGCGCTGCGGAATGTTGTTCGTGAAGCACAGCACGTTCTCGTTGTAGCTGTCGTTCCACTGCATCGCCACTTCGACGCCGACGCCATCCTTCTCGCCGTTGGCGTGGAAAATGGTCGGGTGCAGGTTGGTCTTCGTCTTGTTGATGTACTCGACGAAACCCTTCACCCCGCCGGCGAACGCGAAGTCGTCTTCCTTGCCCGAACGCAGGTCGGTCAGGCGAATCCTCACGCCGTTGTTCAGGAACGAGAGCTCGCGCATCCGCTTCGCGAGGATGTCGTAGTGGTATTCAACCGTGCCGAAGATCGTCGGATCGGCCATGAAGTGCACTTCGGTGCCGCGGTTCTCGGTGTCGCCGGTCACCAGCATCGGCGACACTTCCACGCCGTCCACCTTCTCGAGCACGCGCTCCTGCGCGACGCCGCGATGGAACTCCATGAAATGCTTCTTGCCGTTGCGGCGCACGGTCAGGCGCAGCCAGCTCGACAGCGCGTTCACGCACGACACGCCCACGCCGTGCAGGCCGCCGGACACCTTGTAGCTGTTCTGGTCGAACTTGCCGCCGGCGTGCAGCTCGGTCATCACGATCTCGGCGGCGCTGCGCTTCGGCTCGTGCTTGTCGTTCATCTTCACGTCGGTCGGAATCCCGCGGCCGTTGTCGGTCACGGAAATCGAGTTGTCGGCGTGAATCGTCACGTGGATGTCGTTGCAGTACCCGGCCAGCGCTTCGTCGATCGAGTTGTCGAGCACCTCGAACACGAGGTGGTGCAGACCGGTGCCATCCGACGTGTCGCCGATGTACATCCCGGGCCGCTTGCGCACCGCTTCCAGACCTTCGAGGATCTGGATCGACGAAGCGCCGTAGCTGCTGTTATCGGGTTGCGAATTGTGCTGTTCACTCATGGATATCTTCCGGTTCTGCGAGGCCACTCTCGTGGCGGCGCGGTGCGTTTCAGCGAGGGAAAGCGCGGGGCCGCCCAGGCCGGCCGCTCCAGTTTCCTGGCCCGTCGGGGCGCCGAAAAGGCACCAAAGGGACGGGTTGTCGGTTCGCCATAAAAACGCCAAAGGGGCTTGCCGCCCCCTGGTGTGTGTCGCGATGTCGAGCGCGTCAGATGCGCATCGGCATCACGACATACTTGAATTCGTCGTTCTCGGGCACGGTGATCAGCGCGCTCGAGCTGGCGTCGCCGAGGCTCACCTGCACGGTGTCGACCTTCAGGTTCGCGAGCACGTCGAGCAGATACGTGACGTTGAAGCCGATGTCGACGGTATCGCCCTGGTACGCGATTTCCAGTTCTTCCTGCGCCTCTTCCTGATCGGCGTTGGTCGACATGATCTTCAACTGGCCCGGCGCGATGATGCAGCGCACGCCCTTGAATTTGTCGGACGTCAAGATTGCCGCGCGTTGCAGCGAACGCTGCAGCTCTTCGCGGCCGATCTCGAACGTGTTCTTGTGCGCCTTCGGGATCACGCGCTGGAAGTCGGGGAACTTGCCCTCGACCAGCTTCGACACGAGCTCGACCTGGCCGAACGTGAACTTGGCCTGGGTTTGCGCGATGTCGATGGTGACGGTGTCGTCGATGTCTTCGAGCAGGCGCTGCAGCTCGAGAATCGTCTTGCGCGGCACGATGACTTCCTGGCGGCCGAACGTGCCGCCTTCGAGCTTCATCGACGAGAACGCGAGGCGGTGGCCGTCGGTGGCCACGGCCATCAGCTGATCGCCGTCGACGACGAGCAGCATGCCGTTCAGGTAGTAGCGGATGTCCTGCTGCGCCATCGCGAAGTGCACCATGCCGAGCAGTTGGCGGAACGACTTCTGCGGGACGGTCAGGGTCGCGCCGAAATCCTTCGCCTGCGCGACGGTCGGGAACTCGTCGGCCGCGAGCGTCTGCAGTGCGAAGCGGCTCTTGCCCGATTGAACGGTGAGGCGCTTGTCGGCGAGCGACAGCGTGACCTGGCCGTCAGGCATCGCGCGCAGGATGTCAAGCAGCTTGCGGGCCGCGACGGTGGTGGCCACCTGGTCGCCGCCGACGCCGAAATCGGCGCGCGTGGTGATCTGCAGCTCCAGGTCGGTCGACAGGAAAGAAACGTCCGGGCCGTTCTTGGTGATCAGCAGGTTGGCGAGGATCGGCAACGTATGGCGGCGTTCGACGATGCCGCTGACCGTTTGCAGCGGCCTGAGGAGTGTGTCTCGTTCGGTCTTGACCAGTTGCATAGAGTTCCTTCGTTGAGTAACGGCCTGCAGCGCAGCAGCCACGCAGCGCCCCGCCAGCCGGGCTCTTGGCCGGCCGCCGCCGGGGCGGTCAAACCTGTATTGTGCCTCAAAACCGAACCGCCCCCCTTAATTTGGGGCGGATGCCGAATTATCAAGGGCGCCCGCGCGCTCAGCCCTTCAGCGTCTGTTCCAGCACGTGCAGCTCGTGGTTGAGCTGCGCGTCCTTGCTGCGCTCGTCGGCGATCTTGCGCACGGCGTGCAGCACGGTGGTGTGGTCGCGCCCGCCGAACAGCTCGCCGATCTCGGGCAGGCTCTTCTGCGTGAGTTCCTTCGCCAGGTACATCGCGATCTGCCGCGGCCGCGCGATGTTCGCGGGACGCTTCTTCGAATACATGTCGGCGACCTTGATGTTGTAGAAGTCGGCGACGGTCTTCTGGATGTTCTCGACCGAAATCTGCCGGTTCTGCACGGTCAGCAGGTCCTTCAGCGCTTCCTTGGTCAGCTCGATCGAGATCTCGCGGCCGTGGAACTTCGAATACGCGAGGATCTTGCGCAGCGCGCCTTCGAGTTCGCGCACGTTCGAGCGCAGGTGCTTCGCGACGAAGAACGCGACGTCCTCCGACAGGTTCACGCCTTCCGACTGCGCCTTGCGCATCAGGATCGCCACGCGCATCTCGAGCTCGGGCGGCTCGATCGCGACGGTGAGGCCCGAGTCGAAGCGCGAGATCAGGCGATCGTCGATGCCCGAGATCTCCTTCGGATACGTGTCGCTGGTGATGATCACCTGCGCCTTGTTCGCGACGAGCGCCTCGAACGCGTAGAAGAATTCCTCTTGCGTGCGCGACTTGCCGGAGAAGAACTGGATATCGTCGATCAGCAGCAGGTCGAGCGAGTGGTAGTAGCGCTTGAAGTCGTCGAACGCCTTGCGCTGGTATGCCTTCACCACGTCGGACACGTATTGCTCGGCGTGGATGTAGCGGATCCGCGCGCCGGCCTTGTCGAGCAGCAGCTGGTTGCCGATCGCGTGGATCAGGTGGGTCTTGCCGAGGCCGACGCCGCCATACAGGAACAGCGGGTTGTACGAGATGCCGGGGTTGTCCGCGACCTGGATCGCGGCGGCGCGTGCGAGCTGGTTCGCCTTACCGGTCACGAAGTTGTCGAACGTGAGCACCGGGTTCAGCTTCGAACGTTCGTACATCGAATCGGCTTCACCGCCGTTCGCGGGCGCGGCGCCCGGGCCCGGACGCCAGGTACGGCGCCCGGCGGCCGCTTCGTGCGCGGGCAGGCTCGGCAGGTCGATGTCGGCGTCGTCGGCGTTCAGGTGGTGCGCGGCGGCCGCCGACGCCGTCATCGGCACGTCGGCCGGCGCGCTGGGCGCGGCACCGGCATTCGCGGCCAGGTTGGCGGCGATCGCGGCGACCGTCGCGGCGGGGCCGTTCGGTGTCAGCGGCGCGCGCTGGGCGGCCGGCGCGGCGTGCGCGGCGGCGCTGCGCATGCCGGCTTTCGGATCGAGGACGAACTGGACTTCGACCGGCGCATTCCAGAAATCCCGGGCCAGATCGGAGATCCGGCCCGAAAACTGGCTCTTGACCCAGTCCAGCTTGAAGCGGTTCGGCGCGGCGATGGACAGCGTGTTCGCCGACGCATCGAAGGCCACCGGGGCCAAGGGTTTGATCCACGTCACGTACTGCTGGGGCGTCAGCTCGCGCTCCAGCAGTGCGGAACAGTGTTGCCAGAAATCGTTCATCAAGTAGCTGTCGTTTTTTGCATGCACAGCGCGGCTCGCCGGCGCCCTTGTCGCGGTGGCGCAACAAGGCCCGAAGCGGTCGTGCGAGCGTGCGTCGGACGCCTGCGTCACAGTGTGGAGGGGCAGGCGCGGGCCGAAGCGGCGTGCGGGATTCTTGGAGATAAGGCGAGATTCTAACGCCAAACGCGGCCACAGCGGGACTTATCCACAGGCTGCGGTTGTGGGGCGCGGGGCCGGATCGGGCGGGGCCGGCACAGGCGTGCGACTCCTAAAGTATTGACCGCCAAGAGAAAAACGGTTTAAATAGCGGGTTCCGCGAAAACCAATCCTGTATTCCCGGCGATTGCGTTCGCCCGAATGCCTCCGGTTAAGGGCACGCGGTCCCCTGAATTTCGACATTCTCGAACAAGTGAGAACATCATGAAACGTACTTACCAACCGTCCGTGACGCGCCGCAAGCGCACCCATGGCTTCCGTGTCCGCATGAAGACGGCAGGTGGCCGCAAGGTCATCAACGCTCGCCGCGCGAAGGGCCGCAAGCGCCTCGCCATCTAAGGCAGGTTGCGCGCTGTGTCCGCCGTCCGCAGTCCTGCGGAAGGTACCGTCGAGCCGGGTGCGAATCCGTCGCAGACGAAAGCCGCCTTCCCGAAAGCTGCACGACTTCTGAAAACGGATGAATTTTCATCCGTTTTTCGTTTGCGCCCCTGGCGGCGCTCCGCGCACTTTGTGATCTACGGCAAGCCGACCGGTCAGCCTGCCCGTCTGGGGCTCGTCGTCGGCAAGAAGTATGCGCCGCGTGCAGTAACGCGTAACCTCGTGAAGCGGCTGGCGCGCGATGCGTTTCGCTTGCGCCGGGCCGAATTCGCCGGTTACGACCTGCTGCTGCGGCAGCACACGCGCTTCGACAAGAAAGCGCTGCCGAGCGCGGCTTCCGCCCCGCTCGCGGCGATGTGCGCGGCCGAAATCCGCGAACTGCTCGACAGGGCAGTCCGGGAGATCGCGCGCCGGGCGTCGAAGCCCGCGTCCGAGTGACGCATCTGTGCCCGGTGCGGCGTTCGCGCCCGCCCGGCCGGTTTTGACGCGGCGTCGAACGGCGCCGCCCAAGGTATGGAAACGGTATTGATCGCCTTGCTGCGCTTCTACAAGGTTGCCGTGAGCCCGATGCTCGGCAACCGTTGCCGTTTTTATCCTTCCTGTTCGGATTACGCGCGCGAGGCAATCCAGTATCATGGCGCCGCGCGCGGCACGTATCTCGCCGTCAGGCGCGTGTGCCGATGCCACCCGTTTTCCGCGGGCGGCGTCGACCTCGTCCCGCCGCCCAACTCCGACACTCGCGCTCGCGGCGAAGCCGACGCGCGGTCCCATCGACTCTGAGACAACGCATGGATATCAAACGCACCGTCCTATGGGTGATCTTCTTCATGTCAGCTGTCATGCTGTACGACAACTGGCAGCGGGACCATGGACGCCCGTCGATGTTCTTCCCGAGCGCCACGCAGACGGCCCCCGCCGCTGCCGGCGGCGCATCGGGCACGGGCGCGACGACGACGACCGCAGGTGAAGTGCCTGCCGCCGCGGCGGGCACCGCACCGTCGACGACGGCACCGGCCGCGCAGGCGCAGCTCGTGAAGTTCTCGACCGACGTATATGACGGCGAAATCGACACGCGCGGCGGCACGCTCGCGAAGCTGACGCTGAAGAAGCAGGGCGACGGCAAGCAGCCGGACCTGTACATCACGCTGTTCGACCACACGGCCGGCCACACGTATCTCGCGCGCACGGGCCTGCTCGGCGGCGACTTCCCGAATCACAACGACGTCTACACGCAGGTCAATGCGGGCCCGACGTCGCTGACGGGCGACCAGAACGCGCTGAAGCTGTCGTTCGAATCGCCGGTGAAGGGCGGCGTGAAGGTCGTGAAGACCTACACGTTCACGCGCGGCAGCTACGTGATCGGCGTCGACACCAAGATCGACAACGTCGGCACGGCGCCTGTCACGCCGACGGTCTACATGGAGTTGGTGCGCGACAACACGGCCGTCGAAACGCCGATGTTCTCGCACACGTTCCTCGGGCCGGCGGTCTACACGGACGCGAAGCACTTCCAGAAGATCGACTTCAGCGACCTCGACAAGAACAAGGCGAACTTCGAGAAGGCCGCCGACAACGGCTGGGTCGCGATGGTGCAGCACTACTTCGCGTCGGCCTGGATTCCGCAGCAGGGCGCGAAGCGCGACATCTACGCTGAAAAGATCGATCCGACGCTGTATCGCGTCGGCGTGAAGCAGCCGGTCGCCGCGATCGCTCCGGGCCAGTCGGCCGACGTGCAGGCGCGCCTGTTCGCCGGTCCGGAAGAAGAGCGCATGCTCGAAGGCATCGCGCCGGGCCTGGAACTCGTGAAGGACTACGGCTGGGTGACGATCATCGCGAAGCCGCTGTTCTGGCTGCTCGAGAAGATCCACGGCTATGTCGGCAACTGGGGCTGGGCGATCGTGCTGCTGACGGTGCTGATCAAGGCCGTGTTCTTCCCGCTGTCGGCCGCGAGCTACAAGTCGATGGCACGCATGAAGGAAATCACGCCGCGCATGCAGGCGCTGCGCGAACGCTTCAAGAGCGATCCGCAGAAGATGAATTCGGCGCTGATGGAGCTGTACAAGACCGAGAAGGTCAATCCGTTCGGCGGCTGCCTGCCGGTCGTGATCCAGATCCCGGTGTTCATCTCGCTGTACTGGGTGCTGCTCGCGTCGGTCGAGATGCGCGGCGCGCCGTGGATTCTGTGGATTCACGACCTGTCGCAGCGCGATCCGTTCTTCATCCTGCCGGTGCTGATGGCCGTCTCGATGTTCGTGCAGACGAGCCTGAACCCGACGCCGCCGGACCCGGTCCAGGCGAAGATGATGAAGTTCATGCCGATCGCGTTCTCGGTGATGTTCTTCTTCTTCCCGGCTGGCCTGGTGCTGTACTACGTCGTGAACAACGTGCTGTCGATCGCGCAGCAGTACTACATCACGCGCAAGCTCGGCGGGGTCAAGAAGAAGCCGGCCTGACGCCCGTGGCACACGCGGGCGGCCAGCCGCCCGCGATGCAAGTGAAAAAGCCGCATGGTGCGAACCATGCGGCTTTTTTGTTTCCGGGAAGCGGCGCGGGGGCGCGTGTACGCCGGCCGCTGCCGTTCAGGCCTTCTTCGCTTCGATTTTCGGTTCGCCGCCGTAGAACTGCTCGATCAATTCCTGAACGAGGTAACGCTGATGCGGCGGGAGCGCCTCGATCTTCGACGCGAGTTCGATCGTCTCGGGCGTCGGCGGATAGCGCTCGTCACGCGGCAGCGGTTGCGGCGTCGTGTGCTCGATCACGCTCGGCGACGGGCCGTAGTGCAACCAGTGCAGTTCCACGCGCAACCAGCTGGCGAGCGTTTCGAGTTTGTCCGGCGTCGGAATCGTGCGGCCCGTCAGCCATTTGTGCGCGGTTTGCGGCGAAACCGGCTGCGCACCGCGGTGACGCAGATTGAACCGGTTCGCGAGTTCCGTCGCACCGGTGATCTTCTCCGGGCTGCGCCGCAAGGCGAATTTCAGGCGTTCCGAGAACGCTGCTTTTTCTTCGGGTGTCGGCATGGGGGTGATTGTGCAATTCTACCGACGCGTCTCAGACAACCATATAAGCTAAAGATAGCTTGTTCGGATGAATCCCAACCCGTCGCGGAGTGTGCGGCGGATTTGGGGGCCCCAGCGTCGAGCCACTCCGACAGGCATATTAGTCCGAAATGGACAGTATGCGGCTGGCCGGAATTGATACTTGACTTAGCTCTATCGGGATAAATTCGGCCGAGTTCGAAACCGAGGTGGCATCCGGTGGCGTGCGGGCCGGCACGCTACAATGCCGGCGTCCCGATGCCCGACTGTTGTGCGGGCGCCCCATTCACTGTCCGCTTACCCGATTCGTCCGATTCTCATGCTCGCTACCGATTCCGATCCGATCGTCGCCATTGCCACCGCTGCCGGCCGGGGCGGCATCGGCGTCGTCCGCGTGTCGTTCGGGCGCGGCGGCGAGGCGGCCGCGCTCCCGCTGATCGACGCGTTGTGCGGGCAGCGGCTCGCGCCGCGCCATGCGAGCTACGTGCCGTTCCTCGACGAGCACGGCGCGCCGCTCGACCGCGGGATCGCGCTGTATTTCCCCGCGCCGCATTCGTACACCGGCGAGCACGTGCTGGAACTGCAGGGGCATGGTGGGCCGATCGTGATGCAGCTGCTGCTGCAACGCTGCCTGGATGCAGGCCGCGGCTTCGGGCTGCGGCTCGCGCAGCCGGGCGAGTTCACGCGGCGCGCGTTCCTGAACGACAAGCTCGATCTCGCGCAGGCCGAGGCTGTCGCCGACCTGATCGAGGCGAGCACCGAAGCGGCGGCGCGCTCCGCCGGGCGCTCGCTCGACGGCGCGTTCTCGCGGCAGATTCATGCGTTGGTCGAGGACGTGATCACGCTGCGGATGCTGGTCGAGGCGACGCTCGATTTCCCGGAAGAGGAAATCGACTTCCTGGAAGCGGCCGATGCGCGCGGCAAGCTCGCGAAGATCCGCGAGCAACTCGTGCACGTGCTCGGCGACGCGCGGCAGGGTGCGCTGCTGCGCGAGGGGCTGTCGATCGTGCTGGCGGGGCAGCCGAACGTCGGCAAGTCGTCGCTGCTGAATGCGCTCGCCGGCGCGGAGCTGGCGATCGTCACGCCGATCGCGGGCACGACGCGCGACAAGGTCGCGCAGACGATCCAGGTCGAGGGGATTCCGTTGCACATCATCGATACGGCCGGGCTGCGCGAGACGGAGGACGAAGTCGAGCGGATCGGGATTGCGCGCACCTGGAGCGAGATCGAGCGCGCGGACGTTGTGCTGCATCTGCTCGATTCGCGCACGGGGATGACGGCGGACGACGAGGTGATCGCCGCGCGGTTTCCGGGCGGCGTGCCGGTGGTGCGCGTGCTGAACAAGACGGACCTCACCGGCATGGCGGCGCGCGTCGAGCATCCGGCCGCGGAAGGCGATCTGACCGAGGTGCATCTGTCGGCGAAGCGCGGCGACGGGATCGACATGCTGCGCGCGGAACTGCTGCGGATCGCCGGGTGGCAGGCGGGGGCCGAAGGGGTATATCTCGCGCGCGAGCGGCATCTGATCGCGCTGCGGGCCGCGCAGGAGCATCTCGCGCAGGCGGCGGATCATGCGGAGCAGCGGGCGCAGTCGCTCGATCTGTTCGCGGAGGAGCTGCGGCTCGCGCAGGAACAACTCAATGCGATTACCGGGGAGTTCACTTCCGATGATCTGCTGGGGGTGATCTTTAGCCGGTTCTGTATCGGGAAGTGAGCGCATGCTCTCACGATGGCCCCCACGGTGCGGACATTCCGTGTTCGCCCGGTAATCCCGTCAAGGACGGGAGCAAGGATGCGCGGCTCGAACATCTTCATGGCGAGACGCTCCCTGCGTTACAGGTGCGGGGATTTCTGATGCATGCGGAGCCGGTCAGGCCGGCTTGATCGGGTTGGGGCCCGGACCGTCGATGCTGCCGCTACACCTGCATGTCGACGCGTCCGAACCCTTTCCCGTCATCAATCCCAATGCCGATGATGATGGTAATACCCGCCACCACCGTAATACCCGCCGCCATCCGGCACCACGATGCAGCCGCTCAACAGCACGGCCACACCGGCAATCAGCAAAAGGGTTTTCTTCATCGCGTTCACCTGCTCGGATTCGACATGAACCGAGCATAGCGAGCGCGCTCAACACGGCGTGTAAGCGATCGTTTCCCCGCGCTGGAATGCGTAACGGCGGATTATTCCGGTCACAATGACCGTAACAAATCGCGAATCAGCAGACGATTTCACGCCGCGACGACGCGGTTTCTCCCCGCATCCTTCGCGTGATACAGCGCGGCATCGGCGGCTTCGATCAATGCATCGGGCGTCGACAGCTCGTCGACCGACACGGTCGCGCAGCCGACACTGACGCTCACGCGTCCTGCCGGCGACGAAGGCATCGCGAGATCGAGCCGCAGCACGGCGTCGCGTGCTTCCTCGGCAACGAGCCGCGCACCGCGCGCGCCGGTGTTCGGCAGCACGATCGCAAACTCCTCGCCGCCGTAGCGCGCGACGATATCCGCCGGCCGCCGGACCGCACCGGCCAGCGCATTCGCGACCGCGATCAGGCACGCATCGCCCTTCACGTGACCGAACGCGTCGTTGTATGCCTTGAAGTGATCGACGTCGACCATCAGCAGCGACAGCGGTTCGCCCTGTCGCCGTGCCTGCAGGAACAGCGTGTGGAAGTGATCGTTGAAGTGGCTGCGGTTGAACGCGCCCGTCAGCCCGTCGCGTGCGGAGGAGCGGATCAGCATCGTGTGCGCCTCGAACAGCCGCTGATACAGCATCGTCACTTCCCATGCGAGCACACACACGAGTATGCCCGGCGTGAACATGCTGAACACGCGCGCGAGATACCAGCCGATCGTGAAACGATGGGTGCTCAACAGGTTCAGCGTCGTATCGGTAAGGCACGCGAGCACCGCGATCGCGAGCCAGAGGTCGAGGGTCGTGCGCAGCCGGCCGGAGACCAGCACGGCGACGAGCGCCAGCGCATTGAGCATCCACACGACGAGCGCGACGCCGTTCACAGGCAGCACGGCCGCATTGCCTGGCGGATGAAACGCGGGCGGCAGCGATACGTTCAGCGCGAACAGGCACAGCAGCCCGGCGGCGACAGCGGGCCCGCCGACCAGCGCGAGCGTCCACCAGCGCGTCTGCCGAGCGCCGATCGGCGCGCGCGCCAGCCGAGCGCGCGCGAGCAGCGCGACCATGACGAAACCGGGGAAGCCCGCGTGCCAGAAGATCCACATCCACGCGGCGCTTTGCGGTTGTGCGCCGAACAGCCCATGCGGCGCGAACACGCCGGGAAAGGTCAGCAGCTGGAGCGCGACGGCGAGCGCGGTGAACGCATAGGCGCCGCCGAGCGCACCGAGCACGGGCTGGCGCGTCACGGTGAACTGCGCGCCAAGAAAGAATGCGGCGATGCTCGCGGTGGTGAATACGGTCAGCGCGCACATCGGCATGAACGGCTCGACGGCCGGCAGCGCGACGTTCGCGTGTGGCGCGGCGATCCCGAGCGCGAGCACGATGACGAGCGCCGTCAGCGCGCCGAACCACAGCTGACGACGCGTCGTGTGCTGGATCAGAATTCCTTCCATGGATTCCCCCGGGCGCTTGTGCGGAAACGCCCGGTCTTGGCGCCGGGCGGCATGCATCCGGCCGCGACGCGATCGGTGCGGCCCGATCCTATCTCGTTATTGGTGCGCGCTCAAATACCGAGGCCGGGGCCGAAGTTGCCGGCGACCCAGCGCGTGACGGCATCGACGTCCGCATAGTCCTGTTCGGGCAGGCCGTCGAGCATCGACAGCACTTCGTTGCTCGCGCCGGCATCGCGCGCGGCGTCGACGATCGAATCCTTGTTCGCGGGGTAGCGGACGGCGGCCAGCACGTCGGCGATCTGCAGGTCGATCGCTTCGCCGGGGATATCGTGCGGAGGGAGAGCGGGTTTGTCGTTCACGTCGGCGTCTCGCTGGTTGAGCGGGAATCGGTTCGTAGCGGAAGGCGGCACCGTTCGGGGCGACCGGCCCGGACGGATGCACCGCGGGGAAGGCGATCGACTCAGTGCCCGCGCCGCACGCGACGCCACGGATGCTTCCAGTCGATATGCGGTGCGTTTTCGTCGCGCGGATGCTGGCGCCGATGTTCCTGCCACAGTTCGTCGGAGAACAGCGCAGCCACGATCACGAGTGGCAGCACGAGAAAGATGCCGAGTATGACTTGCTCGATCACAATAGCCTCCTTGCGGCGGCAGGAACCCTTGCTCTCATTCTAGGCTCTGAACTTCGCCCGCGGTCAACTTCTTGCAGCGCGGAACGCTCCCGTTCGCGGTAGCGCGTCACGGGTGTTTCACGCACCGCGGGTATCCAAAAAGGACACGAACATGCAACTCCAGAACGACAAACACACGCTTGCATTGCGGCCGCTGGAGCGCCAGGACCTGCGCTTCGTTCACGAACTGAACAACGACGCGAAGATCATGCGCTACTGGTTCGAGGAGCCGTACGAAACCTTCTCCGAGCTGTCGCAACTGTATGACCGCCACGTGCACGACCAGCGTGAGCGCCGCTTCGTCGCGGTCGATCCGCAGGACGAACTCGTCGGCCTCGTCGAGCTGATCGAGCTCGACTACATCCACCGTCGCGGTGAGTTCCAGATCATCATCGCGCCCCAATGCCAGGGGCGCGGCTATGCCGGGCAGGCGACGCGCCTCGCGATCCAATATGCGTTCAAGGTGCTGAACATGCGCAAGCTGTACCTGATCGTCGATACGTCGAATGCGGCGGCCATCCACGTGTACGAAAAATGCGGATTCCAGCACGAGGCGGAATTGAAGGAAGAATTTTTCGGAAACGGCGCGTATCACAACGCGTATCGCATGTGCATTTTCCAGCGCGATTATTTCGAGGGGCCACAAGCGGCGTGAATAAAGCCGGGTAAAAAACACGACGAAAAAGCCCGCGGCCCCGCGGCCCCGCTGCCGCGGGTGCGCGGTTCACTCCAAAAATACGGGTAAATACGAACGCGCTTTACCTGGCATTTTTCTTGTATCAGGTAAATGTGATCCCGCACTGCGGTAAATTCATATTGTTTCGGACGACTTTGTGTGCGGCGCACCAAAATAATCCCGATATTGAAATGAATTATCCAAACCGTTCAATCGCCCGATTGTAACTTTGCTGAAAGCGTTGCTGCACAATGCTTTGCAACCGGCGAGGAGCGCCGGTCCGCGAGCCGGGCGACATCGGCGCACATGCGCGACACGCGAAAAACCGGGTGCGCACCGGGTGCGACAATTCGCCGCTATTGCGATCGCACAACAAATGTGCTTGATATCGCTTGCCGGTCTTCTAAAGTGAAAAGCGCGGGTTCACGATCACCTTTAAACACATAGCTAACCCAGCCTGGTGCCCGCAAGCCTGGAGACAAAAAACATGATGAAGCGAACCGGTGTCCTTTTTGCCCTCGTCGGTGCATTTTCCGTGGTGTCGATCGCCCAGGCGGGCGGCGATGCGGCTGTCCAGCCGAAGCAGGAAATCCAGCTGACGAAGAATGCATGGGGTTGTCTGTCGAAGGACAATCTGGACTCCGTACTGAACCACGAGCGTGACGGCAAGTCGCAGGCGAAGCAGCAGTACTTCGACGACTACCGTTGCCTGTCGGTGCCGGAAGGCCAGCGCTTCCGCGTGGTGTCGGTCGACCAGGGCGACGTTCAGTTCGTCAGCGCCGACAACAGCGACCAGCAAGGTCTTTGGACCGATTCGCGCTTCGTCAAGCAGTAACCGCACGCACACCTCTCGCGCCCCCCGCAGGCCGGCCTGATGCGCCGGCGGCGCGGCCAAAACGCGGCCCGGCCGATGCCGGGCCGTCGTGCTGTGGCGCGCCCGTCGCGTGCCGGGCGGCGTGCATTCGGTATCATCACGACCCACCGAACCGAATGCCCGCCCGGGCCGTATCCGCATGGCGCTGAAATCCACGATCTACAAAGCCGAGCTGCAAATCGCCGACATGGATCGGCACTACTACGCCGATCACGCATTGACGGTCGCCCGTCACCCGTCGGAAACCGACGACCGGATGATGGTGCGCATCGTCGCGTTCGCGCTGTTCGCGCACGAGCGTCTCGAATTCTCCAAGGGGCTGTCGGACGTCGACGAGCCGGATCTGTGGCAAAAGGACCTGACGGGCGCGATCGACGTATGGATCGAGGCCGGCCAGCCCGACGAACGGCGCATCTCGAAGGCGGCGGGCCGCGCCGGGCAGGTCACGGTGATCGCATACGGCGGCAAGGCCTCGGACATCTGGTGGCAGGGCGTGCGCAGCAAGGTGGAGCGGTTGCGCAACGTGCAGGTGCTGTCGCTGGCCGACGGCGTCGCGGCCGCGCTCGGGCGCCTCGCCGAGCGCACGATGCGTCTTCAATGCACGGTGCAGGACGGCGCTGCGTGGATCTCGAGCGCCGACCACGATCCGGTTGCGGTCGAATGGACCGTGCTGAAGGCGCGCGCCGGCGCGTGACGGCCGGCGCTCAGCCGACCGCGGCGGGCGGCCCCTTGAATTCCAGCATGTTCCCTTCGGGATCGAACAGATAGATCGACGGCCCGTAGCCGCCGGCGCCGTAGCGCTCGGCGGGGGCGCCCGGGCGCGCGCCGTGCGCGGCGAAATGCTCGATCAGCGCGTCGGGGTCGAACGGCTCGACGCGCAGGCAGAGATGGTCGAGATTGCGGCCGGTGCCGGGCGGGCCGCTGTCGGGACGGTCGATCGGGCCGCCGACCGACAGCAGGTCGATCAGCGCGTCGCCGGCGCGCAGTTGCACGAGGCCCAGGTCGGGTTGTTCCTTCTCCACGTGGCAGCCGACGGCGTCGCAGTAAAAGCGCGTCATCGCAGCCATGTCGGTCACGCGCAGCACGACGTGATCGATCGCGCGGATGGTCGGTTTCATGAGCAGGCACTCCTTCACGGATGGCGTGCACCGAGTGTAGACCGCGCCGGCGCTGGATGCCGGAACGCGCACCGATCGACGGACGAAAAAAAGCCCGTTCACGCAGAGCGGAACGGGCTTAATCCATATCAGGAGGAGACATGGAGGAGACAGTTCCAACTATACACACGGCGATGGTGCGTTGCAATATTCCGAGTGTAAAAAATGGTCAGGACGGCGATTTGTCGCCAGGGCAATCGCATGAAGGGGCGTTAACAATCAAGGAGTTACAGACGGGGTTGTAAACCGAAGCGAATCAAGCGTTTACTACTATCTTTTGCGGAGGCACCGGATGGAGGAAACGCAAGCCCTGAGCATCGAAGACGCGTTCGGCGAGTTGCGCGATCCGCGAAGTCGAACGCCCTCCCACGACTTGTCAGAGATGCTGGTCGTGGCGCTGTGCGCGATTCTGTCGGGGGCCGATAGCTGGGTGGCCATTCAGATCTGGGGGGAAGAGAAGCTGGAGTGGCTACGCGGCTACGTGACGCTGCGCAACGGCATCCCGTCTCACGACACGTTTGGCCGGGTGTTCGCTGCTCTGAACCCGCGTCAGTTCGAGGCGTGCTTCACACGCTGGATGAGCCGTGCGTTTCCAACCCTGTCCGGTGAGGTCATTGCGATCGACGGCAAGACGGTGCGCGGCTCGCATCGCAATGGCGAGCGTGCCATCCACCTTGTTTCGGCCTTTGGAAGCGGCTTGGGCGTTGTATTGGGGCAGGTGCGCACGGCCGACAAAAGTAACGAGATCACGGCCATTCCGGAGTTGCTCGATGCGCTGCTGCTCAAGGGCGCGATCGTGACGATCGACGCGATGGGTTGCCAGCAAGCGATTGCCCGGCAACTGGTCACGAATGGTGCCGATTATGTGTTGGCGGTCAAAGAGAACCAGCCGACGCTGCTGGTGGAAATTCGCTCGACGCTTGAAGCCATCGATCGCCTCCATCGCGCTGATCGATGGGACTGTTCGAGCGAATATCGGGAAGTCGAGAAGGACCACGGCCGGATCGAAACGCGTCGTTGCCTGGTCAGTGACGTGATGAACACATGGCGCGCGGCCGCCCTCTGGCCGGGCATGCGTTCGATCGCGATGGTCGAGGCCACACGCGAGATCGGCGATACGGTATCCGTCGAGCGTCGGTATTACGTGAGCAGTCTACCGCCCGATGCGGGGCGGATCGCGCATTCGGTGCGCTCGCACTGGCGGATCGAGAACTCGATGCACTGGGTGCTCGACGTGGCGTTCGGCGAAGATCAATGCAGGGTGCGGGTCGAACATGCGGCGCAGAACTTTGCCATTCTGCGTCGCATCACGATGAACCTGCTGCGCAAGGATACGCAAACCAAAGCGGGGCTCAAAATCCGCCGGCTCAAGGCCGCCACCAGCGATAACTATCGCGCCCAACTCCTTGGCTGGTAAGCCCCTTCATGCGATTGCCCTGGATTTGTCGCAGCCGCACTGCAGCAAAAGGGTGACGGGAAGATGACGAAAGTGGCGTCCGGGCCGCGCTCGCGCCGCTTTTCGTCCGATCGACCGATTTGGATGCGTCCCCCGTTTTGCCAATGCGAATCACAGAGCAAGATTCAGGGCGCGACGGCCCATGCCGATGTCTAGAGTAGGCACCATCTACACTAGAGAGTGCGAGGTTCAGATGAAAACCGCCTATCCGACCGACGATACCCGCTGGGGCGCCGTGACCGCCCGCGATCCGCATGCGGACGGCGCGTTCTTCTATGGCGTGCGCACGACCGGCGTGTTCTGCCGCCCGAGCTGCGCGTCGCGGCTGCCGCGGCGCGAGCATGTGTCCTTCTTCGCCGATCCGGCCGCGGCGCGCGCGGCAGGCTTTCGTCCGTGCAAGCGCTGCCAGCCGGAGGGGCTGCCGCGCGAGCTCGACATCGTCAATCGCGCATGCGCGGCGCTCGACGCGCATCCGGAGCGGCTCACGCTGCAGCAGTTGAGCGATGCCGTGCACGTGAGCCCGTTCCACCTGCAGCGGCTGTTCAAGCGCGTGGTCGGCGTGTCGCCGCGGCAGTACCAGGCCGCGCAGCGCGGCGCTGCGCTGCGCGAGGCGCTGCAAAGCGGGCAACCGGTCACGCAGGCGGCGGTCGACGCGGGTTTCAATTCGCCGTCGCGGCTCTACGCATCGGTGCCGCGCGAGCTGGGGATGGCGCCGTCCGCGTTCCGTCGCCAGGGCGCCGGCCTGCGGATCGACTATGCGACCGCATCGACGCCGCTCGGCACGGTGCTCGTCGCCGCGACCGAACAGGGCATCTGCCGGATCGCGTTCGGCGACGAACCGGCGCCGCTCGTCGACGAACTGAAGGACGCGTTTGCGCGCGCCGAGCTGGTCGAAGCGCCGTCGCGGCTCGCGCCGTTCGTCGCGCAGATCCGCGCGTACCTCGACGGCACGCGGCACGCGTTCGACCTGCCGCTCGACATCGCGCCGACCGCGTTCCAGCAGCGCGTGTGGGAAGCGCTGACGCACATCCCGTACGGCGAAACGCGCAGCTACTCGGAGATCGCCGAGGCGCTCGGCTCGCCGGGTGCGGTGCGCGCCGTCGCATCGGCCTGCGCGTCGAACCCGGTCGCGCTCGCGATTCCGTGCCATCGTGTCGTGCAGAAGGGCGGCGCGCTCGCCGGATATCGCTGGGGCGTGCGCCGCAAGGCGACGCTGCTCGCGTCCGAGGCGCGCCGTGTGCGCGACGATGAAACCGAAGCCGTTGCGGAGGGCAACGCAGTTTGAGCATCGAAATAACCACGATTACGTCGATCGCGAGCGGGGGTCAGGTGCCGCCGTCCGCGCAGATGGCGCTGCGCTTCAAGGCGCCGTACGACTGGGCGCGCGTGCTGCGCTTCTTCAGCGGACGTGCGATTCCGGGTGTCGAACAGGTCGTCGACGGCGTGTATCGCCGCATCGTCGATCTGAACGGCGACGCGGGCCGCCTCACCGTCACGAAGCATCCGCGCCGGCATTGCCTGATCGCGACGGTCGAAGGGGCGGCCGCGCGCCATGTCGACGACGCATTCGCGCGTCGCGTCGCGTCGATGTTCGATCTCGGCGCCGATCCGGCCGCGATCGGCGGCGGCCTGGCGCGCGACCCGTGGTTCGCGCCGCTCGTCGAGGCCGCGCCGGGGCTGCGCGTGCCGGGCGCCTGGTCGGGGTTCGAGCTCGCGGTGCGCGCGATCGTCGGCCAGCAGGTGAGTGTGAAGGCGGCCACGACGATCGTCGGACGGCTCGTCCAGCGGGCCGGCGAGCGCGTCGTGGACGACGACGGCATGCCGGCGCCGGATGGCGCGCCAGCCTGGCGTTTCCCGACGCCGGACGCGCTCGCCGCATGCGATCTCGAGAAGATCGGGATGCCCGGCAAGCGGGCCGCGGCGCTGACGGGCATGGCGCGCGCGGTGGCGGGCGGCCACGTGCCGCTCGATCCCGCGCAGGCCGACCTCGGGACCTTGCGCCGCGCGTGGCTCGATCTGCCCGGCATCGGCCCGTGGACCGTCGAATACATCGCGATGCGTGCGTGGCGCGACCCCGACGCGTGGCCCGCGTCGGATCTCGTGCTGATGCAGTCGATCGCCGCGCGCGATCCGTCGCTCGACCGGCTCGCGAGCCAGAAGCACCGTACCGAAGGCTGGCGTCCGTGGCGCGCGTATGCGGCGCTTCATCTGTGGAACGACGTGGCGGACCGGGCAGGCGGCGCGCGCGGCGGATGACGGTCGGGGCGGCGGGCCGCCCGCAGCGCGAGCGGGCAACGCCGCGATGCAACCCGCGGCGGGCGCGGGTCCGACAGCGATCGGTCGGGCGTCCTCACGGTTGCGACGGCTGACGGAGATCAAGCCGCAACGCCGCCGGTCACCCGCGGCGTACGGTCGACTGAGCGTCGACGATATCGCAGGCGGGTTCGGCTGCGGGGGTTGCACCTGTCGGCGCTGCCTCGCACACCGTTCGAACCGTTCGCGTTCCGTCCGACGAATTTCACATGATCGCCGCGTCCGGTGGTGCCGACGACCGTCGGGCACGCCCGCTGCGATCGTCGCCATCGGCCCGCCCGGCGGCCCGCTGCGGCGGGCGCGCACCGCGCAAAGCTACCTCAAGCGCGTGTTTCGGCGAGATGTTAAAGTGCCCGCTACCAACGAAGCGACCAATAATCCAGCCGGCCGCGCGCGGCGTTCCGCGCGCGTCCGTCACGCACTTGCGTCTCCATGTCGAACACCATGACTCACCGCCAGTCCGAACTGCTGCTGAATCGTCTCGAAGCGCTGAGCTCGGGCCCGACGCGGCAGCATCTGCCCGACGGCCTGCGCGGCATCGAAAAGGAAAGCCTGCGCGTGACGCGCGACGGGATGATCGCGTTTACGCCGCATCCGCGCGCGCTCGGCTCGGCCCTCACGCATCCGTCATTGACCACCGACTATTCCGAAGCGCTGATCGAACTGATCACGCCGGCGGAGCCCGATGCGTCGCTCACGCTCGAACGCCTCGACGATCTGCACCGCTACGTGTATGCGTCGCTCGGCGACGAGATGCTGTGGAACGAATCGATGCCGGGCCTGTTGCCGGCCGACGATGAAATCCCGATCGCCGACTACGGCACGTCGAACATCGGCCGCCTGAAGACGGTGTACCGCCGCGGCCTCGCGCATCGCTACGGCCGCACGATGCAGTGCATCGCCGGCATCCACTACAACTACTCGCTGCACGAGGAAGTGTGGCGGCGCCTGCATGCGGACGAAGGCTCGACGGCCACGCTCGTCGACTACCAATCGGAGCGCTATCTCGCGCAGATCCGCAACTTCCGCCGTCGCAGCTGGCTGCTGATGTACCTGTTCGGCGCGTCGCCCGCGCTCGACACGAGATTCCTGCGCGGCAAGCCGCACAAGCTCGACACGTTCGATGCCGACACGCTGTACCGGCCGTATGCGACGAGCCTGCGGATGAGCGACCTCGGTTACTCGAACACGACCGCGCAGGCCGCGCTGCACGTCGACTACAACACGCTGTCCGGCTATCTCGACGCGCTGTCGACGGCCGTGAGCGAGCCGTATCCGCCGTACGAGGCGATTGGCACGCATCGCGACGGCGAATGGATCCAGATCAACACGAACGTGTTGCAGATCGAGAACGAGTTCTATTCGACGATCCGTCCGAAGCGCATCACGTATTCGGGCGAGCGTCCGCTGCATGCGCTCGCGTCGCGCGGCGTGCAGTACATCGAAGTGCGCTGCCTCGACATCGATCCGTTCGAGCCGACCGGCATCGCGCTCGAGACCGCCCGCTTCATCGATGCGTTCCTGCTCGCGTGCGCGCTCGACGAGAGCTCCGCGCTCGACTGCGACGCGTACAAGGAAGCAAATGCGAACTTCGCGAGCGTGACGATGGACGGCCGCAAGCCGGGGCTCACGCTGATGCGCGACGGCGAGGCGGTCACGCTGCAGGCATGGGCGGACGACCTGATGGCCGATATCGAAACCGTCGGGCGCCGTCTCGACGAGATCCGCGGCGGCGACGAGCATGCACGTGCGATCGCCGCGCAGCGCGAGAAGCTTGCCGATCCGGAGCGCACGCCGTCGGCGCGCGTGCTGCGGGAGATGCGCGAGAACGGGCAGTCGTTCCTCGCGTTCGCGCTCGCGCACAGCGAAGCGCATGCCGCGCATTTCCGTGCGAACCCGCCGTCGGCGGAGACGATGCGCGCCGAGCAGGCGCTGGCGGCGAAGTCGCTGGCCGAGCAGGCCGAGCTGGAAGCGAAGGAGGCCGGATCATTCGACGCGTTCGTCGCGGCCTATCGCGCGTATACGCTGAACCGCTTCAGCGTTTGATGGCGGCAACCCGCTGCGCGTCGCGCGGCGGGTAGCCGGCTGCGGGCCGGCTGGTCGCGTATTCACGCGCCCGGCCCGGTTCACCCGCTTCAGTGATGCGCGTACGTGTCGCGATCGACCGCGTGCGGCAGCGCCGGCTTCCCCGATTCCACGTTCGCATGGCCGTCGCTGCCGTAGCCGGCCGCGTCGCCGCGCGCCTGTGCGGCACGCTGCATGATCGCCTGCATGTTTTGCGGGAAGTCGGGACTGCTGGCGAGACTCGTCCGGTAGCCGGCGGCCTGCAATTCCACGAGTTCCTGGCGTACTTCCCCGCGCGTCAATGTGGACGCGGCGTGGGCCTGGGCCTGGGCGGCGATAGTCGAGCCGACCAGCAGCAACGTGCAGGCCGCAAGCTTCATGGTTTTCATCGTGTTTGCTCCGTGAGTCTCCGGAGCCGCGCCGTCGTCGGCACGGGCGGAATCGATGCAGCGAGTCTAGGCTTCGGACGCCAAACGAAACACCCCGCCCGCCATCAGTCACCTTTGCCGGTTGAGCAACATTGCGGCGGGCGGCTTGCTGGCGCACGTGTCAGCGGGCCGCCGGCCGCCGGTCAGCATGCGGGGGGGCGCCGTGTATCGGCGCCACGCGCATCGGGCTTGCCCTCCTTGTACAAGCGCGATGCGCCTCCTAACCTCTTTTAAGCGACCGATCGGTCGGCGCCGCGGCATGGTTGCATGCGCAAGCGTCGGACGGTTTTCGCCGCCGTGGAACGGACGTTTGATACGGGCCGGGGTGTGCTTAGGCGCCAGGGCGCCTACTTCGGTGGACCGAAATGCATGGCGGGGGAGTAAGCGCTGAAGCGCTAACTCCCGCCGACCGCGAAGCATGGGACAGGAGTAAGCGCTAAAGCGCCGACTCCCGCCGACCGCGAAGCATGGGACAGGAGCAAGCGCCAAAGCGCTAACTCCTGCCGACACGGAGACACGAGACACGATGAATCCCACCGCAGCCCTACCGCCCGGCATCCTGTTCGCGCAGCCGTTGACGCCCGTCGCCAACTCGCTGCTCCTGTCGTTCCTCGTCGCGGTGATCCCGATCGCGGTCGCGCTGATCGCGCTCGGCGTGCTGCGCCGGCCGGCGTGGCAGGCGTCGCTGGCCGGGCTCGTCGCCGGCCTCGCGGTCGCGATCGGTGCGTGGGGCATGCCGGCCGGCCTCGCGTTCAACGCGGTCGGCGCCGGCATGGCGCTCGCGCTCGTGCCCGTGATGTGGATCGTGTTCAACGCGTTGCTGCTGTACAACATCGCGGTGAAGTCGGGCCGCTTCGACCAGTTCCGGCAGTGGATGCTCGACAACCTGCCCGACGACCGCCGCCTCGTGCTGCTCGTCGTCGCGTTCTCGTTCGGCTGTCTGCTCGAAGGGATCTCCGGCTTCGGCACGCCGGTCGCGATCACCAGCGCGCTGCTGATCGCGCTCGGCTTCCCCGCGCTCGAAGCGCTCACCTACACGCTGCTGTTCAACACGGCCCCGGTCGCGTTCGGCGCGCTCGGCGTGCCGATCACCGTGCTCGGCGCGGTCACGTCGCTGCCGCCCGCGACGCTCGGAGCGATGGTCGGGCGGCAACTGCCGTTCTTCGCGCTGCTGCTGCCGTTCTACGTGGTCGGCGCGTACGGCGGCCTGCGCTCGATCTCGAAGCTGTGGCCCGCGCTGCTCGTGTCGGGCGCCAGCTTCGCGATCGCGCAGTTCGTCACGTCGAACTTCCTCGGCGACCAGCTCACCGACGTGCTGTCGTCGCTCACGTCGCTGATCGTCACGATCGGCTTCCTGCAAGTGTGGAAGCCGCAGCCCGATCCGCAGTACGCGCTCGCGCGCAGCGTGCCGGCCACGGCCGGCGCCGCGCGCGCGGGCTTCGGTGGCTGGCTGCCGTGGCTCGTCGTGTCGGTGGTCGTGATCGTCTGGGTGCACGCGAACATCGCGGCGATCGGCGACGTGAAGATCAAGTGGCCGGGCCTGCACAACGCGGTATTCGTGTCGCTGTACCACAAGCCGTATGCGGCGATCTGGGACTTCCAGCCGCTCGGCACCGGCACCGCGATCCTGCTGTCGGCCATCATCACGGCCGTGTTGACGCGCACCGGCGTCGGCGCGTTCTTCGAATGCGTGATCAAGACGTGGCGGCAAACATGGATCGCGATCGTCACGGTGATGATGATCGTCGGGCTCGCATACCTGCTGAACTACTCGGGGATCAGCTACACGCTCGGCACCGGCGTCGCGTCGACCGGCGCGTTGTTCCCGCTCGTGTCGGCATCGCTCGGCTGGATCGCGGTGTTCCTGTCCGGCAGCGACACGTCGGGCAATGCGCTGTTCGGCAACCTGCAGGTCGTCGCCGCCCGCCAGCTCGGCCTCGATCCGGTGCTGATGGCCGCGACCAACTCGTCGGGCGGCGTGATGGGCAAGATGATCTCGCCGCAGAACATCGCGACGGGCGTGTCGACGACCGACCTGAAGGGGCAGGAAGGCGTCGTGTTCGCGCGCACCTTCTGGCACAGCGTGATTCTCACGCTGCTGCTCGGCGTGCTGGTGTTCCTGCAGCAGCACGTGCTGACGTGGATGATCCCCGCGCTGCCGAAATAACGCGCGTCGGGAAGCAACAAGGCACGAGCTCGACAACGAGGGGAGGCGCGGGAAAAGCACCGGAAAGGGCACGGAAGTGCGACGGGCAATACGCGAAACCGGTGAACGCGCGGCGGCTCAGCGCGCGTTCACGGGCCGCGCCGCGAGCGTCGCGTCGTGCGTGGCCGGCTGTGTCCGCAGGATGCACGCGAGGAACGCATCGATCGCGGGGCTCTGGCGGCGCGCCTTCAGGTAGTACACGTATTCGTCGATCGTCGTGTCGACGCCTCGCAGCGCGACGACGCGCAGGTCCGGATGGCGCTCGGCCTCGCCGCGTGGAAACAGGCTCCCGCCCACGCCATGCAGGATCGCCTCGCGGATCGCTTCGCGGCTGCCGATCTCGGCGACCGACGTGGCCGCGACGCCGGCCGCCGCGAGGATTGTCTCCGTGCAGCGGCGCGTGACCGACCCTTCCTCGCGGATCAGCAGCCGCACGTCGGCGAGCTGCGCGGCGTCGATCGCGTCGAAGCGCGCGAGGGGGTGATCGCGATGCACGACGAGCACGAGCGGATCGGTGGAGATCACCTTGCGTTCGAGGCCGTCCGCGTCATTGCGCTGCGACGACACCGCGAGGTCGATGCGGAATTCCTGCAGCGCCTGCAGGATTTCCTCGGAATTGCCGATCCGGCACGTGAGCGCGATCGACGGATGCGCGTGCGAGAAGCGGCCGACCGCGTCCATGATGTAGTACGGCCCCGTCGCGCCGATCCGCAGATGGCCTTCGAACAGGCCGCCGACGTTGCGCAGCATGATGTCGGCCTGCGCCTCGAGCGCGATCATCTTCTCGACGAGCGGCAGCAGCTCGATCCCGGTCTCGGTGACCTCGAGCTTGCGGCCGCTGCGGTAGAACAGCTCGACGCCGTACACCTGCTCGACCTGCCGGATCTGCGCGGCGATCGTCGGCTGGCTCACGCCCAGATGGCGCGCGGCGCGCGTGATGCTGCCCTGCCGGACGGTCGCGTGGAACGCCTTCAGCTGATCGAACACGACTCGGCTTCTCCCCCCTCTTCATCGCGCGTCAGCGTAGCGTACGCATGTGTCGGCCGGATGAAAGGCGCGTCGTGCGCCGCTTCGAAAAAAAGCTGGGGGTAAGCGCAAGAAACCTGCTGGAACCGGTCACGGCCGGGACATGCCGGTGCGGACTAATAACGGCAACGCACGACCGCCGGCCCAGTTCGACCGGCGCCACCCTTACCGACCCACAGGATCCTCTTCATGTCCGCCACCAATCGACGCGATTTCCTGCGCCTCGCCGCCCAGTCGGCCGGCGCGATGGCCGCCTACGCCGGCTTCCCGCCCGCGATCCGCAAGGCGCTGGCCATGCCGGCCGCGTATCGCACCGGCACGATCCGCGACGTCGAACACGTCGTGATCTTCATGCAGGAGAACCGCTCGTTCGACCACTACTTCGGCGGGCTGCGCGGCGTGCGCGGCTTCAACGACCCGCGTCCGCACCTGCTGCCGAGCGGTGCGCCGGTGTGGCAGCAGCCGCCGGCGTCGGTGTTCACGAAGAACTACCATTCGCGCGGGCTCGACCCCGCCGCGCCGTACGTGCTGCCGTTCTACCTCGACCCGAAGCAGACGACCGAATTCCAGCCGGGCACCAACCACGGCTGGAGCAGCGGCCACCTGTCCTGGAACAACGGCCAGTGGGACCAGTGGGTGAACCAGAAGCAGGACGTGCTGACGATGGGCTACCTGAAGCGTCAGGACCTCACGTACCACTACGCGCTCGCCGACGCATTCACGATCTGCGACTCGTACTTCTGCTCCGCGCACGCGGACACCGCGCCGAACCGCATCTACCTGTGGACCGGCACGGTCGACCCGCGCAACATCTACGGCAACGCGTCGAACGGCCCGGGCATCGGCGAGCGCAACAACGTCAACGGCTACACGTGGACGACCTACGCCGAGCGCCTCGAGGACGCGAAGATCAGCTGGAAGGTGTACCAGGGCGGCACCGGCATTCCGGGCGATCCGACCGACAACTACACCGACAATTCGCTGATGTTCTTCAAGCGCTTCCAGGTGAAGGAAGGCGCGAGCGGCCCGCTGGTCGACAAGGGCGCGTCGGACCACACGCTCGCCGAGCTGAAGGCCGACGTGCAGGCGAACCGGCTGCCGCAGGTATCGTGGATCGTGTCGCCGTACAAGTACAGTGAGCACCCGCAGGCGTCGCCGACCGACGGCGCGTTCTACATCAACATGGTGCTCGAGGCGCTGACGTCGAACCCCGAGGTGTGGGCGAAGACGGTGTTCATCCTCAACTACGACGAGAACGACGGGCTGTTCGACCACGTCGTGCCGCCGGTGCCGCCGGTCACGAGCGGCGTGGGCGGCCAGGGCATCGTGTCATCGAATCTGCTGTCGAACCTCGGCGACGAACTGCTCGACCTGAACAAGTATCCGGGCGAGATGAGCCCGCTGGTGCCGGGCGCGGACCCGGGCGGCCTCCAGCCGATTGGCCTCGGGCCGCGCGTGCCGCTGATCATCATTTCGCCGTGGACGAAGGGCGGCTGGGTCTGCTCGGAGACGTTCGATCACACGTCGGTGCTGCGTTTCCTCGAAGCGCGCTTCGGCGTGAAGGAGCCGAACATCAGCGCGTGGCGCCGGTCGGTCTGCGGCGACCTCACGTCGGCGTTCGATTTCTCCGCGCGCCCCGATACGCGCACGGTGAGCTTCACGGTGCCGCAGCACATCGCCACCGCCGGCCACGCGTATCAAGTGCCCGCGCAACAGTCGATGCCGGCGCAGGAGCCTGGCACGCGTCCGGCGCGCGCGCTGCCGTACGAGCTGTTCGTGCATGCCCGCGTGAACGGCCGCGACGACAGCGTGTCGCTCGATTTCGCGAACTCGGGTGACGCGGGCGCCGCGTTCTACGTGTACGACCGCCGCAATCCGGCGACGCCGCCGCGCCGCTACGCGGTGTCGTCGCACGACCGCTTCGCCGATACCTGGAGCACGTCGGCCGCGCGCGGCGACTACCATCTCGCCGCGTATGGCCCGAACGGCTATCTGTGCGAGTTCCAGGGCAACACGCGGCTGGCCGCGGACGGCAGCCACGCGAACCCCGAGGCGAAAATCGGCTACGACGTGCGCAATCGCCACGTGTATCTGCAGTTGCGCAACAGCGGCCGCGCGGCGTGCCGGGTGGTCGTCGACAACGCGTACAGCCATGCGCATGCGCGCACCTACACGCTGGAGCCGGGCGCGCGCGTCGAGGATCACTTCGAGCTGTCGTCGAGTCACGGTTGGTACGATCTGACGATGACCGCGACGACGCTGCGCGGCGGCGACGACAAGGTCGTGCGCCGCTTCGCGGGCCACGTCGAGACGGGCCGGCCGAGCCAGAGCGACCCGGGGCCGGTGAAGCAGACGGCCTGACGGCGGGGCTTGGGGCGCGCGCGGTTCGGTGCATTCATGCCGGCCGCGCGGTTGGCTTTTGGAAACTGAAAACTGTTGACAATATTTCGGACCGAGGGTATATAACGATCGTTCGCCGATATGGCGCCCTCGTTCTCCCCGCAGCTGCGCTGCCTGCCCGACCATGACCGCCCCGACCGCCCTCAACGCCATCGAACTCCTGCAAAGCCAGTCGCTCGCGATGATCGTGCAGGACATGCTCGAGCGCGCGATCGTGTCCGGCGAATACGCGCCGGGCGAGAAGCTCAACGAAGTCGATATCGCGACCAGGCTGAACGTGTCGCGTGGCCCCGTGCGCGAAGCGTTCCGCGCGCTCGAGCAGGCCGGGTTGCTGCGCAACGAGAAGAACCGCGGCGTGACGGTGCGGGTCGTGCCGCTGCGCGAGGCCGAGGAAATCTATGAAGTGCGCGCGATGCTCGACGAGTCGGTCGCGCGTGCGCTCGCGAAGCGCATTTCACCCGACACGCTGAAGGTGCTGAAGGGCATCATCCAGTCGATGAAGCAAGCCGCGAAGGCGCACGACGTCACGCGCTACACCGAGCTGAACGTGCAGTTCCACGACGCGATGGTGGTCGGCGTCGGCAATACGCACCTCACCGATACCTATCGCCGGCTCGTGCGCCAGCTCGGGCTGCTGCGCCAGGCCGCGATCGAGGCGGAAGAGGATGCGATCGCGGTGTCCGCGGCCGAGCACGACAAGATCGTGCAGGCGCTCGCGAGCGGCGACGAGGAGAAGGCGGTTGCGCTCGTGCGCGAGCACGTCGCGCACGGCCTCGCGCGGATGCGCCGCACGCATGAGCAGGGGCTGCCCGCGACGGGCACGGCGGCGCGCGAGAAAGCTCGCGCGTGAGCGGCCGTGTTATTTGTCACCGCTGATCACTTGCCGCGCTGTTTATCGAAGAAATCGTCCAGTACCCAGCCCGTTCCGGATTTGCAACGCACCTGGGTGTATGCATAAACCTTTGCAACCCGATCCGTCACGGGGACGCAGGACTCACCTTTCCTGACCGTAAAGATCGGATGGGTTCTGTCGTCGTTTGGTTCGGCGAAGGCCGGCATGTCCTGAAGCGCCGTCCAGTTCTCGTCTCTATATTTCGAGCACGCGCTGACCATTACGGCGAGTGCGGCTAATAGAAAAAAGCGCATCATTTCTTCGGATATCGTCGAATTCCAATCAATCGCTTCGAATGGCGCAAGCCGATCATCAAATCTGCAGGCGCTATGATACCCGGCAGCTGCCATCTCGGGTCGTAAGCCAGAATGCCTGCCTTGCCAAGGATTTCAGCAATATTCGATGAGCAGTTATTGTCGACTAGGGAGTAGTGCCTGTTTTCCAGGCGCCTCTTTTTTATCTCGGAAGTGATGATTGCCTTTTCACTCTCGGTGGTGTTGATGAGATAACCGATCGTGTCGCGACGCATCTTGGTCTGCTGGCGATCAAGATAACGCGAGAGGTTATCGACGTCCCATCCCGGATGCGCTTTGCCGTACACGATGCCGTCGATTGCGATCGCGGCATGTCCGAACTGGGATCCCCTGGAGATTGATCGAGCGTCACTAATCAAAATTTCAATAGTTGGCGACGTATGCATTGGGATGTGGCAGATGTGCTTTTTTATCGAGGGCGCAACATCCTATCAAGTCATTGAGCGCTGTAAAATCGAGATGCTTGATTGGGGAAATGAGAAAAATACCTCGAAGCGAGTATCTATTCCGATCGAAATTGAAATGGGGCGTGTTTTGTCGATTTTCAATTATTCAGAGATGGGCTTGCATATTTTTGAGAAAGGCGGAGTTGGGCGCGCGAGTCGTCGGTGCACTGGTCTTGCGAGGCGCTCCCGTTTTTCCCCCCATCGCATTGCGCCCGTCGGTCACCCCTTGTCGGCCTTCCCCGCGGCGCTCGCAAACTTCGCAAGCCACGTGTCGACGGCCGCCGGCCGCCGGTTCTCGTCTTCCGCACGCTCCTTGCGGCGGATCGCATTGCGCACGACGTGCGCGCCGACATAGCGGATCGGCTCCGGCGGGAAATGGCCGAGCGGGCCGCGCACGATCGGGCTGCGCGTCCACGCGTTGTCAAGGCCGAGCACCAGCGACGACAGGATCTGCCCGCCCATGTAGGTCGGCCCGACGCCATTGCCCGAATAGCCGAAGCCGTAGAACACGTTCGGCGCGTCGTCGAGGCGGCCGAAGAACGGGAGGCCCGTCACCGAGCGGTCCGACGGACCGTTCCAGCTTGCAGTGACCGGCACGCCCGCGAGCGACGGGAAGAATTCGCGCAGGCTCCGCGTGAGCTGCGCCTCGTACGGCGAGCGCTGGTCGAACACCGGCGCGATGCGGCTGCGCCAGGAGAACGTATTGCCGCCCTTGCCAAGCATCAGCCGACCGTCGGCCGTCGTGCGGTAGTAGTACACGAAGATCCGCGAATCGAGCACCGACACGCCGTCCACGAGCCCGGTCTTCTCGAGCAGTTCCGGGCATTTCTCGGTGATGACCATGTCGCTCGACACGACCGCGATCGTGCGTTCGAACTGCGGGAAGCGGCTCGCCATCCACGCGTTGATCGCGAAGACCAGCTTGCCCGCGCGCACGCTGCCCGACGGCGTGCGCACGACGGCCGGCTGCCCCGGCGTGAAGTCGACGAGCGGCGTGCGCTCGTGGATCCGGATCCCCATGTCGAGCGCGACGCGGCGCAGCCCGCGCACCAGCTTGCCCGGATGCACGGTCGCGGCGATCGGCGAGTACACGCCGTCGAGATTGCGGGCCGAGCCCGAGCGGCGCGCGACTTCGGCGGCCGGCAGCGGTTCGTAGCTGTGGATGCCGCACGCGGCGAGCGCGTCGAGCACCGGCGCGAGCGTGCCGATCTGCGCGCGCGACGTCGCCGTGTACAGCGTGCCGTCGAGCCGCAGTTCGGCATCGATGCGATGCGCTCGGCAGAAGTCGGCGATGTGCTGGACGGCCGCCTCCGACGCCTTCACGAGCCGGATCGCTTCCGCTTCGCCGAACAGCCGGCGCAGCGTCAGGAATTTCGCGGACCACGTGAGCAGGCACCCGCCGTTGCGCCCGCTCGCGCCGGCGCCGCACAGGTCGGCTTCGAGTATCGCGATGTCGAGCGCCGGGTTCTGCTGCTTCGCCTGGATCGCGGTCCAGAGCCCGGTGAAGCCGCCGCCGACGATACAGACGTCGGCCTGCGTCGCGCCCTGCAGCGGGGGGGCGAGGTCGCCGTCGTTGAACAGTGCTTGTTCGATCCAGAAGGGTCGCATTGGGTGTCGTGCCGGTAAGAGTCGGGTTGCCGTGCCGCGCACGGCGGGAAAACGAAAGCGAAACCGGCGCACGGCGACGCGCGGCGGTCGGCAGCGCGCCGCGATGCGGCCGGGCGCGTCGCGTCAGGCCGACGCTTCGGCGGACACGCGGCGCACGCCCATTGCCTTCAGCGTGTCGGCGATCGCAGCGACCGCGCCCGGAATGCCGGCTTCGCCGAAGTGGCCGATGCAGCCGACGCGGAACGTGTCGACTTCGGGCCGCTTGCCCGAATACGGAATGTAGCCGCGCTTTTTGACCTCCTGATAAAACCGCTTGAAGTCGTCGTTCGGATCGTCCGGCGCGTGGAACGCCCGGAAGCCGAACACGAGCATCCCGTCGATCAGCGCGCGATAGTTGCGCGGGTAGCGGCCGCCGCGCGCGGTGAGCCCGCCTTCGTCGACGTATTGCGCGACGGCCGCGTCGAGCGCCGCGACCACCTGCGTCGGCGCCGTGAAGCGCCATCGCGTCGTGCGCTGCATGTACGCCCACTGCTCGTACAGATCGTCGTGCTTTCCCATTCTGCCGTCTGTTCTCTGCCTATTGTTGACAATCTACAAATCATCAACTTTAATGTCAAGCATGGAAAACAACCCCCGCGGCGCGGCGCAACCCCTCTTCGAACCGAATGGAATGAACGTCATGACTGAAACGCCTGTATCCGTGGAAGTGAACGGCCGTCGCTACAACTGGATGAGCCGCCCCGTGGTGGTGGTCTGCGTCGACGGCTGCGCCTATGAATATCTCGAGATGGCGGCCGAGGCCGGCGTCGCGCCGTTCCTGCGCACGTTGCTGAAGCCGGGCACGGCGCTCAAGGGCGAGTGCGTGGTGCCGAGCTTCACGAACCCGAACAACCTGTCGATCGTTACCGGCGTGCCGCCGGCGATCCACGGGATCAGCGGCAACTACTTCTACGATCGCGACACCGGCGCCGAGGTGCTGATGAACGATCCGAAGTACCTCGTCGCGCCCACCGTGCTCGCCGCCTTCGCCGAGCGGGGCGCGCGCGTCGCGGTCGTCACCGCGAAGGACAAGCTGCGCCGCCTGCTCGGCAAGGGGCTCAAGGGCATCTGCTTCTCGTCGGAGAAGGCCGACGAGGCAAGCATCGAGGAAAACGGCATCGACAACGTGCTCGAGCTGGTCGGCAAGCCGGTGCCGAGCGTGTACAGCGCCGACCTGTCGGAATTCGTGTTCGCGGCCGGCGTGCGCCTGCTGGAGACGCGGCCGATCGACCTGATGTACCTGTCGACGACCGACTACGTGCAGCACAAGTGCGCGCCCGGCACCGACGGCGCGAACGCGTTCTACCAGATGATGGACACGTATCTGAAGCGGCTCGACGCGCTCGGCGCGATCGTCGCGATCACGGCCGACCACGGGATGAACGCGAAGCACGACGGCGAGACCGGCGAGCCGAACGTGATCTACCTGCAGGAGCTGTTCGACGCGTGGCTCGGCCACGACGCGGCGCGCGTGATCCTGCCGATCACCGACCCGTACGTCGTGCATCACGGTGCGCTCGGCTCGTTCGCGACCGTCTACGTGCCGGATTCCGCCCAGCTCGACACGCTGCGTGCGCGGCTCGCCGCGGTGGACGGCATCGAGGTCGTGCTGACTGGCGCCGAAGGCTGTGCGCGCTTCGAGCTGCCGCCAGAGCGGATGGGCGACCTGATCGTGATCTCGAAGCAGGACGTCGTGCTCGGCACGCGCCGCAGCAAGCACGACCTGTCGGGGCTCGACGTGCCGCTGCGCTCGCACGGCGGGATCTCCGAGCAGATCGTGCCGCTGATCTTCAGCAAGCCGGTCGCGACTGCCGTCACGGGCCGCGCGCGGCTGCGCAACTTCGACATCATCGACATCGCGCTCAACCATCTGCAGTGACGCGGACGTATCCGCCGGGGAGATACTCATGAACGCCATTGCAGGATCGACGGATGTCCGCGAGCTTCATCGTGAAGCATTGCGAATCGACGGTGAAAGGATCCATCGTGACGCGGTGATCGAGGTGCGCAACCCGTACGACGGCTCGCTCGTCGGCACCGTGCCGAGGGCGACGCTCGACGACGTGCGGCGCGCGTTTGCGGTCGCGCGTGCGTACCGGCCGTCGCTCACGCGCCACGAGCGCGCGGCGATCCTGCGCCGCGCGGCCGACATCGTGCGCTCGCGCACTGCCGAGATCGCGGCGCTGATCACGGCCGAGGCCGGGTTGTGTCTGAAGGATTCGACGTATGAAGCCGGACGCGTCGCCGACGTGCTCACGTTCGGCGCGGGCGAAGTGCTGAAGGACGACGGACAGATCTTCTCGTGCGATCTGACGCCGCACGGCAAGAAGCGCCGCGTGTACACGCAGCGCGAGCCCCTGCTGGGCGTGATTTCCGCGATCACGCCGTTCAACCATCCGATGAACCAGGTCGCGCACAAGGTCGTGCCGGCGGTCGCGACCAACAACCGGATCGTCGTGAAGCCGTCGGAGAAGGTGCCGCTGTCGTGCTACCTGTTCGCGGACATCCTGTATGAAGCCGGCCTGCCGCCGCAGATGCTGCAGGTGCTGACCGGCGACCCGAAGGAAATCGCGGACGAACTGATCACGAACCCGGCGATCGACCTGATCACGTTTACCGGCGGCGTGTCGATCGGCAAGTCGATCGCGTCGCGGATGGGCTACCGGCGCGCGGTGCTCGAGCTCGGCGGCAACGATCCGATCATCGTGATGGAGGATGCCGATCTCGACGAGGCGAGCACGCTCGCCGTGTCGGGTTCGTACAAGAACTCGGGGCAGCGCTGCACCGCGATCAAGCGAATGCTCGTGCACGAGGCGGTGGCCGATCGCTTCACCGAGCTGGTGGTCGAGAAAACCCGTGCGTGGACGTATGGGAACCCGGCCGATCCGTCGGTCGACATGGGCACGGTGATCGACGAAGCGGCCGCGAAGTTCTGCGAGCAGCAGGTGAACGACGCGATTGCGCGCGGGGCGCGGTTGCTGGTCGGCAACGTGCGCGACGGTGCGCTGTACTCGCCGACCGTCATCGATCGCGTGACGCCCGACATGCCGGTCGTGAAGTACGAAACGTTCGGCCCCGTATCGCCGATCATGCGCTTTCGCGACATCGACGAGGCGATCCGGATGTCGAACAGCACGGACTATGCGTTGTCGTCATCGGTCTGCACGAACCGCTTCGACAGCATCACGCGCTTCATCACGGAGCTCGAGGTCGGCAGCGTGAACGTGCGCGAGGTGCCGGGCTACCGGCTCGAACTGACGCCGTTCGGCGGCGTGAAGGATTCTGGCCTCGGCTACAAGGAAGGCGTGCAGGAAGCGATGAAGAGTTTCACGAATACGAAGACCTATTCGCTGCCCTGGTAAGCAGCACTGCACGTTCTACCCGCGCTGGTCCGCCTACCGGTCGAGCACGGCGGCGACGATCGCTTCCGGCGCATCTTCCTGGACCAGATGACCCGCGCGCGGCACCCTGATCAGCTTGCCGTTCGCGATGCGATCGGCAAGCGCCTGCCCCTGTTCGAGCGGAATCCAACCGTCGTCCTCGCCCCAGACGATGCGCACCGGAAAGTCCGGCGGCGCGTAGCGCGCCTCCGCTTCCTCGATGTAGCGCTGGCGCATCTGCGCGATTTGCCGATAGAACGCGGCCTGGCCGGCGGCCGTGAGCCATGGCGCGCGGTAGATCGACAGCACGTCGTCGCTCAACGGCTGCGCGACCGCTTTGCCGATATAGGCCGACACGAGCGCGTGATGCGCATAGGCCGGCAACCCGGTGAACGCGGCCTCGTGCTGCGCGACATGCCGCACGAACGGCGAGCCCTGCGGCGCAATCGCGACCGGGTTCACGAGCGTCAGGTCCGAATAGGCGATGCCGTCGAGGAAATGCGCGCGCAGCACCGTCGCGCCGCCGTAGTCGTGCGCAAGCACGCGCGGGCGCGAAATATTCCATTCGTCGAGGAGCGCGCCGAACAGCACGTTCTGCCGGCCGAGCGATACGTCCGCGTCGGGCATGTCTGACTGACCGTAGCCGAGCAGGTCGTAGAAGAACACCCGATGGCGCCGCGCGAGCCACGGCGCGATCCGGCGCCACACCTGCGATGAAAACGGCGTGCCGTGCACGAGCACGAGCGGCGGCCCTTCGCCGAGCGTGCCCCACGCGATCCGGCGATCTTCGAACATGAAGCGATTGGCGAGATCGAGCATCGGTACCTCCGTGCTAACCTGTATTAGTTGTTAACAGGTTACGCCGGTTCGTCCGGATGTGAAACCGATAGGTGAAAATAAATGGTTACTCGATACGCGCCTGCGCGACGGGCGTACGCATGGAGCGCGGCTGATTTCGTCGGCGGCCATCCGGCGCTCGACTTCCTGAACACGGTGGCCGACACGGGCAAGACGCGCGACGAGGACAAGCTCGTCGACTGGCCGTCCGTGCGTGCGTGGGTCGGGAAATCCGGGGTGCTGGCGGCGGCCGACCTGACGCGGTTCCTGCGTCATCCCCGGCAGGACGGCGCCGACGAACTGGCTGCGCTGCACGGCTTTCGCGAGGATGCGTATGCGGCGCTCGCGTACCTGACGGCCGGCGACGGCGGCAGCGCCGGCGCGCGAGCGGCGGACCGCCTCGCCGTGGCGATTCGCGATGCGATCGGGCGCAGCACATTCGACGCCGTCGATGGCCGCTTCGCGTGGCGCCCCGATGCGCGCGCCGCGTCGCGCTGGATCGACGCGGCCGCGCTCGCGTTCGAGCATCTGCTGCGCGGTGACGACTTCGCGCGCGTGCGGCAGTGCGGCCGCTGTACGTGGTTCTTCGTCGATCGCGGCCGCGGCGTCGGGCGACGCTGGTGCGACATGCGTACGTGCGGGAACCGCGCGAAGGTGGAGGCGTTCAGGGAGCGGTGAGGCGGGGGGCGCGGTGTCGCCGGCACGGTTCGTTGTTGGTCATTCGGCGATTTCGTGCGGCCGATGCTCGGGCCACAGGGTGCCGGCAACGAACAACCCGGCTACCAGGAACGGCGCGCCGATCGAGAACAGGATCGCCGTGAGCGCCCACCGGTCCCAAAACTGGTCGACGACCGCGCGTTCGGGCGTGACAGGGTCGTACAGCACGTTGACGATCTCGCCTTCGTACAGCCCGGGTTGCGATGACGCCGAGCCTTGCGCGAACGTGACCTGGCGGCCGCTGTCGGTCGTGAACACGACGCTCACCGAGTAGAGCGACGTGCGGGCGCGGGACGAGCGTGCCGTTTCGGCAATCTCGACGACATGGCCGGTCGAGCGCGCGTAATGGCGGTCGATCTGCCACTGGCGCAGCCCGACCGCGCCGGCGCCGGCCAGGAAACCGGTGCCGATCGCGATCGGGATGAGCACGATCGCGATGTTCCAGCGGCGCCGGATCGTCTTGCGGTCGGCCGGTGCGGAAAGCGCGTCGGCTTGCCGGTTGCGGCGCTCGTTCACGTACAGCAGGCTGCCGACCGCAAGCGACGCGAGGGCGAGCAGGGCGGGCACCGCGACGGGAAACCAGCGTTGCGCGAAATCGTCGATCAGCGCGGGACGGTTCGGATGGTCCGGGTCGACCAGGACGTCGACGCTTTCGCCGATGTCGTAAGCCGGGACCGTCGATGCGGTATTGCCGGCGACTTCGAGGCGCCGGCCGTCGTTCGCGAGATAGGCGACGATCGGGCGGTATGCACGCATCGCGTCGCTGTCCTGCACGATGCGCACGACCGTGCCCGGCGTGCGGACCAGATGGCCGACCGCGCCGCCCGCGATGACGGCGAGCGCGGCTGCGACCACGAGCAGCGCAATGCCGAGCGCGAACGCGACGAGTGCGTCCTTACGCAGCATGACCGGATCCGCTGCGTGCGTCGTGCGATGCGTCCGGATGCGATCGGGAGGAGGGTGCGACTCGACGTGCGCACCGATATCGGCGTGACCATGCCCTCTGAATGGTCGCGTCTCGCTCCCATGATTCCATGTTCGACGTCCCATGCTCTCTCAGTGCCGGCGGCGATACGGCGATCACCGGGCCGGTCGTGTGATATTTGTCGGACGATTCTAGCGGAAAGCGCATGAGCCAGGCATGTATGTCTTGTGCATGCCGTGACGCGGGAGAGCCGGGCGGCGCCGGAAATGGAAAAAGCCCGGTTAGCTTTCGCTAACCGGGCTTCGGAATTCCTGGTGGGGCGTGAGTGACTCGAACACTCGACCTACGGATTAAGAGTCCGCTGCTCTACCAACTGAGCTAACGCCCCCAACAGAAGAAAGATTATGCACGGGTATTTCGATCTTTGCAACACCTTTCTGCAAATTTCCTGAAAATATTTCGTCGCCCGGACGGCGGCTGTCGGCGCGGTGGCGAGCCATCGCAGTTGGCGCGCTCCCGGTATGATGACGTCCACACTTGTTGCGCGGCGGTCGCGCAACGTTTTCTGGACATTCGAAGATGGACGAAAACGCAGTCCGCGAATTGCTGGATCGCCTGCTGGCCCCGTGGGTCCGCTCGCTCGGTCTGGTCCCCGTAGCGATCGGCGATGACAGCGTCACGATGCGCCTGCCGTTTTCCGGCGAATTCCGTCATTCGGGCGGCATCATCTGCGGCCAGGTGTTCACGGCCGCCGCGGACACCGCGATGGTGGTCGCGATCTCGGTCGCGCTCGGCGAATTCCGGCCGATGACGACCGTATCGCTGAACACGAACTTCATGCGTCCGGTGCGCAAGGGTGACGTGCTCGTCACCGCGCGCGTGCTGCGGATGGGCCGCAACCTGGTATTCGGCGAAGTCGAACTGTTCGACGAGGACGGCAAGATGGCTGTCCACGCGACGTCGACCTACGCGCTCGTCAGCTGAGCGGCGCGATGTTCGACCAGATCGTCTTCGCGGGAGGCGGCAATCGCTGCTGGTGGCAGGCCGGCTTCTGGGACGTCGCACAGCCGGCGCTCGGCTTGCGCCCGCGCGTGATCGCCGGCATCTCGGCCGGCGCGGCTACCGCCTGCATGCTGTATACGCGCGACGCCGCGTGGGTGATGCGCTATTACGAGGAAGCGCTGCGCCACAACCGCAAGAACGCATACTGGGGCAACCTGTTCGGGCGCGAGCCCGTGTTTCCGCATTACCGAATTTACCGCCAGGCGCTGCTCGACATCTACGGCGAGCCGTTCGCGCAACTCGCCGACGCGCCGGAGATCCGCATCGGCGTGTCGCACGTGCCCCGCTGGCTCGGCGCGCGCAGCGCGGTCGCCGCCGGCCTCGTCGCGTACAACATCGAAAAGTACGTGCGCAAGACGCTGCACCCGACGCTCGGGCGCACGCTCGGCTTCCGGCCCGAGTTCGTGCGCGCGCAGGCCTGCACGAGCGTCGACGAACTCGCCGACCTGATCCTGCAGTCGTCGTGCACGCCGCCGTTTACGCCGGTGCTGCGTCGCGGCGGCCGGCCGGTGCTCGACGGCGGCATGGTCGACAACGTGCCGGTCGGCGCGCTCGACCCAGCGCCGGGCGACGTGCTGGTGCTCGTCACGCGGCTGTATCCGCGCCCGCAGATGTTCACGGTCGCGCACGGCGAACAGCGGCGGCTATATGTACAACCGTCGAGCAAGGTGCCGATTTCGAGCTGGGATTACACGAGTCCGTCGCAGATGCGGCATGCGTACGACCTCGGGCGGCGCGACGGCGAGCATTTCCTCACGCGCGTCGACGCGATGACAGGCGGCCGCGCGGCCGCCTGAAGGCGGGAAGGGGAAACGGCGCCGCGCGGCGAGCGCGGCCCGCGCCGGTCAGCGCACGCGGCGCGGCGTCAGCGCTTCCGGGTTGACCACGCTGGACATGTCGCCCTGGTCGAACGCGAGGATGTTCCGGAACGCCGCGCTGAAATAGAGCTCGTAGCTTTCGCGTTCGACGTAGCCGATGTGCGGTGTGCAGATCACGTTTTCCATCCGCAGCAGGCTATAGCCTTGCAGGATCGGCTCGCTTTCGAACACGTCGATCGCGACCATCCCCGGACGGTTGTGCGACAGCGCGTTCACGAGCGCGTTTTCCTCGAGCAGTTCCGCGCGGCTCGTGTTGACGAGCAGCGACGTCGGCTTCATCCGCATCAGGTCTTCCTGCTTGACGATCCCGCGCGTGTCGTCGTGCATGCGCAAGTGCAGCGACAGCACGTCGCTCTGTTCGAACAGCGCTTCGCGGCTCTCGGCGGCCGTGTAGCCGTCGGCGCGCGCGGCCTCGAGTGAATGCTCGCGGCCCCAGATCAGCACGTTCATCCCGAACGCCTTGCCATAGCCGGCGACGAGCCGGCCGATCTTTCCGTAGCCCCAGATGCCGAGCGTCTGGCCGCGCAGCACCTGGCCCAGGCCGAAATTCGGCGGCATTGCCGACGTCTTCAGGCCCGACTGCTGCCACGCACCCTGCTTCAGGTTCGCGACGTATTGCGGAATGCGGCGCTGGGCGGCCATCACGAGTGCCCAGGTCAGTTCGGCCGGCGCGACCGGCGAACCCGTGCCCTCGAGCACCGCGATGCCGCGGTCGGTACACGCTTCGAGGTCGATGTGGCTCGAGATACGGCCGGTCTGGCTGATCATGCGCAGGTTCGGCAGCTTGGCGAGCAGTTGCGACGAAATGGGCGTGCGTTCGCGAATCAGCACGAGCGCCTCGACTTCCGCGAGACGGCTCGCGAGCTGCCCCAGGCCGCGCACCGTGTTGTTGAAGACCTTTACGTCGTGCTCGGCGAGCATCTCGAAGCAGTTCAGCTTGCGGACGGCGTCCTGGTAGTCGTCGAGGATGGCAATTTTCATGATCAGCGGGAGTCGCGCGTTGGAAGCGGCGGCGGTGGCGGCGGCACACGTGGGGCGCACCCGTCCCGCCCGGCCGGGGCCGACATGATGCTACGCCGGTGTCCGCCGTGGTGTCTTTTTAACAGGTTGTTACGCTCCGCCGCAATCGCGCCGGCCCGATGCGGCGCGCCTCCCGTGCCTGGAGGCGGGGTGCGCTGTTGTGTCGCACCAAATACGTCCTTTCTGATTCGACCGTTTACGCGCCGAGGTTCACCCAATTGTTGCTTCGATCAGAATAATTGGATCATCCGTTCGCGATGAGTGAGGATTTTTGACTATTTTTATCGTCAACCCGTGCCTTGTTGAGCAACTCTGCATCATTTCCGTTGTCGTAGGAGAATTACGCATAGGCTTCAACTTTTTGAAGTTGTAACAGCGGCAGGAGTCGTTTATGGATCATTTGCAGTCGATGCGCGTGTTCGTCAAGGTTGCGGATCTCGGCAGTTTCGCGCGGGCCGCGAGTGCAATGGATATCTCCAACGCAGTCGCGACGCGCCACGTCGCCGATCTGGAGGGCCGGCTCGGCACGCGGTTGCTGAACCGCACCACCCGCAGCCTTTCGCTGACGGAGTCGGGCCAGGTCTATCTGGAGCGGGCGCGCCAGATTCTCGATGAGCTCGAGGATGTCGAACAGATGGTCGTCGCGCGCAACCACGAGCCGGTCGGCACGTTGCGCATCGTCGCGCCGGTCGTGTTCGGCCTGCATAACCTTGCTCCCGTCCTGCAGTCGTACACGGAGAATTTCCCGAAAGTGGTGCCGGATCTGACGCTGGTCGACCGCCAGGTCGATCTCGTCGAGGAAGGTTTCGACGTCGGCATCGTCGTCACGCGCCAGATGCGCAGCGCGAGCATCGTCACGCGGCGGCTGACCACAGGCTGCATGACCGTGTGCGCGACGCCGAGCTACCTGGAAAAGCATGGTGTACCGACGCATCCGGAACAACTCGCCGAGCACCCGGCGCTGAGCCTGCCGACCGAATACTGGGGCGACGAGCGCGTGTTCACGGGGCCCGACGGAGAGGTGCGCGTGCGCCCGACCAACGTGATCGTCGCGAACAACACCGCGATGCTGCGCCAGTTCGCGCTGCTCGGGATGGGCGTCGCGATCCTGCCGAGCTACCTGATCGGCGGCGACATCGCGCGCGGCGCGCTGGTGCGGTTGCTGCCGGATTTCCGGCTGCCGCAGGTCGAAATCAACATTGCATACCCGAGCCGGCGCCATCTGCCCGCGAAGGTGCGCACGTTCATCGACCACCTCGTCGAATATTTCAGCCACGCGACCGACGCGGTGATTGGCGAACAGTGGGCCGCACAGAGTGCGATGCCTGCGCCGATCGGCGTCGAGATGCGTGCCGAGCAGCCCGAATCGACCGACCCGAACCTGCAGCCTCGCCTCGCGCGCTCGGCGCGCCCGCGTGTCGCGGTGCCGTCGCCGCTGTAACGCGCGGCGGCCGCGCACTGACGCGGCGGCACCAAAAGAAAAAACGCGGATCGAGCGATCGATCCGCGTTTTTTATCGCCGTTTGACCGGCGTGCAATGCGCCGGGGAGCGCCCGGCGGCCGAGTCCTTACGAGCCCGTCTTGCGCACCGTCGTCTTGCGGGCGGCGGTCTTGCGGGCCGGTGCCGGTTTCTCGTCGGCGCCTTCCGTCACGGTTTCGGCATCCTTCGTCGCCGATTTTGCCGTCTTCTTCGCGGCAGCCGCCTTCGGCTCCTTCTTTTCGAACTCGAAACCGATCTTGCCGTCCGGCTGCTTCACGAGGAACGCCTTGAAGTTGCGGCCCGTGCGCGATGACTTGAAGTTCGGCAGCAGATCCGTGCGACCGTCGGCGAGCAGCTTGGCCATCTGGTCGCGCGTGATTTCCTGCTGCAGGATCACCTTGCCCGAACGGAAGTCGCAGGTCTTCGGATTCGCGACCGAGTGCTCGCACACATAGCTCATCCCGTGCTCGAACACGCGGCCGTTGCATTTCGGGCACGCGCCGACCGGTTCCTGCTCGGAGAAGTCGGGCGCCTCGCCTTCCTCGCCGCCCTGGTCCTGGCCGAAGTCGAACTCGAGCTTGTAGTTCTTCGTTTCGTCGTCGAACGAGAGCTTCAGGATCGCCGAGAACGGACGGCCCATCTTGCTGCGGAAACCGGACAGCGGACCGATGGTCTTCTGCTGCAGCAGTTCCTCGACCTCGGCGATCTCGAATTGCCGGCTGCCCGGAATCTTCGAGATCGAGAACTCGCACTTCGTGCACGCGAAGCGGCGGTAGTTTTCCTTCACCTGGCCGCCGCAGTTCGGGCATGGCGTCTCGAGCGTCGCGTAATCGCCGGGGATCGTGTCGGAATCGTATTCCTTCGCGCGCTTGACGATCTGCTGCGTCATGCGGGCGATTTCCTGCATGAACGCGTCGCGCCCAAGGTTGCCGCGCTCCATCTGCGACAGCTTGTATTCCCATTCGCCGGTAAGTTCGGGCGCGGTCAGTTCCTTCACGCCGAGCCCGCGCAGCAGCGTCATCAGCTGGAATGCCTTCGCGGTTGGAATCAGCTCGCGGCCTTCACGGACGAGATATTTTTCGCCCAGAAGGCCTTCGATGATCGCCGCGCGCGTTGCCGGCGTGCCGAGGCCCTTCGCGGCCATCGCCTCGCGCAGCTCGTCGTCCTCGACGAGCTTGCCGGCGCCTTCCATCGCGGACAGCAGCGTCGCTTCCGAGTAGCGTGCGGGCGGCTTGGTCACGAGCGCGACGGCGGCGATCTCGTCCGTCTTCACCTTCTCGTCCTTCTGCACCGGCACGAGGTTCGCGTCCGCGCCTTCGGCGTCGCGGCCGTACACCTGCAGCCAGCCCGGCTCGACGAGCACCTTGCCTTCGGTCTTGAAGTGATGGCCGGCCACTTCGGTGATCCGCGTCGTGACACGGAATTCGGCCGCCGGGAAGAACACCGCGAGGAAGCGCTTCACGACCATGTCGTACAGCTTCTGCTCCGGCTCGGACAGCGACTTCGGCGCCTGCAGCGTCGGGATGATGGCGAAGTGGTCGCTGATCTTCGAGTTGTCGAAGATCCGCTTGTTCGGCTTCACCCAGCCCTGGTCGAGCACCCGCTTCGCATGCGGCAGGTAGTTGTGGCTCTCCTTGAGCATCTCGAGCGTGGACTGCACCGTCGGAATGTAGTCTTCCGGCAGCGCGCGCGCGTCGGTACGCGGGTACGTCAGCACCTTGTGCTTTTCATACAGCGCCTGCGCGAGACCGAGCGTGTTCTTCGCGGAGAAGCCGAAGCGGCTGTTCGCCTCGCGCTGCAGGCTCGTCAGGTCGAACAGCAGCGGCGACAGCTGGGTCGACGGCTTCGATTCCTCGGATACCGTACCGATCTGGTCCCGGCATGCGGCGACGATGGTTTCGGCGGCCGGCAGGCTCCATAGGCGGGAGTCGCGCCTTTCCGGATCGAACTCGTCCCGCTTGAATTTCGGGTCGTACCACTTGCCTTCGTAGAAGCCGCCCGCGCAGGCGAACGCGGCCTTCACTTCCCAGTAGTCGCGCGGGATGAAGCGGCGGATTTTCTCTTCACGTTCGACGACGATCGACAGCGTTGGCGTCTGAACGCGACCGACGGTGGTGAGGAAGAAGCCGCCGCCCTTGCTGTTGAAAGCCGTCATCGCGCGGGTGCCGTTGATCCCGACGAGCCAGTCGGCTTCCGAGCGGCAGCGTGCGGCATCGGCGAGCGGCTGCATGTCGGTGTCGCTGCGCAGGTGCGCGAAACCGTCGCGAATCGCCTGCTGCGTCATCGACTGCAGCCACAGGCGCTGGACCGGCTGTTTCGCCTTCGCATGCTGCACGATCAGGCGGAAAATCAGTTCGCCCTCGCGCCCCGCGTCACATGCGTTGATCAGGCGGTCGACGTCCTTGCGCTTCATCAGCTTGGTAAGGACCTTCAGGCGCGATTCGCTTTTTGCGATCGGGTTGAGATCGAAATGCGGGGGGATGACGGGCAGATGAGCGAAGCTCCATTTGCCGCGCTTGACCTCGTACTCTTCCGGGGCGGCGATTTCCAGCAGGTGGCCGACCGCGGACGAAAGGACGAATTCGTCACTTTCGAAGTATTCGTCATGCTTGGTAAAGCCGCCCAAAGCGCGCGCGATGTCGTTCGCGACAGAAGGCTTTTCCGCAATGATCAGAGCTTTGGACATGACAAGTGTGTGTTGGTAGACCGGGTTCGCCGGCGTGGGTCCCTTTTACGACGGCTTTATAGCACACGCCGCGGCGACGGCGGCGCGGCGTGTGAAAAGCGGCTCATCATAGAGGGGGGCCGCAATGGCGGCAAGCGCCCGGCCCGACGGCACGCGCAACGTCGCGAGAAGCCGCCCGGCGGGGGCGCGATTTACGCCTCGACGTTCAGGATATTGCGCAATTTCGGTGCGTGCGGCGCGCCGGGTACCGCGCTCAGGTCGGACAGCATCCGTTCGACGATCGCCGCGTGCGGCAGCACCGTGCCGAAGAAGCGCGCGGTGTTCGCATCCTCGATCAGGATCGTCGGGAAATTCTCCACGTCGAGATCGTCGAGCCGGTCGGCATGGGTTTCGATGTCGATCCACGCGAAGCAGGCGTCGGGATGGGCGTCGGCGAGCTGGTCGAAGGCCGTCCGGTAGTCGCGGCAGGTGCCGCACCACTCGGCGCACAGGCAGGCGACGAGGAGCGTGTCGGGATCGGCGAGGCGCTCGGCGATCCGATCGGCATCGGTGTCGAGATTCAGCGCGGGCATGGAATTCCTTGGGTAACGTCGGCGGCACGGCCGCTCCTATTTGGGGGAATGTAGCACGCCACACCGAGGCGGGGTGGGGGCCGCGTCAAGCCGCGCGAAGCGTCCGCCGGGCACGCTCGCGACGCGGCCGGCCAGTTCGAGCGCGAGCAGCGCGCGGTGCAGCACGTCGTCGGACAGGCCGCTGTGCTCGGCGAGCCACTCGTAGGTAACGGGGCCGTATCCCAGTGCGGCCAGCACGGATCGTTCGGCTGGGGTATCGGGCGTGTCCTCGATTTCGGCGGATGCGGTGGCCGGAACGCCGCAGTCAGTTATCGCGGCGGATTCGCCCGCGCGTTGCCCCGCGGTGCCGGCTGCTTCGGCATTATCGGGGCTCGATCCCGAGTGCGCCATGGCGGGGATGGCGGGGGTGGTCGGTTCGCCCAGCCCGTATTCCTCGAGCACGTCGAGCGGCGTAGCGGTGAGCTTCGCGCCGTCACGGATCAGCGCGTGGCAGCCCTGCGCGAGCGGCGCGTGGATCGAGCCCGGCATCGCGAACACGTCGCGGCCCAGCTCGTTCGCGAGCCGGGCGGTGATCAGCGAGCCGGAGCGCGGCGCGGCTTCGATGACGAGCGCGCCGAGGGCGAGCGCGGCGATCAGCCGGTTGCGCTGCGGGAAATGTGACGCCCGCGCGGGCGTGCCGAGCGGCCATTCGGACACGATCGCGCCGCGCGCGGCGATCTCGTGCGCGAGCGTGCGGTGCCGCGCCGGATAGACGAGGTCGGCGCCCGTCGCGATCACCGCGATCGTGCTGGCGCGGCCGTCGAGCCCGCCGCGATGCGCGGCGCCGTCGATGCCGAGCGCGAGGCCCGAGACGATCGCGAGCCCCGCATCGGACAGCGCATGCGCAAAGCGCGTTGCATCGGCGAGCCCTTGCGGCGTCGCGTGGCGGCTGCCGACGACGGCGAGCCCCTGTGCGTGCAGCAGGTCGAGCCTGCCCTTTACATATAGCAGCGGCGGCGGATCGTGGAGGTCGCGCAGCCGACGCGGATAGACGGGATCGTTGAGCGTGACGATCGCGTTGCCCGGTGCGTCGAGCCACGCGAGCGCGGCATCGGTGCGCGCGTCGAGGTCGTGCCGCTCGCTGGCGCGCACCGCCCGCGCGACGGCCGCGCTGCTCGCCGCGCAGATGGCCTGGTCGGATGCGCGCAGCAGCGCCGCCGGCGAGCCGAATGCCTCGAGCAGCGCGTGCAGCACGGCGGGCGCGAGGCCCGGTGCATGCGCGAGCTGCAGCCACGCGCGCAGCGCGGAAGGGGTCAACGCTTGCGGCGACATGAGGTTCCCCTCGAATGCGACGGCCAGCGGACAGCGTGGCGCCATGATAAAATTTTCATCATCCGAAATACTCGACAGGGCCGCGCGCCACGGGCGTCCGGCCATTTGCAGGAGGCATGACCTGCGGCGTTGATATGCCGCGCGTCCGCCTCATCTTCATTGCATCCCGGCAGTGGCGCCAGCCGGCCGGATGGCCGATGCGGCCCGCCGCTCCACCGAATACCGCACACCATGGCATTGCTGAACATTCTTCATTACCCCGACAAGCGGCTGCACAAGGTCGCCAAACCCGTCGACAAGGTCGACGACCGGATTCGCAAGCTCGTCGCCGACATGGCCGAAACCATGTACGCAGCGCCGGGCATCGGCCTCGCGGCGACGCAGGTCGACGTGCACGAGCGCGTGATCGTGATCGACATCTCCGAGGAGAAGAACGAGCTGCGCGCGTTCATCAATCCCGAGATCATCTGGTCGAGCGACGAGAAGCAGATCTACGAGGAGGGCTGCCTGTCGGTGCCCGGGATCTACGACGAGGTCGAGCGCCCGGACCACGTGCGCGTGCGTGCGCTCAACGAGCAGGGCGAGGCCTTCGAGCTCGACTGCGAGGGCCTGCTGGCCGTGTGCGTGCAGCACGAGATGGATCACCTGATGGGGCGCGTGTTCGTCGAATACCTGTCGCCGCTGAAGCAGACCCGCATCAAGACGAAGATGAAGAAACTCGAACGCGCGATGTGACGCGCGTTCGCCAAGCCCCGCTCCCGAACGCTTTCATGACCCATACGTTGCGCGTGATTTTTGCCGGCACGCCGGAATTCGCCGCGGCCGCACTCGCCGCGATCCACGAGGCCGGTTTCCCGGTGCCGCTCGTGCTCACCCAGCCCGATCGCCCTGCCGGGCGCGGGATGAAACTGCAGGCGAGCGCCGTGAAGCGCTATGCCGTCGAGCTCGGGATGTCCGTCGCGCAGCCGCCGTCGCTGCGCCGCGCGGGCAAGTACCCGGCGGAGGCGGCCGACGCGATCGAACTGCTGCGCACGACCCCGCACGACGTGATGGTGGTCGCCGCGTACGGCCTGCTGCTGCCGCAGGAGGTGCTCGACATTCCGCGCGCCGGCTGCATCAACATCCATGCGTCGCTGCTGCCGCGCTGGCGCGGCGCCGCGCCGATTCACCGCGCGATCGAGGCCGGTGACGCCGAGACGGGCGTCACGCTGATGCAGATGGACGTCGGCCTCGACACCGGCGCGATGATCGACGAAGCGCGCGTCGCGATCGCGCCTGACGATACGACCGCCACCCTGCACGACCGGCTGGCCGCCGACGGCGCGCGGCTGATCGTCGACGCGCTGGTGCGGCTCGAGCGCGACGGCGCGCTGCCCGCCACCCCGCAGCCGGCCGACGGCGTGACCTATGCGGAAAAGATCGGCAAGCACGAAGCGGCGCTCGACTGGCGCAAACCGGCCGACGTGCTCGCGCGCCAGGTGCGCGCGTTCGACCCGTTTCCGGGCGGCGTCGCGACGCTCGACGGCGCGGCCATCAAGCTTTGGGCGGCCGAGCCCGTGGCGGCGCGCGGCGATGCGGCGCCCGGCACGATCGTCGACGCTGCGCCGGAAGGCGTGATCGTCGCGTGCGGCAGCGGCGCGCTGCGCGTCACGCAACTGCAGAAGCCGGGCGGCAAGCGGTTGCCCGCGCGCGAGTTCCTGGCCGGCTCGCCGCTCGCCGCAGGCCAGCGCTTCGCGTTGCCCGACGCGGCCTGAGCGTCATTCGACCCGACCTGCCGGCCGCGCGCAATTGGCCGAACGGCCGAGTCGCACGGCGCGGCAGGCGCGCGTAGAATTTCCCTGCGCTGTTCGGTTTCGAGGTCTTCATGCTTGGCATCACCCATTTCGGCTTCTTCGTGTTCGCGGTGTTCCTGCTGAACATCACGCCCGGCCCCGACACGGCCTACATCGTCGGCCGCAGCGTCGCCCAGGGGCGCGGCGCGGGGCTGATGTCGGCGTTCGGCATTTCGGCCGGCTGCTGCGTTCACGCGCTCGCATGCGCGTTCGGCCTGACCGCGCTGCTGGCGGCATCGGCAACCGCGTTCACGGTGATCAAGCTGGTCGGCGCCGCCTACCTGATCTACCTCGGCGTGCGGATGATCATCGCGAGGCACGCCGCCGAGCCGTCGGGCGCCGAAGCCGCGCACGGCACGGCCGCAAAGCCGCTGCGCCAGTTGTTCATGCAGGGCTTCTGGACCAACGTGCTGAATCCGAAAGTCGTGCTGTTCTTCGTGTCGTTCTTCCCGCAGTTCGTGTCGGCCGACAGTCCGCACAAGGCTTGGGCGTTCCTGACCCTCGGCGCGGTATTCGTCGCGATGAGCACGGTCTGGACCAGTCTCGTCGCCTGGGTCGCGGGCAGCGTCACGCAGCGCTTTTCCGGCAAGCCGGGCGTCAAGAAGTGGCTCGACCGTACGGTCGGCAGCGCTTTCGTTGGCCTGGGCCTTCGTCTTGCCACATCGCAACGCTGAGATTGAATTTTTCGCGCAAGACCTTATCTAACAAATCGCTTACAATTTTCCGCCGCGCACTGTAATGCGGCGGGTCCCCTGACGGATAAGGAGTGGGTATGTTCAATTGGGTCAAAACGGCGATGCTGATGGCCGGGATCACGGCCCTGTTCATCGTGATCGGCGGCATGATCGGTGGCACCCGCGGCATGACGATCGCGCTGCTGTTCGCGCTCGGCATGAATTTCTTCTCGTACTGGTTCTCCGACAAGATGGTGCTGCGCATGTACAACGCGCAGGAAGTCGACGAGAACACGGCGCCGCAGTTCTACCGGATGGTGCGCGAGCTCGCCACGCGCGCGAACCTGCCGATGCCGCGCGTCTACCTGATCAACGAGGACGCGCCGAACGCGTTCGCCACGGGCCGCAACCCGGAACACGCGGCGGTCGCCGCGACGACGGGCATCCTGCGCGTGCTGTCCGAGCGCGAAATGCGCGGCGTCATGGCGCACGAGCTCGCGCACGTGAAGCACCGCGACATCCTGATCTCGACGATCACCGCGACGATGGCGGGCGCGATTTCGGCGCTCGCCAACTTCGCGATGTTCTTCGGCGGCCGCGATGAAAACGGCCGTCCGGCCAACCCGATCGCGGGGATTGCGGTCGCGCTGCTCGCGCCGATCGCCGGCGCGCTGATCCAGATGGCGATCTCGCGGGCGCGCGAATTCGAGGCCGACCGCGGCGGCGCGCAGATCTCCGGCGATCCGCAGTCGCTCGCCACCGCGCTCGACAAAATCCATCGCTATGCGGCGGGCATCCCGTTCCAGGCGGCCGAAGCGCACCCGGCCACCGCGCAGATGATGATCATGAACCCGTTGCACGGCGGCGGCCTGCAGAACCTGTTCTCCACGCACCCGGCGACCGAGGAGCGCATCGCGCGCCTGATGGAGATGGCGCGCACCGGCCGCTTCGACTAAGTCGCGTCGCGCTCGACAACTCGCCCCGCACGCCTCGCGCTGCGGGGCGTTTCATTTTGCGTCCCGTAAAGGGGCCGCATGGCCTCACGCTACAATGCGCGGTTTGGAATCGCAGCGGCCGCACGCGCCGCACGGTTCCCGCCGCTCGCGGCGCCCGTTTGCCGATTTTGCTCCGATGACACGAACCCGTTCCTCCGCTCCGTCTTCCTCCGGCCGCCCCGCGCGCCTGTCCGCGCTGCGTCTCGCGCCCGATTCGCTGGGCTTCGCGCTCGGCGCGGCCGCGCAGGCAGTCGATGCGGTGCGGCGCGGCACCGCGCTGCCGGCGGCATTGGCCACGGTGTTCGCGCAGATGCCGGCCGGCGCGCAGGCGCTGGCGCGCGGCGCGACGCAGGACGTCGCATACCGGACGATGCGTCGCCTCGGCAGCGTGGACTGGCTGATCGGCCGGCTCGTCAGCAAGGCGCCGCCCGCGCACGTGCAGGCGGTACTTGCCGGCGCGCTCGCGCTGCTGCTCGATCCGGAGGAGACGGCCGCGTATCCGGCGTTCACGATCGTCGACCAGGCCGTGACCGTGATCGGCGCGCGGCGCGAATTCGCGTTCGCGAAGGGGCTGGTGAACGCGGTGCTACGCCGTTTCCAGCGTGAGCGCGACGCGCTCGTCGCGGCGCTGCAGGACGATCCGGTCGCCCGCTGGAACTACCGTCCGTGGTGGATCGATGCGGTGAAGCGCGCGTGGCCGGACGCATGGCAGGCGATCCTCGCGGCCGGCGAGCGCCAGGGGCCGCTGACGCTGCGCGTGAATGCGCGCCGCGCGAGCGTCGACGCGTATCTCGACACGCTGCGCGCGAACGGGATCGACGCGACCGCGATCGGCCGCCATGCGGTGCGGCTCGCATCGGCGCTGCCGGTCGATCGCATTCCGGGCTTCGCGGACGGCGTCGTGTCGGTGCAGGATGCCGGCGCGCAGCTTGCCGCCGAATGGCTCGGCGCGCGTGACGGCATGCGCGTGCTCGACGCATGCGCGGCACCGGGCGGCAAGACCGGCCATATCCTCGAGCTGGCCGCCGCGGACGTCGTCGCGCTCGAGAGCGACGCGACCCGCGCGGCGCGCATCGGCGAGAACCTCGCGCGCCTGTCGCTCGCGGCGGACGTGCGCGTCGCCGATGCCGGCGCGCCGGATGCGTGGTACGACGGCCGGCCGTTCGACCGCATCCTCGCCGACGTGCCGTGCTCGGCGTCGGGCATCGTGCGCCGTCATCCCGACATCCGCTGGCTGCGCCGCGAAGCCGACATCGCGGCACTCGTCGCGGAACAGCGCCGCATCCTGACGGCGTTGTGGCCGCTCGTGAAGCCGGGCGGCGAATTGCTCTACGTGACCTGTTCGATCTTTCCCGAGGAGGGCGAATTGCAGGCCCGCTGGTTTGAAGCGGCCTGTGAAGATGCGGTACGATTGGACGCGCCCGGCCAACTGCTGCCGGGCGGCGTGCCCGCCGGAGCGGCCGGCGCACTCGACCAGAACACCGATCACGACGGATTTTTCTACGCGCGGTTTCAGAAACGGTGACAATCAAACACCTTTTTCCACTTCGGCTCGCGGCCGTCCTGTTGGTCGCATTGGCGCTGTGCCTGGCTGTCGTTCGGCCGGCGCGCGCCGCCGAGTCGATCGCCGTGCAGCGCGCATCGCTGCAGGCTGACGGGAGCGGCTGGAGCCTCGATGCCCGCTTCGATTTCGAGCTGAACCCGAACCTCGATGATGCCGTCAACAAGGGCATCCCGCTCTACTTCACGACCGACTTCGAACTGAGCCGCGCGCGCTGGTACTGGTTCGACGAGCAACCGGTGTCGGTGTCGCAGACGATCCGCCTGTCGTTCCAGCCGCTCACGCGCGAATACCGCGTGTCGACGGGCGGGCTGCAACTCGGCTTCCCGTCGCTGAAGGACGCGCTCGCGGTCGTCCGGCACATCACGTCGTGGCACGTGATCGATCGCAATCAGGTGCGGGCCGGCGAAACCTACGTGGCCTCGGTGCGTATGCAGCTCGATACGGCGCTGATGCCGAAGCCGTTCCAGGTCGACGCGGTGAACAACCGCGACTGGACGCTCGGCTCGGACTGGAAGCGCTTCAACTTCACGGTGACCGAACGTGCTAAATAAAGTGCGCCGCGCGGCCAGCGGGAAGAGCCTCCTTGTTCGCGTCATCGTGGCGACCGTCGCGCTCACCGCGCTGCTGCTGCTCGTGCTGCTCGCGGCCGCGAGCGCGAACACCGAGTTCTTCGACCGCTACTACTCGTGGCTGTACGCGATGAACATCATCGTCGCGCTCGTGTTCCTGCTGGTGGTGCTCGGGCTGATCGGGATGATCGTCGTGCGCCTGAGGAAGGGCAAGTTCGGCACGCGGCTGCTCGCGAAGCTCGCGGTGTTCTTCGCGCTCGTCGGCGTGGTGCCGGGCGGGATCATCTACATCGTGTCGTACCAGTTCGTGTCGCGCAGCATCGAGTCGTGGTTCGACGTGAACGTCGAGACCGCGTTGACGGCCGGCCTGAACCTCGGCCGCGGGATGCTCGACGCATCGCTGTCCGACCTGCAGACGAAGGCGCGCATGATGTCCGACCAGCTCGCGAGCGTCGATGCGAACACCAACGGCACGACGCTCACGCTCTTGCGCCTGCGCGACCAGTTCGGCGTGCAGGACGCGACGATCGTCGAGCCGAGCCGCGGCGGCTCGGGTGCGGCGCCCGACCTGCACATCGTTGCGCAGGCATCGGGCAATTTCGCCGTGCTGATTCCGGACGACCTGCCCACGCCGCTGATGCTGAGCCAGGCGCGCGAACATGGCGCATACGCGGCGATCGAGGGCGAAGTCGACGGCGACCCGCGCGCACACGGCGCGAAGGGCGCGTTGCGGCTGCGCGTCGTGCGGCCGATTCCCGACGCGTCGACGTCGCTGCTGCAGCCGGCGGAGCGGTTCCTGCAGCTCACGCAGCCGGTGCCGCCCACGCTCGCGCACAACGCCGACGCGGTGCAGCGCGCCTATCGCGAGTACCAGGAAAAAGCGCTCGGCCGCACCGGGCTGCGCAAGATGTACATCGGCACGCTGACGCTCGCGCTGTTCCTCGCGACCTTCATCGCGATGATGCTCGCGCTCGCGCTCGGCCAGCAGCTCGCGCGGCCGCTGTTCCTGCTCGCGCAGGGCACGAAGGAGATCACCGAAGGCGACTACACGCCGAAGCGCGAGATCAAGTCGCGCGACGAGCTCGGCTTCCTCACGCAGTCGTTCAACGCGATGACGCGCCAGCTGTCCGAGGCGCGGCTCGCGGTCGAGAAGAACCGGATCGCGCTCGAGCATTCGAAGACGTATCTCGAGAGCATCCTCGCGAACCTGACCGCCGGCGTGTTCGTGCTCGACCGCCAGTTCCGGCTGACGACGGCCAACCGCGGCGCCGAGCGGATCTTCCGGCAGCCGTTCGGCGCGATGATCGGCACGGCGCTCGACCGGATCGACGTCGTCGCGGAATTCGGCGCGATGGTGCGCAAGGCATTCGCCGATCGCGAGGCGGCTTCCGACGGCGCCAGTGGCGATCGCGGCCACTGGCAGCAGCAGTTCGCGGTCGACGTGCCGGGCGAATCCGATCCGCTGACCTTGCTCGTGCGCGGCACGCGCCTCGTGTCGACGGTCGAGGGGGAGGCCGACGACCCGCAGACGTCCGGCTACGTCATCGTGTTCGACGACATCTCCGACGTGATTTCCGCGCAGCGTTCGGTCGCGTGGGGCGAGGTCGCGCGGCGGCTCGCGCACGAGATCAAGAACCCGCTGACGCCGATCCAGCTGTCGGCAGAGCGGCTGCAGATGAAGCTGTCCGACAAGCTCGCGCCGCCCGATGCGGACGTGCTCAAGCGCGGCGCGACGATGATCGTCAACCAGGTGGCCGCGATGAAGCGGATGGTCGACGACTTCCGCGAATATGCGCGCACGCCGCCGGCGGTGCTCGGCAACCTGCAGTTGAACGAACTGGCGAGCGAGGTGCTCGGGCTGTATGGTGTCGGCGAAGGCAAGAGCGCGATCGTCGCCGAACTCGCGCCGTCGCTGCCGGTGATTCGCGGCGACGCGACGCAACTGCGCCAGGTGATTCACAACCTGCTGCAGAATGCGCAGGATTCGGTTGCGGAAGTCGCGCATCCGCGTGTGTTGATCGAAACCAAGACAGTAGAATATGGCGATCCCGACGCCGAGGGCAAAACGCGCGTCGCGGTACGTCTTACCGTGTCCGACAACGGGCCCGGTTTTCCGGCACGCATCCTGACCCGTGCGTTCGAGCCTTACGTGACGACGAAAGCGAAGGGCACGGGGCTCGGATTGGCCATGGTCAAGAAAATCGTCGACGAGCACGGCGCGCGGATCGATCTGCGCAATCGCATGCACGGCGAGACCGTCGAGGGTGCGCAGGTGTCGATCCTGTTCCTGCAGATGGCGAGCGATACGCCAGGCGCCGAACCCGGCGCGCAGGTCGGGACGGCCCCCGCTAAGACAAAAGCAAGTGTGCAGACAAAGGCAGCGTAAATGGCAACCATCCTGGTGGTAGATGATGAAATGGGCATCCGGGAATTGCTCTCGGAAATCCTCAGCGATGAAGGACATGTCGTCGAGGCGGCGGAGAACGCGCAGGCCGCGCGGGAATACCGTCTGAATCAGGCGCCCGATCTCGTGCTGCTCGATATCTGGATGCCCGATACCGACGGCGTCACGCTGCTCAAGGAATGGGCGGCGCAGGGCTTGTTGACGATGCCCGTGATCATGATGTCCGGGCACGCGACGATCGACACGGCTGTCGAAGCAACGAAGATCGGCGCGCTCGATTTCCTCGAGAAGCCGATCGCGCTGCAGAAGCTGCTGAAGTCGGTCGAGCACGGTCTCGTGCGCGGCGCGGCGCCGGTGTCCGTCAACTCGGCGGCGAAGGCCGGCGCCGGCCAGGCTTCGGGCCCGGCGGCGGTCGCGTCCGCGGCCGCGCTGCCGACGCTCGGCGACGACATGGCCGCGGCGTTGGGCCTCGCGGGCCAGACGGCCGCGATTCCGTTCGACATCCCGTTGCGCGAAGCGCGCGATGCGTTCGAGCGCGCGTACTTCGAATATCACCTCGCGCGCGAGAACGGCAGCATGACGCGCGTCGCGGAGAAGACGGGCCTCGAGCGCACGCACCTGTATCGCAAGCTCAAGCAGCTGGGCGTCGAGCTCGGCAAGAAGCCGTCGGAAGGCGCCGCGTAAAATATTTTGCGAAAACTACTTGCGCAAAGTAACAGGGCTGGATATACTTTGCCTTCTTCGTTGGCCCGGTAGCTCAGTTGGTAGAGCAGCGGATTGAAAATCCGCGTGTCGATGGTTCGATTCCGTCCCAGGCCACCAGCAGTTCCAACCCCAAGAATCGGAAGGTTCTTGGGGTTTTTCGTTTGTGGTGGGTTTGCGCGGCATCGGTGGTGCGTCCGGCAGCATTCGCTGGGGCGTGATAAAATCCGTGCCCGCTCAATGACTTAGCGCATCGCTTCATGCGCACGGCAGGGCTGCCCGCAGGCGCCGCCGTGACGCGCGGCAACGATGCCGCGCGATGGGCGGTATAAGCGCTCCGCCGCGTTCGCGGACGACGCGCTGCCTATACTGGTCGAGCCGGCGCAGGCCGGCACGTGTCGGGCCGTCCGGCGGCAGCCGGCCCCGGGGCGCAGCGCGACGCGAGCCTATACATTCACGGAGTATCACGGTGATTCGGACAGACGCTAAAGACGGCGCGCTCGTGCTGTTTTCCGGCGGGCAGGACTCGGCCACGTGCGTGGCCTGGGCCCTGGAACGCTACCAGACGGTCGAGACGCTCGGCTTCGATTACGGCCAGCGCCACCGCGTCGAACTCGAATGTCGCGAAGGCGTGCGCGACGCGCTGAAGCATCGGTTTCCCGCCTGGGCCGGCCGTCTCGGCGACGATCACATGATCGACCTGTCCGTGCTCGGCGCGATCAGCGATACCGCGATGACGCGCACGATCGAGATCGAGACCACGGCGAATGGCTTGCCGAACACGTTCGTGCCGGGCCGCAACCTGCTGTTCATGACGATCGCGGCCGCGATCGCCTATCGCCGGGGGCTGCGCGTGCTGGTCGGCGGGATGTGCGAGACCGATTTCTCGGGCTACCCCGACTGCCGCGACGACACGATGAAGGCGCTGCAGGTCGCGCTGAACCTCGGGATGGACACGCGCATCGTGCTCGAGACGCCGCTGATGTGGCTCGACAAGGCGCAGACCTGGCAGCTCGCCGAACAACTCGGCGGCGATGCGCTCGTCGAACTGATCCGCGTCGAGACGCACACGTGCTACGTGGGCGAGCGTGCGGAACTGCACGACTGGGGCTTCGGCTGCGGCGCATGCCCGGCCTGCAAGCTGCGCAAGCGCGGCTACGAGGCCTACCTGAAGGGCGAGCGGGTGACCGAAGCGCCGCTGTGACGCGGGTGCGCCGGCAGCGCTTGATGAATAACGGATTCTGATCGAAAACGAGCGGCGCGAGCCGGACGAAGCACGATGACTTACGCGGTCAAGGAAATTTTCTACACGTTGCAGGGCGAGGGCGCGAACGCGGGCCGTCCGGCCGTGTTCTGCCGGTTCGCCGGCTGCAATCTGTGGTCGGGCCGCGAAGAGGATCGTGCGGAGGCCGTGTGCCGCTTCTGCGATACGGACTTCGTCGGCACCGACGGCGAGAACGGCGGCAAGTTCAAGGACGCCGAAGCGCTCGTCGCGACGATCGCCGGCCTGTGGCCGGACGGCGAAGCGCATCGCTTCGTCGTCTGCACGGGCGGCGAGCCGATGCTGCAGCTCGACCAGCCGCTCGTCGACGCGCTGCACGCGGCGGGCTTCGAAATCGCGATCGAGACCAACGGCTCGCTGCCGGTGCTCGAGACGATCGACTGGATCTGCGTGAGCCCGAAGGCCGACGCGCCGCTCGTGGTCACGAAGGGCAACGAACTGAAGGTCGTGATCCCGCAGGACAACCAGCGGCTTGCCGACTACGCGAAGCTCGATTTCGAGTATTTTCTCGTGCAGCCGATGGACGGCCCGTCGCGCGATCTCAACACGAAGCTCGCGATCGACTGGTGCAAGCGGCATCCGCAGTGGCGGCTGTCGATGCAGACCCATAAATACCTGAACATTCCCTGAGCCACGGCCTTTGACATCGTGCTGATTACCCGAAAACTCGAATTCGACGCGGGCCACCGCATTCCCGATCACCGCAGCCAGTGCCGGAACCTGCACGGCCATCGCTACGTGCTCGAAGTCACGCTGCGCGGCGATCTCGTCGATACCGAGGGGGCGCCGGACCGCGGCATGGTGATGGATTTCGCCGACGTGAAGGCGCTCGCGGTCGAGCACCTCGTGAACAAGTGGGACCACGCGTTCCTGGTCTACGCGCGCGACGAAGTCGTGCGCTCGTTCCTCGAGCAGATGGCCGACCACAAGACGGTCGTGCTCGACCGGATCCCGACGGTCGAGAACCTCGCTGCAATCGCGTTCGACATCCTCGCGAACGTGTACGACGCGCACTACGGCGTGAACCTGCGGCTGGAGCGCGTGCGCCTGTACGAAACGCCGAACTGCTGGGCCGACGTCGAGCGCGATCCCGCCCGCTGACGCGGCATCGCCGGCCCGAGCGTGCGCGCGGCGGCCGGCCGCTGGCCGCCGGTCGCCCACCATGCGGTGCCCGATCGGCCCGCTTCGCCTGTCTCCCCACATTTCGCCCGACGGCGCGCTATGATCGTTGCGTGGCGCAGCCTGCGCGCCCGCGATCGGGCTGCTGCCTTCCGGCCGTCCCCCCCGTTGCCTGTTCCGTTCGATTGCCTGTCCGCCAGGAGGCCGTATCGATGAGCACGCTCACCAATTCCCTCAAACAACGTCTGCAGGACGGCGACGAGCCGCTGTACGGCCTGTGGCTGTCTCTCGGCTGCGATTCGGCGGCGGAAGCGCTCGCGCACGCCGGCTACGACTGGCTCTGCATCGACATGGAGCACGCGCCGAACGACAGCCGGGACGTCGCGTCGCAACTGCGCGCGCTGGCCGCCGCGCACCTGCCGAGCGAGCCCGTCGTGCGGGTGCCGGGGCGCGAGCCGTGGCTCGTGAAGCGCGCGCTCGACGCCGGCGCGCGCACGCTGATGTTCCCGTGCATCGAGACGGCCGACGAGGCCGCGCACGCGGTGCGGCTCACGCGCTTCCCGTCGCCGGATTCCCCGGACGGGCTGCGCGGCGTGGCCGGCATGGTGCGCGCGGCGGCGTTCGGCATGCGCCGCGATTACCTGCAGACGGCGAATGCCCAGATTGCGGTGATCGTGCAGATCGAATCGGCGCGCGGCATCGACGAAGTCGAGCGGATCGCCGCGACGCCGGGCGTCGACTGCCTGTTTGTCGGCCCGGCCGATCTGGCGGCGAGCCTCGGGCATCTCGGCGACAGCCGCCACCCGGATGTGGAGACCGCGATGGCGCGCGTGCTCGCGGCCGGCAAGCAGGCCGGCGTCGCGGTCGGCATCTTCGCGACCGATACGGCCATCGCGCGCCAGTATCGCGAGGCCGGCTACCGGATGATCACGCTGTCGGCCGACGTGACCTGGCTGCTGCGCGCAACGCGGCAGGCGCTGCAGGAGGTGCGCTCATGAACGACGGCGAGGGGGCGGGACGCGCGCGGCGCACAACCGGTGCGTGCGGGCGGATCGGTGCGATGCTCGGGCTGTGGGTCGTGTGCGTCGCGGCGTCGGCGCAGAATGCGCCACGCGCGAAACCGGATCCGGCACACGAGACGCAAGCGGCGGTGGCCGCCTACAACGCCGGCGACTATCGCGCGGCGCTGGTGCAGTTCCACGACGCAGCCGAACGCGGCGATCGTCTCGCGCAGTTCAACTACGCGATGATGCTGCTCACCGGCGTCGGCGTGACCGCGAACGTCGATGAAGGGCTGCGCTGGCTGAAGCGGGCGGCCGACGCGAACATGTCGCATGCGCAGTACGTGTACGGACGGATGTTCGACGACGGCGAATTCGTCGCGCGCAATCCGGCCGAAGCGCACCGCTGGTTCCTGCGCGCGGCGAAGCAGGGGCACGTGCAGGCCGCATTGTCGCTCGCGAACCAGTTCCTCGACGGGCGCGGCACGCCGCGCGACAACCGGCAGGCGTTCGCGTGGTACAAGCAGGCGGCCGACGCGGGCGAGCCGACCGCGCAGTACGTGACCGCGTCGTTCTACGAGCGTGGCGGCGACGGCGTCACGCAGAACCTGAACATCGCGCGCGCGTACTATGCGGCCGCGGCCGCGCAGGGTGACGAGACGGCCGAGCTGAAATTCAAGGAGCTGAGCGCGCGACTGAAGACGCAGGAGCCCGCATCGGGCGCCGGTGCGGACCATGGGAGCCCACGCGCGACGCCGCAGTGACGGCGGCCGGCTGAATTCGGCCGGCCCAATGAAAAACGGCGCCCGCGGCGCCGTTTTCCTTTTGCTGCGACTGCTTGCGATCGCTTGCAGCGGCGTGCCACGCCGCAGCGTCAGCTCTTCATCAGCCGCCGTTGTCGCCCGACGCTCATGATCATCCCGATCGCGATGCCGAGCGTCGTGAGCGCGGTGCCGCCATAGCTCATGAACGGCAACGGCACGCCGACGACCGGCAGCACGCCGCTCACCATCCCGATGTTGACGAACGCGTAGACGAAGAACGCGAGCGTAAGCGAGCCCGCGAGCAGCCGGCCGAACAGCGTCGCGCCCTGCGCGGCGATGTAGAGCCCGCGCGCGATCAGCGCCATGTACAGCGTCAGCAGCACGAGGCCGCCGACGAGCCCCCATTCTTCCGCGAACACCGCGAAGATGAAGTCGGTGTGCTTCTCCGGAATGAATTCGAGGTGCGCCTGCGTGCCCTTCAGGTAGCCCTTGCCGAGCGCGCCGCCCGAGCCGATCGCGATCACGGCCTGGATCGTGTGGAAGCCCTTGCCGAGCGGGTCGGAGGTCGGGTCGAGCAGCGTGCACACGCGGTGTTTCTGGTAGTCGTGCATCAGCGGCCACTGCACGTCGGGCTGGCAGATGCGCTCCTCGAACACGGCGATCGAGCCGACCGCGATCACGCCCGCGACCAGCACCGGCACGATCAGCTTGAACGACAGGCCGGCGAGGTAGATCACGAAGAAGCCGGCCGCGAACACGAGCAGGCCGGTGCCGAGGTCGGGCTGCTTCGCGATCAGGCCGACCGGCACGAGCAGGATCCCGAACGCGGCGACGAAGTCGTACCAGCGCAGCCCGCCTTCGCGACGCTGGTAGTACCACGCGAGCATCAGCGGTGTCGCGATCTTGAGGATTTCCGACGGCTGGATCACGACGCCGACGTTCAGCCAGCGCTTCGCGCCCTTCTTGGTCATCCCGAACAGCGCGACCGCGACCAGCAGCGCGACCCCGAATGTGTATAGCGGGACCGCGAAGCGCATCAGCGTCGTCGGCGGGATGTTGGCGATCACCCACATCAGCACGAACGTCAGCAGGATGTTGCGCAACTGGTCCTCGACGCGGCCCGGCATGTCGATCGCCGCGCTGTACAGCGTAATGATGCCGACGCACAGCAGCAGGAACACGATGAGGGCGAGCGGGCGGTCGAAACCCGCGAACATCTGCTTGATCTTGTCGAGCCAGGCGCGCTTGTCGAATTGCATGCCTTTCTCCGTTAATGAGCGGTGCCGGCGTTCACCGCTTTCGCGGTGGCCGAGGCACGGAAGTTGTCGTCGCGCGGCGCGGTGGCGACCGGCTGGACGCCGCTCGCGGGCCGGTGCGGCCGGTGCGGGCGCCGGATCGGCGGCAGGCTTGCGGCCATCGGCGCCGCGGCGCTCGCGTCGGATGGCTGCGCCGCGCTCGACGCCTCGGGCGCCGACGCGGCGTCCGCCGCACTCGCCGCACTCGCCGCGGTCGGCACGACCGGCTGCGGCAGCGCGGTGAAACCGGCCGCGACGGCGGCGGGCTTCGATGCGTCGCCGACCACGGGCGCGCTCACCGGCTCGGTCGCCGACGCGGCGGCGGCCACGGCCGCGGCCTCGTTGTTCGGGTTCTGACGTTCGACGAGGTAGTAGTCGAGCACGCGGCGTGCTATCGGGCCCGCGGCCTGCGCGCCCCAGCCGCCGTTCTCGACGACCAGCGCGACGGCGATCTGCGGATGATCGACCGGCGCGTACGCGATGAACAGCGCGTGGTCGCGCAGGTGCTCGGCGAGCAGATGGCCCTTGTAGTTCGAGCCTTGCAGCGAGAACACCTGCGCGGTACCGGTCTTGCCGGCCGCGAGGTACGATGCGCCGCGGAACACCTTGTACGCGGTGCCGGACGGATTCTCGATCACGTTTTCCATCCCGCGCTTCACGACGTCGATGTCGCCCTGCTTGAGCGGAATCACTTCGCTTTCCTTCGGCACGGTCAGGTGGCGTGCCCGCGAGATCGGATCCTCGACTTCCTTCACGAGGTGAGGCTTCATCACGACGCCGTTGTTCGCGAGCGTCGCGGTGGCATGCGCGAGTTGCAGGATCGTGTACGAGTTGTAGCCCTGGCCGATCCCGAGGCTGATCGTCTCGCCGTCGAACCACTTCTGCTGCGCGGCCTTCTTGAACGCCTTCTTCTTCCAGTCGGTCGACGGCAGGATCCCGCGCGCCTCGCCCTGGATGTCGATGCCGGTGATCTGGCCGAAACCGAACGGCTTCATGAAATTCGCGATCGCGTTCACGCCAAGGTCGCGCGCAAGCATGTAGAAGTAGGTGTCGTTCGACACCATGATCGCCTTGTTCATGTCGACCCAGCCCTGGCCCGAGCGCACGTCGTTGCGGAACGTGTGGCCGCCGAACGTGAAGTAGCCGGGATCCTGGAAGCCCCAGCCCGGCGTGCGCTTGCCGAGCGTCAGGCCGGCCAGCGCCATGAACGGCTTGTACGTCGAGCCGGGCGGGTAGGTGCCGTGCAGCGGCCGGTTCAGCAGCGGTTTGTCGGGCGAGTTGTTCAGCTCGTCCCAGGTCTGCTGGTCGATGCCGTCGACGAACGAGTTCGGGTCGAAGCTCGGCGACGACACGAACGCGAGCACGTCGCCCGTCTTCGGCTCGATCGCGACGAGCGCGCCGCGCTTGCCGGCGAACGCCTGTTCGGCGACCTGCTGCAGCCCGATGTCGAGCGACAGCACCAGGTTGTTGCCGGGCGTCGCCTGCGTGCGCGACAGCGTGCGCACCGGCCGGCCGCCGGCCGTCACCTCGACTTCCTCGAAGCCCGTGAGGCCATGCAGCTCGGCTTCGTAGCTCTGCTCGACGCCGATCTTGCCGATGTAGTCGGTGCCCTTGTAGTTGTTCGCGTCGCGACGCGGATCGTAATGTTCCTGGTCGCTGTCGTTGTCGTCGCTCATCGCATCGATGCGATCCTGGTCGCGCTTCGAGATCCGGCCGATGTAGCCGATCACGTGCGCGGCCGTCATGCCGAGCGGGTACTGGCGGAACAGCCGCGCGCGCACGTCGACGCCGGGGAAGCGGAAGCGCTGCGCGGTGAAGCGCGCGACCTCCGCGTCGGTTAAGCGCGTGCGGATCGGCAGGCTCTCGAAGTTCTTCGAGTCTTCCTGCAGCTTCTTGAAGCGGCGGCGGTCGCGCGCGTCGATCGGGATGATCTCGGACAGCTTGTCGATCGTGTTGTCGAGCGTGTCGTCGAGCTTCGACGGCGTGATCTCGAGCGTGTACGCCGAATAGTTCTTCGCGAGGACCACGCCGTTGCGGTCGGTGATGATCCCGCGGTTCGGCACGATCGGCGCGACCGAGATGCGGTTTTCCTCGGCCTGCAGCGCGTATTTGCCGTGCTGCATCAGCTGCAGGTAGAAGAAGCGGCTCGCGAGCAGCCCGAAGCAGACGAACACGAACACGCCCGCCGCCGCGACGCGCAGGCGGAACTTCGAGAGCTGCTGTTGGGTGTCGTTGAATTCGGTCATTTAAGGGCAATCTGGCCCGCGCGCGGGCGCGGGCGAGGGGCCGCCCCGGAGCGCGGCGCGCGGCGGGCGTGGGGGCGGCGGGTGTTCAAGGTCGGTCCCGGTGCGGCTCAGATGGGGCGCGTATCGTCCGGGTCGACCGGGCGGCGTTGCGGCATCAGCAGCAAGTGGCTCGCGATCGGCCACAGCGCGGCCTCGACGAAGCCGTCCACCAGATAGCGCCAGCCGGGAAACGCGGCGCCCATCACGAGGCGGATCACGAACGGCACCAGCTGCGCGACGACGAGCAGCGGCGTGACATACAGCACCTGCACGCCGATCGGCATCCACAGCACGCGGCGGTGGATCGTGATCGCGCCGTACGACAGCAGCGTATAGGCGAGCGCATGCTCGCCGAGCAGCCCCGCGTCGTGCACGTCCATCAGGATGCCGAGCACGAACGCGACGCCCATCCCGACCTTGCGCGGCTGGTGGATGTTCCAGAACAGCAGCACGAGCGCGACGAAGTCAGGCACGCCGGGCAGGCGACCCCACGGCATCAGGTTCAGCAGGAACGCGGCGGCGAGACTGAAGACGATGAAGTACGGGTTGACCGGCTGCAGGATGTATTGCGGACGGTTCATCGCTGGGCTCCTGGTTGCCCGGCCGCGGGCTTCGCGGGCGCGGCAGCGGGCTGGGCCGGCGCGGCGGGCGCCGCCGGCGCGGGTTTCGCGCCGGGTGCGGCCGCGGCGGCCGGCTTCGCGTTCGCGTCGACCTTCCCGGCTTTCTCGCCTTTCGCGGCGGCCTTCGCGCCCTTCTTGCCCTTCGCGTTCCTGTCGGCGGCCGGCTCGGGCTCGGCCGGACGTGGCGGGACGTCGTTCTGGTAATGCAGCACGAGCATCTGGCGCGCGCCGCGCACGGCGGCGACCGGTGCGCAGGTCACGCGGGCGAACGCGGTATCGGCGAGCTTGTCGACGTGCACGACCTTCGCGACCGGCAGGCCCGGCGGATAGACGCCGTCGAGGCCGCTCGTGACGAGTTCGTCGCCCGCGACGAGGTCCGAGCTCGTCGGCACGAAGCGCAGATCGAGCGAATCGCCCTTCGGCGTGCCGTAGATCACGCTGCGCAGGCCGGTGCGCAGCACCTGCACGGGGATCGCGAGATCGCGGTCGGTGATCAGCGTGACTTCGGCCTGCAGCGGGAACACGCGCGTGACCTGGCCGACCACGCCGTCCTCGCTGACGACCGGCGAGCCGTCCTGGATGCCTTGCTGCGAACCCTGGCCGATCACGATCTTCTGCGTGAACGGGTCGCTCGTGTCGTACTGGATCTCGACCGGGGTCGACTGCGTCGCGATGTGCTGGCGCAGATCGAGCACCGCGCGCAGATGCATGTTTTCCTGCGCGAGCACGGCGGCCTGGTTGGCCTGCGTGGACAGTTGCAGGTTGCGCTTGCGCAGCGCGTCGTTGTCGTGGCGCAGCGACGCGCCCGTGACGGCGATGTCGGCCGCGCCCATGAACAGGTCGCGCGGCACGAGCGCCGCGCGCTGCAGCGGGTACAGCACGGTGCCGAGCACGCCGCGGACGATTTCGAGCGTGCTGAAGCGCGCGTCCGACACGAGGAGCGCGATGGCGAGGGCGACGAAGAAGATGAGCCGCGCGAGCGCGGGCGGACCTTGCTTGAAGAGGGGCGGCGGACTGTATTCCATGGTCGGCGCCGGGCGCGTGGCGATCGGTTAAATAATGCTCAGACGCGCAAACGGCGTGGCGGTTCGTTCTGAACGAGCGATCCGGCCACGCCGCGGGTGCGTCATATCAAACGGGACTGCTTAGGCGATCACTCGGCGATCACTCGTACGAGAAGATGCTGCCCAGCTTGTCCATGCGCTCGAGCGCCATGCCCGAGCCGCGCACGACGCAGGTGAGCGGATCTTCGGCGACGAGCACCGGCAGGCCGGTTTCTTCCGCGAGCAGGCGATCGAGGTCGCGCAGCAGCGCGCCGCCGCCCGTCAGCATCATCCCGCGCTCGGCGATGTCGGCGCCGAGTTCCGGCGGCGTCTGCTCGAGGGCGATCTTCACCGACGACACGATCTGGTTCAGCGGATCGGTCAGCGCTTCGAGGATTTCGTTGCTCGAGATCGTGAAGCTGCGCGGAATGCCTTCCGACAGGTTGCGGCCCTTCACTTCCATTTCCTTGACTTCGGAGCCCGGGAACGCGGAGCCGATTTCCTTCTTGATCGCCTCGGCGGTTTGCTCGCCGATCAGCATCCCGTAATTGCGGCGGATGTAGTTGACGATCGCTTCGTCGAACTTGTCGCCGCCGACGCGCACCGAGCCCTTGTACACGATGCCGCCGAGCGAGATCACGCCGACTTCGGTCGTGCCGCCGCCGATGTCGACGACCATCGAGCCGGTGGCTTCCGACACCGGCAGGCCCGCGCCGATCGCGGCCGCCATCGGCTCCTCGATCAGGTAGACCTGCGACGCGCCGGCGCCGTGCGCCGCTTCCTTGATCGCGCGGCGCTCGACCTGGGTCGAGCCGCACGGCACGCAGATGATGATGCGCGGCGAAGGCGAGAACATGCGCGACTCGTGCGCCGTCTTGATGAACTGCTTGATCATCTGCTCGGTGACGGTGAAGTCGGCGATCACGCCGTCCTTCATCGGGCGGATCGCCTCGATGTTGCCCGGCACCTTGCCGAGCATCTGCTTGGCTTCCTTGCCGACCGCCTGGATCGTCTTCTTGCCGTTGGGGCCGCCTTCCTGGCGAATCGACACGACGGAGGGCTCATCGAGCACGATGCCCTTGCCGCGCATGTAGATCAGGGTGTTTGCGGTGCCGAGGTCGATCGCGAGATCGTTGGAGAAGTAGCTGCGCAAAAAACCGAACATTCAGAATCCTGTTTCGCTCTGGGCCGGCCCTGCATAGCGAGCGCTGAGGGCGGCAGCGGAAAAAATAACAGCCTCGGGAAGCGTGGCGGAAGCGGCCGCCGCGGCGCACGAAGCTGCGAGTGATGTCTACCGGGGATCGCACGAAGCACGCACGGCTTGCCGGAACGAGGCGAAACGGTGCGGGAAAAGGCTGCCGGGTTTGGGTCGAACGCGTAATGATACCTTATAATTTCACGGTATTTGAATCGAAACGGGCGGTATTTTTGCCGCTTCGGCCCCGATTTTTGAGGGTGGGATCGCACCCTCCAACCCCCCGCCGCGGCGCTGCTGTCGATGCGCCGCGCAGCCTTGTTTTTCCGGTGATCGCATGGCCCTGACCCTGACCGATGTGAAACGCATCGCGCACCTGGCGCGACTCGAAATGGCCGACGCCGACGCCGAGCACATGCTCGGCCAGCTCAATGAATTCTTCGGCCTCGTCGAGCAGATGCAGGCGGTCGATACCGCCGGCATCGCGCCGCTCGCCCACCCGATCGAACAGATCCAGGAAGTCGCGCAGCGCCTGCGCGACGACGCCGTGACGGAAGTCGTCAATCGCGACGACAACCAGCGTCCGGCGCCGGCCGTCCAGGACGGCCTCTATCTGGTGCCGAAGGTGATCGAGTAAGCATTCGATGACAAGCGCGCCGGCGCCGCGCCGCGCGCCACCCAGAATTCCCAGGAAAACCACTCAATGCACGCAAAAAGCCTGACCGAACTGCGCGCCGCGCTCGCCGCCAAGGAATGCTCGGCCGTCGAGCTCGCGCAGCTCTACCTGAAACGGATCGACGCGGCACGCGACCTGAACGCGTTCGTCCACGTCGACGCCGACCTCACCCTTGCGCAGGCGAAGGCCGCCGACGCCGAACTCGCGCGCGGCGCGGGCGGCGCGCTGACCGGCCTGCCGATCGCGCACAAGGACGTGTTCGTCACGCGCGGCTGGCGCTCGACCGCCGGCTCGAAGATGCTCGCGAACTACGAGAGCCCGTTCGACGCGACCGTCGTCGCCCGCCTGCAGGCGGCCGGCATGGTCACGCTCGGCAAGACCAACATGGACGAGTTCGCGATGGGCTCGTCGAACGAGAACTCCGCGTTCGGCGCGGTGAAGAACCCGTGGGATACCAACGCGGTGCCGGGCGGCAGCTCGGGCGGCAGCTCGGCCGCCGTCGCCGCGCGCCTCGCGCCGGCCGCGACCGGCACCGACACCGGCGGCTCGATCCGCCAGCCCGCGTCGTTCGCGGGCGTGACCGGCATCAAGCCGACCTACGGCCGCGTGTCGCGCTACGGGATGATCGCGTTCGCGTCGTCGCTCGACCAGGGCGGCCCGATGGCGCAGAGCGCGTCCGACTGCGCGCTGCTGCTGAACGCGATGTCCGGCTTCGACGAGCGCGACTCGACGAGCCTCGAGCGTGAAGACGAGGATTTCACGCGCCACCTCGGCCAGCCGTGGGCGGCCGGCAACGATGCGGGCAAGCCGCTCGCGGGGCTGCGCATCGGTCTGCCGAACGAGTATTTCGGCGACGGCCTCGCCGACGACGTGCGTGCGTCGATCGACGCGGCGCTCAAGCAGTACGAGGCGCTCGGCGCGACGCTCGTGCCGGTGTCGCTGCCGAAAACCGAACTGTCGATCCCCGTGTACTACGTGATCGCGCCGGCCGAGGCGTCGTCGAACCTGTCGCGTTTCGACGGCGTGCGCTTCGGCCACCGCGCCGCGCAGTATGGCGACCTGCTCGACATGTACAAGAAGTCGCGCGCCGAAGGCTTCGGCCCCGAGGTGAAGCGCCGGATTCTCGTCGGCGCCTACGTGCTGTCGCACGGCTACTACGACGCGTACTACCTGCAGGCGCAGAAGATCCGCCGCATCATCGCGCAGGATTTCCAGGAAGCGTTCAAGTCCTGCGACGTGATCATGGGCCCGGCCTCGCCGACGGTCGCATGGGATCTCGGCGCGAAGGGCGACGATCCGGTGCAGATGTATCTCGCGGATATCTACACGCTGTCGGTGAGCCTCGCCGGCCTGCCCGGCATGAGCGTGCCGTGCGGCTTCGGTGTGGGCGCGAACGCGAAGCGCCCAGTCGGCCTGCAGATCATCGGCAACTATTTCAACGAAGCCCGGATGCTGCAGGTCGCCGACGCGTTCCAGCGCGCGACCGACTGGCACAAGCAAGTTCCGGCAGGAGTGCAAGCATGACCCAATGGGAAGTCGTTATCGGTCTCGAGACGCACGCGCAACTGTCGACCGTCTCGAAGATTTTCTCCGGCGCGCCGACGCAGTTCGGCGCCGAGCCGAACACGCAGGCGTGCCCGGTCGACCTGGCGCTGCCGGGCGTGCTGCCGGTGCTGAACCGCGGCGCGGTCGAGCGGGCGATCCGCTTTGGCCTCGCGATCGGCTCGACCATCGCGCCGCGCAGCATCTTCGCGCGCAAGAATTATTTCTACCCCGATCTGCCGAAGGGCTATCAGATCAGCCAGTACGAGATTCCGGTCGTGCAGGGCGGCCAGATCACGATCCAGGTGCCGGCCAACGAAAAGGCCGGCAAGCAAGCGTACGAAAAGACGGTCAACCTGACCCGCGCGCACCTCGAGGAAGATGCGGGCAAGTCGCTGCATGAAGACTTCGCCGGCATGACCGGGATCGACCTGAACCGCGCGGGCACGCCGCTGCTCGAGATCGTCACCGAGCCGGAAATGCGCAGCGCGGCCGAAGCCGTGGCCTATGCGAAGTCGCTGCACGCGCTCGTCGTGTGGCTCGGCATCTGCGACGGCAACATGCAGGAAGGCTCGTTCCGCTGCGACGCGAACGTGTCGGTGCGACCGGTCGGCCAGGAAAAGTTCGGCACGCGCGCGGAAATCAAGAACCTGAACTCGTTCCGGTTCCTTGAAGAAGCGATCAACTACGAAGTGCGTCGCCAGATCGAGCTGATCGAGGACGGCGGCGAAGTCGTGCAGGAAACGCGCCTCTACGATCCGGACAAGCGCGAGACGCGTTCGATGCGCAGCAAGGAAGACGCGCACGACTACCGCTACTTCCCCGACCCCGACCTGATGCCGCTCGTGATCGGCCAGGACTGGATCGAGCGCGTGCAGGCCGGGATGCCCGAACTGCCGGCCGCGATCCAGCAGCGCTTCGTCGAGCAATATGGCGTGTCCGCGTACGACGCCGGCGTGCTGACGTCGAGCAAGGCGATGGCCGCGTACTTCGAGGCCGTGGTCGCGAAGGCCGGCGCGGCGAACGCGAAGATCGCCGCGAACTGGCTGATGGGCGACGTGTCGTCGCAACTGAACCGCGACGGCATCGAGATCGACGCGATTCCGGTGTCGGCCGCGCAGCTCGCGCTGGTGCTGCAGCGCATCGCCGACGGCACGATCTCGAACAAGATCGCGAAGGAAATCTTCTCGGCGATCTGGGACGAGAAGGCGACCGACGAAGCCGCGGCCGACCGCATCATCGACGCGAAGGGCCTGAAGCAGATCTCCGACACCGGCGCGCTGGAAGCGATCATCGACGAGGTGCTCGCGGCGAACGCGAAGTCGGTCGAGGAATTCCGCGCGGGCAAGGAAAAGGCGTTCAACGCGCTGATCGGCCAGGCGATGAAGGCGACCAAGGGCAAGGCCAATCCGCAGCAGGTCAACGAACTGCTGAAGAAGAAGCTCGGCTGAACATGGCCGCGCGCCTGAACCGCGCCTGACGACGGGCCGCCGCCGAACCTGTTCGGGGCGGCCCGTCGCTTTGGTGCATGCGTTATCGTGTGCGCGTGTGCATCGCACCGTCCAACGGAGGAACGAATGGCGAAACAACCGTCGCTCGACGATTTCCGCGTGCCGTACAGCACGCGTGAGAAGGAAGCTGCCGCATTCAAGCTCGATGCGTTCGATCCGGCTGCGAAGCCGTTCTCGTCGGGGTCGAAGGATGCCGACCGCGAACGGCTCGGCGCCGTGTCGACGGAGCTCGACGTGCAGCAGGAGCGCCTGCACACGCAGCAGAAGAAGCGCGTGCTGCTGGTGCTGCAGGGGATGGACACCAGCGGCAAGGACGGCACCGTGCGCGCGGTGTTTCGCGACGTCGATCCGCTCGGCCTGCGCATCGTGCCGTTCAAGGCGCCGACGCCGATCGAGGCCGCGCACGACTTCCTGTGGCGCGTGCATGCGCAGGCGCCGGCCGCGGGCGAACTCGCGATCTTCAACCGCAGCCACTACGAGGACGTACTCGTGCCGCGCGTGCTCGAGCTCATCAGCGACAAGGAATGCGAGCGCCGCTACCGGCAGATCCGCGATTTCGAGACGATGCTCGCGGAGAACGGCACGACGATCGTCAAGTGCTTCCTGCACATCTCGAAGGACGAGCAGCGCGAGCGGCTGCAGGCACGCATCGACGATCCGACGAAGCACTGGAAGTTCGACATCTCCGATCTCGACGCGCGCAAGCACTGGGATGCATACCAGTCGGCGTACCGCGACGCGCTCGCCGCGACGTCGGTCGAGCATGCGCCGTGGTACGTGATTCCGGCGAACTCGAAAACCCATCGCAACGTGATGATCGCCGAGCTGCTGCTGCGCACGATGACCGACATGAAGCTCGAATTCCCGCCGCCGAAGCCGGAGCTCGAAGGCGTGAAGATCCGCTAGGCTGCGATCCCGTCAAACACATCGAACTGAACTGAACAACGGAACCCGACATGATGCGAGTGATTACCGCCAACCTGAACGGCATCCGCTCCGCCGCGAAGAAGGGCTTTTTCGAATGGCTCGGCGAACAGAACGCCGACTGCGTGTGCGTGCAGGAAATCAAGGTATCGGCCGACGACCTGCCGGCCGAATTCGTCGAGCCGCACGGCTTCAGAAGCTATTTTCACCACGCCGAGAAGAAGGGCTACAGCGGCGCGGGCATGTACAGCCGCCACGAGCCCGATGACGTGATCATCGGCTTCGGCAGCAGCGAATTCGATGCCGAGGGACGCTACGTCGAGGCGCGCTACGGCAAGCTGTCGGTCGTGTCGGTGTACGTGCCGTCCGGCTCGAGCGGCGAAGAGCGCCAGCAGGCGAAGTACCGCTTCATGGACGAGTTCATGCCGCATCTCGCCGAGCTGAAGAGCAAGCGCGAGGTGATCCTGTGCGGCGACGTGAACATCGTCCACAAGGAAATCGACATCAAGAACTGGAAGAGCAACCAGAAGAACTCGGGCTGCCTACCGGAAGAGCGCGCGTGGCTCACGCAGCTGTTCGACGATGTCGGCTATGTCGACGTATTCCGCACGCTCGACCCGCGCCCCGAGCAGTACACGTGGTGGAGCAACCGCGGCCAGGCTTACGCGAAGAACGTCGGGTGGCGGATCGATTACCAGATCGCGACGCCGGGCGTGGCCGGCACCGCGAAGCGCACGTCGATCTTCAAGGACATCAAGTTCAGCGATCACGCGCCGTTGACGGTCGATTACGACTACAAGAAGTGATCGGCGGCGCTACGCGCGACGCGATGCGCGTAGCGGCCGGGCCGACCGGCAGCCGGATGCAAAACGGGCCGCATGTCGAACATGCGGCCCGTTTCGCCTGGGGGCGGCGCTTGCTGCCTTACTGCTTGAGCGACGCCATGTCCACCACGAACCGATACTTCACGTCGCTCTTGAGCATGCGCTCGTAAGCGGCATTGATCTGCTGCATCGGAATCGTTTCGATGTCCGACGTGATCCCGTGCTCCGCGCAGAAATCGAGCATTTCCTGCGTTTCCGCGATCCCGCCGATCAGCGAGCCCGCGAGGCGGCGGCGCTTGAAGATCAGGTTGAACACCTGCGGCGACGGATGGTCGTGCTCCGGCGCGCCGACGAGCGTCATCGTGCCGTCGCGCTTCAGCAGGTGCAGGAACGGGTTCAGGTCGTGCTGCGCGGCCACCGTGTTCAGGATGAAGTCGAAGCTGTTCAGGTGCGCGTTCATCTGCGCTTCGTCCTTCGAGATCACCACTTCGTGCGCGCCGAGCCGCTTGCCGTCCTCGATCTTCGACGGCGAGGTGGTGAACAGCACGACGTGCGCGCCCATCGCGCGCGCGAGCTTCACGCCCATGTGGCCGAGCCCGCCGAGGCCGACGATCCCGACCTTCTTGCCGGGCCCGACATTCCACTGACGCAGCGGCGAGTAGGTCGTGATCCCCGCGCACAGCAGCGGCGCGGCGCCGGCCGGGTCCAGCGTCTCGGGCACGCGCAGCACGAACGCCTCGTCGACGACGAGCTGGGTCGAATAGCCGCCGTACGTGATGTCGCCCGTCACGCGGTCCTGACCGTTGTAGGTGCCGACGAAGCCGTTCTCGCAATACTGTTCGAGGCCTTCCGCACAGCTCGGGCAGGTGCGGCACGAATCGACGAGACAGCCGACGCCGACCAGCTCGCCGACCTTGAAGCGCGACACCTGCGGGCCGGTCGCGGTCACGCGGCCGACGATTTCATGGCCCGGCACGACCGGGTAGATCGTGTTGCGCCATTCGTTGCGAGCCTGGTGCAGGTCCGAGTGGCAGACGCCGCAGTAGAGCACCTCGATCTGGACGTCGAGGTCGCGCAGCGCGCGGCGCTGGAATTCGAACGGGGCGAGCGGCGATTGCGCATCGGTCGCCGCGTAAGCGTAGGTTGTGCTCATGCAGGGGGCTCCTTGTCCGGGAAAACATCCGGCGAAACAGACTGCCGCCGCACCATGTGGCGACGCGGCGAGACAGGTGCCCATCGTACGGAGCGAGCCGCCTCGGCGAAATACACGAAGGTCTCGAAGGTTTGCCCATTCCTCTCGAATTGCGCGCGAACGGCCGTCAAAACGCTTTCAAAGTGCTACATTGCAAGCCAGATTCTCTTGCCGGACAGGACGACCCTGATGAGCTTCCAGCCCCTTTTCGACGATATGGGCGACCGTGTGCGGCGCCGCATGATCGAGCTGCATTCGAGCCTGGCGCCGAACGAGGGCGATACGCTGGCCGCGCTCGACGGCGTGCGCTTCTTCCGCGTGAGCCGCCCCGTGCCGCGCATGCCGGTGCTGTACGAACCGAGCATCATCGTCGTGTGCCAGGGGCGCAAGCTCGGCTATCTCGGCGACCGCTCGTTCGTCTACGATGCGCAGCAGTATCTCGTGCTGTCGGTGCCGCTGCCGTTCGAATGCGAAACCTTCGCGAGCATGGACGAGCCGTTTCTCGCGATCTCGATCCGCGTCGATCTCGCGGTGATCGCCGAACTCGCGATCCTGCTCGACGAGACGCTCGGCGCGGCGGTCAGCGAGCCCCACGGCGTCTATTCGACGCCGCTCGATGCGCCGCTCGCCGACGCGGTGGTGCGGCTTCTCGAAGCGCTCGCGTCGCCGCACGACACGTGCGTGCTCGGGCCGGCGATCATGCGCGAGATCGCATACCGCGTGCTGACGGGGGCACAGGGCGACGCGATTCGCGCGGCGCTCGCCCAGCAGCATCATTTCGGGCGCGTCGCGAAGGCGCTGCGGCGCATCCATGCGGACCTGAAGGCCGATCTCGATGTCGAGACGCTCGCGCGCGAGGCCGGGATGAGCCTGGCGGTGTTCCACGCGCAGTTCAAGCACGTGACGGCGACGTCGCCGATGCAGTATGTGAAGGCCGCGCGCCTGCACCAGGCGCGGTTGATGATGGTGCAGGACGGCGTCGGCGCGGGTGCCGCCGCCGCGCGGGTCGGCTATGCGAGCGCGTCGCAGTTCAGCCGGGAGTTCAAGCGGCTGTTCGGCCGCAGCCCCGGTGACGAAGTGCGCTCGATGCGCGAGAGCGGCAGCCGGCCGGTCGAATCGGGCGTCGGCGCGTAGCGCCGCGTCCCGCGCCGACGATGCCCGACGGAAAGCCGCGGCCTGCGACGCTCAGCGCCGCGCGACCTTGCGCCGCTGCGCGCTGATGCCCGCATAGTCGGGCAGCGTGTCGACGCGCTTGCCCGTCGCCTTCGCATACAGCGGCATCAGGTCCTGCAGGCGGTTCAGCAGATCCTGCCGGCGCGTCGCGTCGTACGGGTGCATGTAGATGAAGCCCGACGTCTTGTTCGCGCGGGTGGCCGCCGCGAGCTTGTCCCACAGCGTGATCGCCGCGCGCGGATCGAAGCCCGCGCGGGCGGCGATGTCGCCGCCGATCACGTCGGCTTCCGTCTCGTCGGTCGGGTCGTAGCGCAGCGTCTGCAGGCGTGCGCCGAGGTTCAGCGCCTGCGGCAGCGGATCACCGACGCCGAACAGCGGCGGCAGCGTGGCTGCGCGCAGCGACGTTTGCGACGCCGTGCTGAGATTGCTGCGTGCGTGTTCGCGCAGCGCATGGGCGATGCCGTGCGCGAGCAGCACGCCGAACTCGTCGTCGTTCAGGCGGACGCGATCGAGCATCCCGCCGTACACGAGCACCTTGCCGCCCGGCAGGCACGTGATGCGGATATCGCGCGAGCGGATCGCATTGACGTCCCACGCCCAGTTTTTCACGCGATCGTTCCACTTCACCGAATACGGCGCCAGCTTCATGACGATCGCGCGCAGGCGTTTCACCCGCGGCTGGTTCGCGGGCAGCAGGCGGTCGCCGTCGGCGGCCGCTTGCACGATCTGCGCGTATTCGCTCGCGGTCAGCTGTTCGAGCAGCGGCGACGGGATCAGCGTGCGGAACGCGATCGCGTCGCCGTAGCGGACCTGCTGCGACGTCGGCGTATAGGCTTTCGCCGGCACGGCCCCGCCGCTCGGCTGCGCGGCTTCGGCGGCAGACGGCGCGACGGCGGCCGCCGGCGTGGACGGCGCAGCCGCCGCGGTGGCGGGCGCGGAGCCGGCCGCGGCTGCACCGGCGTCGGTCGCATGCGTGCTTGCCGCCGCACCAAGCGCCGCGACGCCGACGCTCAGTGCGACGGCGACGCGTGCGGCGCGAAGCAGGCGATCATTGCGCACGGCTCGCCTCGCCGTTGCGCGCGACACCGTTCCACGGCGCGATCTTGAACAGCAGCAGCATGCCGGGGATCGCGAGCGCGGTGCACACGATGAAGTAGTCGAACCAGCCGATCTTCGCGACGATGAAGCCGCTCGCGGCCGACGCGAGCGTGCGCGGCACGGACGCGAGGCTCGTGAACAGCGCGAACTGCGTGGCCGTGTAGCGTGGGTCGGTCGTGCTCGCGATGTACGCGACGAACGCGGCCATCGTCAGGCCGGTGGTGAAGGTTTCGACGCCGTAGACGATCGCGAGCGCGACCGTCATCGGGCTGAACTGCGGCGCGACGACGATGCCGAACACCGACAGCGCGGACGCGATCGCGTGGCTCGCCGATACCGTGAAGTCGTACAGCATGGCCAGCACGGGCGAGCCGGGGCCGAGCTGCGCGAGCCACGCGAAGCCGAGGGTCGACACCATCTGCAGCGCGCCGAAGATCCACAGCCCGCGGCCGATCCCGATCTTCACGAGCCACACGCCGCCGATGATGCCGCCGGCGACGCTCGCGACGAGCGCGGTGGTTTTGGCGACGATGCCGATCTCGGTGCGCGTGAAGCCGATGTCGAGGAAGAACGACGTCGACAGCGTGGTCGCCATCGTGTCGCCGATCTTGAACAGGAAGATGAATGCGATGACCAGCAGCGCACCGGCCCAGCCGTCGCGCTGGATGAATTCGCGGAACGGCAGCACGATCGCGTCGCGCAGGTTGCGCGGTGGCGTGCCGACCACTTCGGGTTCGCGCACGACGAGCGTCATCAGGATGCCCGGCAGCATGAACGCGCCGGTGATCGCGAACACGGCGTCCCACGGCAGGTGGTCGGACAGGATCAGCGCCAGCGAGCCGGGAATCAGCGCGGCGAGCTTGTAGGCGTTCACGTGCACCGCGTTGCCGAGGCCCTGCTCGGTGTCGCGCAGCAGCTCGCGGCGGTACGCGTCGATCACGATGTCGGCGCTCGCGCCGAAGAACGCGACGAGCGTCGTCAGCGCGGCGACCGTCCAGATCGAGTCGCGCGGCGACACGAAGCCGAGCGTGGCGATCGCGCCCGCGACCAGCAGCTGCGTGAGCAGCAGCCAGCCGCGCCGGCGGCCCGGCCGCCAGCCGGGCAGGCGCGGGATGTAGCGGTCCATCAGCGGCGCCCACAGGAACTTCCACGTATACGGGAACTGGATCAGCGCGAACAGGCCGATTTCCTTCAGGTTCACGCCTTCGGAGCGCAGCCAAGCCTGCACGAGGTAGACGAGCGTGAACAGGGGCAGACCGGACGTGAACCCGAGGAACACGCAGATCAGCATGTGCGTGTTCAGATAGGCTCGCCAGCCGGGGTGATCCTCGTGAGCGGTGAGCGCGGGCGCCTCGTGTGGCGTTTTGGACATGGAATGGAACTGGGTAGCGTTGACTGATTGCGGCGGCAGCGCAGGCGGCGCGAACGGCGCAGAAGGGGGCGGCCGCACGCGCGTGCGGGCCGGATCATCCGTCAACGGCCCCCGGGCTCAGCTGCGCTTGACGCGATAGACAGCAAGACTACCACGCCAGTTCGCTCCCCATCGAATCGGCTGGCCTTCGTGCAGCACGACGCGGTCGAGGATCGTGACGCCGACTTCCGGCGCGAGCGCCTCGAAATCCTCGATCGTCAGCACCCGGACGTTCGGCGTGTTGTGCCACTGGTAAGGCAGCGACTTCGACACGGGCATCCGGCCGTTCAGTACCGACAGCCGATGCGGCCAGTAGCCGAAATTCGGGAACGACACGATGCATTCGCGCCCGACCCGCGCGGTTTCGCGCAGAATCGCGGCCGTCTGGTGAATCGTCTGCAGCGTCTGCGACAGGATCGCGATGTCGAAGCTGTGGTCCTCGAACAGGCGCAGGCCGTCTTCCAGGTTCTGCTGGATCACGTTGATGCCGTTCTTCGCGCTCGCGAGCACGCCCGCGTCGTTCAGCTCGATCCCGTAGCCGGTCACGTCCAGTTCTTCCATCAGCAGCGCGAGCAGCGAGCCGTCGCCGCAGCCGAGGTCCAGCACCGTCGAGCGCGGTTCGACCCAGCGCGCGATCGTGCGGAAGTCCGCGCGGGCGGACAGGGAGTTCAGGGCTTGCTGGTTCATGCGCCCACCTCGTTGGCGATTCGTTCGTAATACGCGCGGATCAGGTTGTGATAGCGCGCGTCGTCGAGCAGGAACGCGTCGTGGCCGTGCGGCGCGTCGATCTCCGCGTAGCTGACCGTGCGCTTGTTGTCGAGCAGCGCCTTCACGATCTCGCGCGAACGCGCGGGCGCGAAGCGCCAGTCGGTCGAGAAGCTCGCGATCAGGTATTTCGCCTGCGTGTGCGCGAGTGCGGCAGTCAGGTTGCCGTCGAACGCCTTGGCCGGATCGAAGTAGTCGAGCGCGCGCGTGATCAGCAGGTACGTGTTCGCGTCGAAGTAGTCGGCGAACTTGTCGCCCTGGTAGCGCAGGTACGACTCCACCTCGAACTCGACGTCGAAGCTGAAGTTGTACGCGTCGAGCGCGCCGTCCGCGCGGCGCAGCGCACGGCCGAATTTCTCGGCCATGTCGTCGTCGGACAGGTACGTGATGTGGCCGATCATCCGCGCGACGCGCAGGCCGCGCTTCGGCTTCACGCCGTGCGCGTAATAGTTGCCGCCGTGGAAGTCGGGATCGGACAGGATCGCCGAGCGCGCGACTTCGTTGAACGCGATGTTCTGCGCGGACAGCTTCGGCGTCGACGCGATGTCGATGCAGTGTGCGACGCGCTCCGGGTACATCAGGCTCCACGCGAGCGCCTGCATCCCGCCGAGGCTGCCGCCCATCACCGCGGCGAAGCGCTCGATGCCGAATGCGTCGGCGACACGCGCCTGCGCGTGCACCCAGTCCTCGACGGTGACGACCGGAAAGCGCGCGCCGTACGGCTTGCCGCTCGACGGGTCGATGCTCATCGGGCCGGTCGAGCCGAAGCATGAGCCGAGGTTGTTCACGCCGATCACGAAGAAGCGGTTGGTGTCGAGCGGCTTGCCGGGGCCGACCAGGTTGTCCCACCAGCCGGTGCTGCGCGGATCGTCCGCATAGACGCCGGCGACGTGATGCGACGCGTTGAGCGCGTGGCAGACGAGCACCGCGTTCGAGCGCGCGGCGTTGAGCTCGCCGTACGTCTCGACGACGAGCTGATAGTTGCCGATCACGCTGCCGCTTTGCAAGCGCAGTGGTTCGGCGAAGTGCATGGTCTGTGGAGCGACGATGCCGATCGATTCCATTCGTTCCGCCTTATGACTGGGCGGCTAAACGGTGTCGGCGATGCGCGGAGGCGAAGGTGCGCGGCTGACGACCTCTTTAGCCGCATTTGTAGTGAACCGCCGGGGGAGCGACGCATCGACGCATCAAACCCCGGCCGGTTCGCGCGCCCGCAATCGAGTCAGCAAATCGGCGCGCTTCCGACCTGCCGCCAATCAGGCGACAGTCGGCAGAGTATAGCGGAAATCGCGGAACGCGCGCTCTGACGCGTGACGCGCACGGGGCGCGGCGCGCCTGCCTGCCCGCGACGGCACCACGCCCCGTTCCCTGCTGCCAGCGGTACTTCTCACGGGAATCGGGACAGTATCCGAACTGAAGCCGATCGCCATCAACCTGATCTGCTCCAGCGGCGACGAAAATGTCGACGCGAAGCTGTACGTCACGCGGGTACAACTGGCAACGGCTTCTTTTCGATTCCGCTACGGGCCCGGTACGTGCAGACGTCGCAAACCGTCACGCTGGCCCGGCGAAGGGGCGGATGACATTCACGATCAGCTATCAATGATGGCTCGCGGCGAATCCGGCGGGATCGTGCGTCACTGCAGGATCAGCAGCAGATGAGCATCGGCCTGTTCACCCGGCACCTGCTTGAACCCGCTCTTCGCGAACCGATGCCACCGGCCAATCACATAGCTGACGAGCAGGCTCGCGCGGGCGGCGGGATCGTAGTCGGCCGGCAACACGAATGGTGCGGCGCCGTCCTGGGGCGCGTTGGCCTCCGTGCGCGCGACCCTCAGGCATTGCTTGACGGTCGCCTCGATCCGGTCGAGCAACTGATTCACGCGTTCGGTGAGCCGCTCGTCCTCGCCGATCAGGGCCTCGCCGGTCAGCACACGCGTCATCCCCGGGTTCTTCGCGGTGAAATTGAGCATCGTCAGCGCGATCGTGCGTGCCTGCAGCACGCCGTTCGGCTCCTTCGCGACGATCTGGTTGACGAGTCCGAACAGCGCCTGCTCGATGAATTCGATCAGCCCTTCGTACATCTTCGCCTTGCTGGCGAAATGCCGGTAGAGCGCGGCTTCCGACACGTCGAGCCGGGCCGCGAGCGCGGCGGTCGTGATTTTCTCGGGTTTCGGCGCCTCGAGCATCGCGGCGAGCGTCTGCAGGATCATCACGCGGCGCTCGCCCGGCTTCGGGCGCGGGCGGGGCGGCGTGGCCTGGTCGTCCTTTACGGCTTGGTCCTGCGGGTAAGTCGGCTGCATTTCTGTCGCCCCGATCGTGTGCCCAGTCGGAGCGATTTTAACGAACGAATGCGCTGGTCGACATAGTGTGGACGGCCGATGCTCGGCAGATGGCCCGGCAGGTGGCCGGTAATCCATACGGTACCGATGCCGAGCCGCTTGTAGCGTTTCAGGTGGCCGCGCGTATCTTCGACGAGGATCGCGTCGGCCAGCCGCGCATGCGCGGCACGCAAGGCCCGGCGCAGCATCGTGTGATCGGGCTTCGCGCGCCATGTGCGGCGGTCGCGCATGTGTTCGATCGCGATCACGCGCTCGAACAGCCGCTCGATGCGCAGCTCGCGCAGCACCGCACGCGCGTAGTTCTCCGGCGCGTTGGTCAGCACGAACTTGCGGCCCGGCAGCGCGGCGATGATGCGCGCGAGGCCACGCTCGGCGCGCAGCATCGCTGGCAGGTCGGCAAACGTGTGGACGACCCGCAGGAAGTCGTGCGGATCGATCGGATGATGGCGCGTGAGGCCGAGGAGCGCGGCGCCGTAGCGCTGCGTATAGCCGGTGCGCAGCCGGTCGGCCTCGGCACGCCCGACGTGGAGCGTGTCGATGATGTACTGCGTCATCGCGCGGTTGATCTCCGGAAAGATCGCGTGCGATGCGTGGTGCAGCGTGTTGTCGAGATCGAACAGCCAGACGGGCGCGCCGGCACGCGGCCGGCTGCGGGAGATGCGCCGGCGTCGCAGCGACGCCGGCAGGTCGGGGCGCTTGGGCAGGCGGCGTGCGCTCAATGCGAGCGGATCATCGTGCCGAACGGCTGTTCGGTCAGGATTTCAAGCAGCACCGAGTGCTCGATCCGGCCGTCGACGATGTGCACCGACTTCACGCCGCTCTTCGCGGCATCGAGCGCCGACGAGATCTTCGGCAGCATGCCGCCCGAGATCGTGCCGTCCTCGAACAGCGCGTCGATCTCGCGTGCCGACAGGTCGGTCAGCAGGTTGCCGTCCTTGTCCATCACGCCGGGGATGTTGGTCATCATCAGCAGCTTCTCGGCGTTCAGCACGGTCGCGAGCTTGCCGGCGACGAGGTCGGCGTTGATGTTGTACGAAAGGCCGTCCTCACCGAAGCCGATCGGCGAGATCACCGGGATGAACGCGTCGTCCTGCAGCGCCTTCACGACGGCCGGATTGATCGCCTCGACTTCGCCGACCTGGCCGATGTCGATGTACTGGCCCGGGTTGTCGCGGTCCGGCATCAGCAGCTTGCGCGCGTGGATCAACCCGCCGTCCTTGCCAGTCAGGCCCACCGCATGGCCGCCGAAGTGGTTGATCAGCGTCACGATGTCCTGCTGCACTTCGCCGCCCAGCACCCATTCGACGACTTCCATCGTCTCTTCGTCGGTGACGCGCATGCCCTGGATGAAAGTGCCGGCCTTGCCGATCTTCTTCAGTGCCTGATCGATCTGCGGACCGCCGCCGTGGACGATCACCGGATTGATGCCGACCAGTTTTAGCAGGATCACGTCGCGTGCGAAGCCTTGCTTGAGCCGCTCTTCCGTCATCGCATTGCCGCCGTATTTGATGACCACGGTCTTGCCGTGGTAGCGGCGAATGTACGGCAGCGCTTCCGCGAGGATTTCTGCTTTCAGCGTGGGGGCGATCTGCGAGAGGTCGATGGGCTCGGACATGGCGGCAGCTCTGGCTGGGAACGGTTGAAACAGGGCGAATTGTACAGGAGTGGCGCAGCGCAGCATCGGGTTTTTGGGCTGGCCGGACGGTGGGTATGGCGGGCCGTGGACCATACGCGGCGGCCCGCCGGCCATGGCGCCGGGCCCCGCGACGGCGACGCGGGCCGGGTGGGCGGCGCGCGTGCCAGGACGTGTTTGCGGGACGCATCGGCCAACCGGCCGACGTGCAAAATCCGTCCGCCGCGCTATGCTTGTCGCGTAGGGTGACGTTCATGCCTGTTACCGTGCCTTCGCCATGACCGATTCCGCCGTCGACGCCCGTTCGACCCCGCGCCGCGCGCGCTGCCCGCATTGCGGGCGCGGCTTCGACTGCGGCGCCCGTACCCAGCCGTTCGAGTGCTGGTGCGCGTCGATGCCGGTCGTGCCCGGCGGCGCGCCGCCGGCGGCCGGCACGCGCTGCCGGTGCCCCGAGTGCCTCGCCGACGAGATCGCCCAGCGCATGGCCGGTGCGGCCGGCTGACGGCGCAGGCTCGTGCCACCGGCCGAGACGCCGGCTCGTCGGGCCGTCCGTTCGTGCATGCGTGCATGCGTTCGTCCGCCACGATCCGGCCCCCGGTAGAGGCGCCGTGCGCTAAACGGGTAAACTGCTCGGATGCAACGAATCACCACCACCGGGCGCGTCAACCTCAGTCACCTGTTCTGGCTGCGCAATCTCGCGATCATCGGGCAGCTCGTGACGATCGGCGTCGTGCAGACCTATTTCGGCGTGCATCTGCCGTTGCCGGCGATGCTGATGGTCATCGCGCTCGAAATCGTTTTCAACGCGCTGACCTGGGTGCGCGTGCTGCGCGCGCGGCGCGAGAGCGATTTCGAGCTGCTCGGCCAGCTGTGGGTCGACCTCGGTGCGCTGTCGGCGCTGCTGTTCCTGTCGGGCGGCACGACCAACCCGTTCGTGTCGCTGTACCTGCCGTCGCTCGCGATCGCGGCGGCCGTGCTGCCGTGGCACCTGATGATCTGGCTCGCGGCGTTCGCGGTCGCGTGCTACGCGGCGCTCGGCTTCGATTCGGTGCCGCTCAACATGGATAACCCGGCGAACCTGTTCGACTACTACCGCACCGGGATGTGGGTGAACTTCATGGTCAGCGTCGGGCTGATCGCGTGGTTCGTCGCGCGCATGTCGAACGCGCTGCGCCAACGCGATTCGGCGCTCGGCGAAGCGCAGGCGCACCTGCTGCGCGACGAGCGCGCGGTCGCGCTCGGCGTGCAGGCCGCCACCGTCGCACACGAGATGGGCACGCCGCTGTCGACGATCGCGATGCTCGCGGAGGAGCTGCGCGACGCGGCACGCGCCGATCCGGGGCTGGCGCGCTACGAGGCCGACCTGAAGGTGCTGGAAGAGCAGATGACGCTTTGCACGTCGGCGCTCGCGCGCCTGCGCAGCCGCGCGAGCGCGCCGGCGAGCCGCCAGCCGGTGGACGACTGGCTCGATACCTTCGTCGAGCACTGGCGCCTGCGGCATCCGCACGTGCAGTTCGAATTGCTCGGCGCGCGCCCGTCGGGCGTCGCGCTCGACGACACGGTCGCGGCCGGCCAGATCCTGACGATCCTGCTCGACAACGCCGCGCGGGCGAGCCCGCGTCGCGTGACGCTGGCCGCGAAGCTCGCGCACCACGAGCGGGCGGCCGACCAGATCGAATTCGAAGTATGCGACGACGGCCCGGGCATTCCGGCCGCGTTGCGCGAATCGCTCGGCGCGATGCCGGTCGACAGCACGCAGGGCGGACACGGAGTCGGCCTGTACCTCGCGTTCAGCGCGGCCGTGCGCCTGGGCGGCGAGATCGAGCTGTCCGATGTCACGCCGCGCGCGGCCGCCGGCAACGGGCGCACCGCTGGCGGCGCGAATGGTCACGCCGCTGCCGCGTCGGGCCAGCGCACGACCGAACGGGCGGCAGCCACGCCGGACAGCCGCGCGGCCGGCTCGCCGGGCCGCGGCACACGCGCGGTGCTGCGCCTGCCGGTCGCGCGCATCGCGGCGCCGGCCGCCTCAACCAACACGTAGACGGAGAAACCACATGAGCGAGAACAATTTCCTGGTGATCGACGACAACGAGGTGTTCGCGGGCACGCTCGCGCGCGGCCTCGAGCGCCGCGGCTACGCGGTCCAGCAGGCGCACGACAAGGAGGCGGCGCTGCGGCTCGCGGCCGGCGGCAAGTTCCAGTTCATCACCGTCGACCTGCATCTCGGCGAGGATTCCGGCCTGAGCCTGATCGCGCCGCTGTGCGACCTGCAGCCCGACGCGCGGATCCTCGTGCTGACCGGCTATGCGAGCATCGCGACCGCCGTGCAGGCCGTGAAGGAAGGTGCCGACAACTATCTCGCGAAGCCGGCGAACATCGAGTCGATCCTGGCCGCGCTGCAGACCAACGCCAGCGAAGTGCAGGCCGACGAGGCGCTCGAGAATCCGGTCGTGCTGTCGGTCGACCGGCTCGAATGGGAGCACATCCAGCGCGTGCTCGCGGAGAACAACAACAACATCTCGGCCACCGCGCGCGCGCTGAACATGCATCGCCGCACGCTGCAGCGCAAGCTCGCGAAGAAGCCGGTGCGCCAGTAAGCGGCGCCGCGCCGTCGGCGTGCCGCGTCAACGGCACCAACGGCACCAACGAAAACGGGCGGCCCGCCGGGCCGCCCGTTTCGCATTCGACACCGCGCGCGTTACAGCACGTAGCGCGACAGGTCTTCGTCCTGCGACACTTCGCCGAGCGCACGCTCGACATATTGCGCGTCGATCGTCACGCGCTCGCCGGCATGGTTGCCGGCCGAGAACGACACTTCCTCGAGCAGCTTCTCGATCACGGTGTATAGTCGGCGCGCACCGATGTTCTCGGTCTTCTCGTTGACCGCATACGCGATCTCGGCGAGGCGGCGGATGCCGTCCGCGGCGAACTCGAGTTGCACGTCTTCCGTGGCGAGCAGCGCCTGGTACTGCTTGACGAGGCTCGCGTCGGTTGCGTCGAGGATCGCCTCGAAATCCTCCACCGACAGCGAATCCAGCTCAACGCGGATCGGAAAGCGCCCCTGCAGTTCCGGAATCAGGTCGCTCGGCTTCGCGAGGTGGAACGCGCCACTCGCGATGAACAGGATGTGGTCGGTCTTCACCATCCCGTACTTCGTGTTGACCGTCGTGCCCTCGACGAGCGGCAGCAGGTCGCGCTGCACGCCCTGGCGCGACACTTCGCCGCCGCTGCCTTCGTTGTTGCGCGACGTGATCTTGTCGATCTCGTCGAGGAACACGATGCCGTTCTGCTCGACGTTCTGCACGGCCTTCGTCTTCACTTCCTCGTCGTTGAGCATCTTCGCCGCTTCCTCGTCGGTCAGCAGCTTCAGCGCTTCCTTGATCTTTACCTTGCGACGCTGCTTCTTGCCGCCGCCGAGGTTCGAGAACATCGAGCGGATCTGCTCGGTCATCTCTTCCATCCCCGGCGGCGCCATGATGTCCACGCCGGCCGACGGCTGCTCGAGGTCGAGCTCGACTTCCTTGTCGTCGAGCTGGCCTTCGCGCAGGCGCTTGCGGAAGGTCTGGCGCGTCGCGTTGTTGTCGTCGTTCGCGTGATCGGCGTTGCCGCCGAAGCCGACCGCACGCGGTTGCGGCAGCAGGATGTCTAGGATGCGGTCTTCCGCCTGGTCGGTCGCCTTGCTGCGCACCTTGCGCATCTCGGATTCACGCGTCTGCTTGACCGAGATTTCGATCAGGTCGCGCACGATGCTGTCGACGTCACGGCCGACGTAGCCGACCTCGGTGAACTTGGTGGCTTCGATCTTGACGAACGGCGCATCGGCGAGCTTCGCGAGGCGGCGCGCAATTTCGGTCTTGCCGACGCCCGTCGGCCCGATCATCAGGATGTTCTTCGGCGTGATTTCCTGGCGCAGCGGCTCGCCGACCTGCTGGCGGCGCCAGCGGTTGCGCAGCGCGACCGCGACGGCCTTCTTCGCCTTGGCCTGACCGATGATGTGCTTGTCGAGTTCCGAGACGATCTCGGCAGGGGTCATGGTGCTCATGGTTCGGTCCTTACTCGATCGTTTCGATGATGCGGTTGTGGTTCGTGTAGATGCACATGTCGCCGGCGATCTCGAGCGACTTCTCGACGATTTCGCGCGGGGACAGCTCGGTGTTCTCCGCGAGCGCGCGGGCCGCGGCCTGCGCGTACGCGCCGCCCGAGCCGATCGCGCAGATGCCGCCTTCGGGGTCGAGCACGTCGCCGTTGCCGGTGATCACGAGCGTGGTGGTCGCATCGGCCGTGATCAGCATCGCCTCGAGACGGCGCAACATCCGGTCGGTGCGCCAGTCCTTCGCGAGCTCGACCGCCGCGCGGGTGAGGTTGCCTTGGTGCTTCTCGAGCTTCGCCTCGAAGCGATCGAGCAGCGAGAACGCATCGGCGGTGCCACCCGCGAATCCGACCAGAACCTGGTTGTTGTAGATCCGCCGCACTTTCCGCGCGCCACCCTTCATGACGATGTTGCCGAGGGTTACCTGGCCGTCGCCGCCGAGCGCGACCTTGTCGCCGCGCCGGACCGAAACGATGGTCGTGCCGTGAAATTGCTCCATCTGCGTTCCTTGAGAAAAACGGGGAAGAGTCGGGCGGGCCGAGGCGCCGCCGCGTGAATCGCAGTGCGCCGGGGAGCGGCCCGGCGCGCGTCCGTTTCATTTTAGGGCGGGCGCCGGGATATCAAGAGGCGAAAGGGGCAAATCGGCCGACGGGGAGCGGTGCCGGAAAAACAAAAAGCGCGCGGCAGGCCGCGCGCTTCCGGGAAGCAGCGTGTCAGAGCGGAACGCCGCTCGATCAGTCGCCGAACAGCTTCTGGCGCAGCTCGCGGCGCTCTTGCGCCTCGAGCGACAGCGTGGCCGTCGGCCGCGCGAGCAGGCGCGGGATACCGATCGGTTCGCCGGTTTCCTCGCACCAGCCGTAATCGCCGGAATCGATGCGGGCGAGCGACTGCTGAACCTTCTTGAGGAGCTTGCGTTCGCGATCGCGCGTACGCAGCTCGAGCGCGTGCTCTTCCTCGATCGTCGCGCGATCGGCGGGATCGGGCACGATCACCGTCTCGCGCAGATTCTCGGTCGTCTGGCCGGCATTCTTGAGGATGTCCGCCTGCAACTGTTCGAGCCGATTTTTGAAGAAGGCGAGCTGATCCTCATTCATGTAATCCTTGTCGCTCATCTTCAGGATTTCGGCTTCGGTCAAGAGTTTCTTCGTCATCTGCTTGCTTCTTCAATGTGCGGCAAATCAGGAGATATTGCCTGCACTTTGGGATTACCCGCAACTGCGTTTGCAATCATTTGCGATGTGCCGCCGCGGGGCCGAAAGCCTCTGGAAAACCGGTTCTCAAATACCAGGACAGGCCTGGCGCTGATTTGCGCGCGGCGAACCGGGTGCTGCGCGGCAGATCGCATCGGCCGCGGCCGGGTGGCGGATGGGCGATCCGGCGCGGTTGCGATGCCCGGTGATTGGTTCAGCAAGAACCGGGCCTGTTGTTGCCGTACTCCAGCGGGCACGTATTGTAACTGAATCGCAAGCGGGCGCCGTATCGGGTCGATCCCCGTCGGCTGCGCCAATATCTAGAAAATATAACGCGCAAATCGCGAAAAAGCGATGACGGTGAAACCCTTGCCGCGCAACGCGCCGCGCAAGCACCGCGGCCGCCCGTGAAGGCGGCCGCGTGGAGAGCGCCCGGCGCCTGGCCTGAACGCTCAGGCGAGGCAGGCGTCGAGGCCGTCAGTGATCAGGTCCTGCGGCAGATCGACGCCGATGAACACCATTTTGTTGGTCTTCTTCTCGACCGGCAGCCACTTCGCGGCGAGGTCGCTGCCCATCATCTGGTGCACGCCCTGGAACACGACCTTGCGATCGACGCCCTTCATGTACAGCACGCCCTTGTAGCGGAGCATCCGTTCGCCGTAGATCTGCAGGATGCCGCCGAGGAAGTCTTCCAGCTTGTTCGGGTCGAACGGGCGGTCGTTGCGATACACGAACGACTTGATCTTGTCGTCGTGGTGCGCGTGGTGATGGTGGTGGCCGTGGTCGTGATCGTGCGCGCATTGGCCGTGATCATGGTCGCAATCGGCGTGATCGTGATCATGGTCGTGAGCGTGATGATCGTGCGCGTGATCGTCCTCGGCGAGGAAATCCGGGTCGATCTCGAGCTTCGCGTTCAGGTTGAAGCCGCGCAGGTCGAAGATCTCCTTGATGTCGGCTTCGCCGAAATTGACGATCTTGATCGTCGCCTTCGGGTTCATGTGCATCAGGCGGTGCTTCAGGCCGGCGACGGTCTGGTCGTCGACGAGGTCGGACTTCGTGATGAACAGGCGGTCGGCGAAGCCGACCTGGCGCTGCACGACTTCGTGTTCGTCGAGCTGCGCGTTCGCGTGCTTCGCGTCGACGAGCGTGATGACCGCATCGAGCAGGAAGTCGTCGGCGATTTCGCTGTCGATGAAGAAGGTCTGCGCGACGGGGCCCGGGTTCGCGAGGCCGGTTGTCTCGATCACGATGCGGTCGAAGTCGAGCTTGCCTTCGCGCTTCTTCGCGGCCAGATCGCCGAGCGCGCGGGCGAGGTCGCCGCGGATCGTGCAGCAGATGCAGCCGTTGCTCATCTGGATGATCTGCTCGTTCGAGTCCTGCACGAGGATCTCGTTGTCGATGTTCTCTTCGCCGAACTCGTTCTCGATCACGGCGATCTTCATGCCGTGCTGTTCGTTCAGGATGCGCTTGAGCAGCGTCGTCTTGCCGCTGCCGAGGAAGCCGGTGAGGATGGTGACGGGAGTGGCCATGTCGGTCGCCTGTGGTTCGTGAATCGGGGTCAAAACCAGGATGTGCGTCGCGCCTCCCGCTGCGAGCGGGGGCGCACAACCATCCATTGAAACACACCTGTCAAGCCCCCGCCCGTCGTCCGGACGACAGGCGAAAGCGCTGGCCCGCCAGATCGGGCTGGCGCGCCGGGTTGTCCGCCAAGATCGGGGCGATCAGACGATTTGCAACAGCAGGCCCTTCAGATATTCGCCTTCCGGGAACGCGGCGAGCAGCGGGTGGTCGACGCCCGCGCCGAGCCGCTTCAGGATGCGCGCGTCGACTTTCGCGTCGGCCGCCGCGCCGGCGACGATCTTCTGGAACAGGTCCATGTCGATCGCGCCCGAGCACGAGTACGTGAACAGTAGGCCGCCCGGGCGCAGCAGCTTGAAGCCGCTCAGGTTGATGTCCTTGTAGGCGCGCGCCGCGCGATCGACGCTGTCGCGGGTCGGCGCGAACTTCGGCGGGTCGAGCACGATCAGGTCGAAACGCTCGCCTTCGTCGACGAGGCGGCGCAGCGTCTTGAATGCATCGGCGTCGAGCCAGGTCGCGCGGTCGGCGTCGAAGCCGTTGGCCACGACGTTCTGCTGCGCGAGCGCGAGCGCATCGCCCGACGAGTCGATCGACACGACGCGTTTCGCGCCGCCCTTGAGCGCCGCGAGCGAGAAGCCGCCGGTGTAGCAGAAGCAGTTCAGTACGTCGCGGTCGGCCGCGTACTGCGCGACCAGCGCGCGGTTGTCGCGCTGGTCGACGTAGAAGCCCGTCTTGTGGCCGTGCGGCACGTCGACGTGATAGCGCACGCCGTTTTCGTTCGCGATCAGCGTCGCGGGCGGCGCATCGCCGGCCAGCACGCCGGTCGTCTGTTCGAGCCCTTCCTTGTCGCGGATCGACACGTCCGAGCGCTCGTACACATTCGGGCAGCCGGTCCCACCGGTGAGCGCCGCGACGATCGCCTCCTTCCATGCTTCGACGCCCGCGGCCATGAACTGGCAGACTAGCTGGCCGCGCGGCGCGGCGCCGGCTTCGGCCGTGTCCGCGACGTAGTAGTCGACGATCAGCCCCGGCAGCCCGTCGGCCTCGCCGAACACGAGCCGCACCGCGCCCGTGCCCGACACCATCGTCGTACGGTGCGCGACCGCGCGCTGCACGCGGCGCTTGAAGAATGCGTGATCGATCGGCTCGTTCTCGTCGAAGCTCCACACGCGCACGCGGATCTGCGATTGCGGGCTGTACGCGCCGCGCGCGAGGAAGCGGCCGTCGTGCGCACGCACGATGACGGTCGCGCCGGGCGCAGGCTTGCCGTCGACGCGGTCGATCGCATTGGCGTAGATCCACGGATGGCGGCGCAGCAGCGATTTTTCCTTGGACGGCTTGAGGGTGACGGTTTGCATGATGAGATCGAAATGGGCCGTGCGCGAAGCAGCCGTTGCCGGCCGCCGCGCGCGGCGGGTAACACGGGACGCGCGTCAGTCGCGCTTCTTCGCGCGCGGATGCGCGCTGTCGTAAATCTTCGCGAGATGCTGGAAGTCGAGCGACGTGTAGACCTGCGTCGCGGCGACGCTCGCGTGGCCGAGCAGTTCCTGCACCGCGCGCAGGTCGCCGCTCGACTGCAGCACGTGCGTCGCGAACGAATGGCGCAGCACGTGCGGGTGGACGTTGGCGGGGATGCCCGCGGCGAGCGCCGCGCGCTTCACGCGGTCGCGCACGACGCCCGGCGCCATCCGGTTGCCGCGCACGGACACGAACAGCGGATGCGGGTCGTGCTTCACGAATTCGCCGCGCACCGCGAGCCACGCGTTCAGCGCATCGATCGCCTTGCGGCCGACCGGCACCTTGCGTTCCTTGTTGCCCTTGCCGCGCACGGTGACTTCGGCTTCGGCGAGATCGAGCCAGCCGGCCGAGCGGTAGCCGTCGGCCTGCGTGTACATGACGTCGAGCCCGACCAGTTCGGCGAGGCGCAGCCCCGATGAATAGAACAGCTCGAGGATCGCGTGATCGCGGATACCTTCGGTCGTGCCGGCGAGTGGTGCGTCCATCAGCGCCGATGCGTCGTCGACCGACAGCGCTTTCGGCAAAGTTTTCGGGCGCTTCGGCGCACGCACCGCGGCGACCGGGTTCGCGGGCATCTCGATGCGCTGCGCGAGCCAGCGGTAGAACGCGCGCCAGGCGGACAGCCGGTGCGCGATCGAGCGCGCGGACAGTCCGCCCGCATGCGCGCGCGCGACCGCGCCACGCATGTCGACGGCCGTCAGCGCGTCGAGCGGGCGACCGGCGGCGAGCTTCTTCAGTTCGTCGAGCTCGTGCGTGTACGCGCGCAGCGTGTGTTCCGACAGCTGCCTGACGTGCTTCAGGTTCGACAGGTAGGCGGCGATCGGATCGTCGGTCATCGCGGGCGCGACATCAGTGCGGCAGCAGGCGCGTGAGCGCGGCGCTCGCAAGCGTCGCGATCTGCGCGAGGAAGTCGGTCGCCATCCCGTCGTGGAAGCGGCGCGGATCGGGCGAGCCGAGCACGAGCAGGCCGAACGCGGGCGCATCGGTGCCGGTGAGCGGCGCGCGCAGCGCGAGCAGCGCGACCGACGTGGCCGCGCCGTCGCCGGCCGGCGCGGCTTCGGCGCCTTCCGCCGCATTCGCGGCCGGTGCCGCGAGCGCGGGCGCGAGCCACTGGGCGGCCTCGAAACCGGTGTTCGCACCGCAGTACGGCGTCGACAGCCCGTTCGTGAACAGGCGCACTTCCTCGCCGACCTGGCGCGCGAAATCGGCCTGCGCGTAGGTGTCGGCGACGTCCCACACGCGCAGCGCGGTCTGCGGCACGTCGAACACGTCGGCGATGCCGTCGGCGATCGTGCGCGGCAGCGCGTACGGGTCGCGTTCCGCGATCACGCGCGCGGTCCAGCGGCTGAACTTCGCGGACAGGCTGTCATTCTCGTGGCCGTAGCGCACGAGCTCGGCGAGCCTGCGCTCGAGGTGCTTGTTCTTGTCGCGCAGCATCTCCATCTGCCGCTCCTGCAGCGAGATCGCGGCCTTGCCGTGCGGGTTCGCGAGGCGGATCGTCGCGAGCAGTTCGGCGTGCTGCGCGAAGAATTCGGGATTGGCGAGCAGGTAGTCGGCGACTTCGCGATCGTTCATGTGGCTGGAGCGTTCAGTTATCAAGGACGTTGCAGGGTCAGGCGGTGAGGTCGATCTCGCCTTCGAACACGGTCGCGGCGGGCCCGGCCATCATCAGCGCCGCGGCTTCGTCGCGCGCGCCGTCCCAGCCGATCGTCAGCGTGCCGCCGTGCGTATGGACGGTCACGGGCGAATCGAGCAGGCCGCGCCGGATCCCGGCCGCGACCGCCGCGCACGCACCCGTGCCGCACGCGAGCGTCTCGCCCGCGCCGCGTTCGTACACGCGCAGCTTCACTTCGTGGCGCGACACGATCTGCATGAAGCCGGCGTTCACGCGCTGCGGGAAGCGCGCATGGCGCTCGATCAGCGGGCCTTCTTCCAGCACGGGATACGCTTCGACATCGTCGACGACCTGCACCGCATGCGGATTGCCCATCGACACCGCCGAAATCCAGCGCGTCGCGCCGCCGACGTCGAGCGGCCACAGGGTGTCGCGGCCTTCGGAGCGGCCGTCGAGGCCTGTCGCATCGAATGGCACCTGCGCCGGCGCGAACACGGGCGCCCCCATGTCGACGACGACTTCGCCGTTGTCCTGCAGCGTCAGCGTGATCAGGCCCTTCATGACCTGCACGCGCACGCTGCGCTTGTCGGTCAGGCCGCGGTCGCTGACGAACTTCACGAAGCAGCGTGCGCCGTTGCCGCAGTGTTCGACCTCGCCGCCGTCGCAATTGAAGATCCGGTACTTGAAATCCGCGCCGTCGACGGTCGGCTTTTCGACGAGCAGCAACTGGTCGGCGCCGATGCCGAAGTGCCGGTTGGCGAGCGCACGCACCTGCGCTTCGGTGAGCGGCGGCAACGCACGCGAATAGCCGTCGAGCACGACGAAGTCGTTGCCCGCGCCGTGCATCTTGGTGAACGAGAGTTTCACTGGGTCCGGAATTCCATGACGAACAAGGCGGCCAGCACGACGCGAGGCCTGCGGCCGTGCCGGGCGGCGTCGTTCGTCGTGCTGATCTCAGCCGCAAATGATACATGCAGCGGAGAGGGGCGTCCCGCACGGCCATGCCGGCATCCCGCCGGAAATGGCGGTGAGTCTCGAAGAGAGGCGGGGGGCGAGGCCCGCAAGCGCGCAGGCACGCGCATGACGGCGCGCCCGCGGGTGCCCCCGGCAGGGTCAATACAGGCTCGGCTCGCCGGGCGGGCGCGTCTTGAAGCGCTTGTGAACCCAGTAGTACTGCTCGGGCATCAGCGGGATCTGTTGCTCGAGGAATTCGTTCATCCGCCGCGCGTCGAGATCGTCGTCGCCGGTCGGGTAGTGATCCCACGGCTTGAATACCCTCAGACGGTAGCCCTTGTAGTTCGGCAGCACCTCGCCGATGAACGGCACGACCTGCGCGCGGCCCGTCTTCGCGAGCCGGCCGACGGCCGTCAGCGTGCAGGCGGGCACGCCGAAGAAGGGCACGAACGTCGAGTTGCGCAGCCCGTAGTCCATGTCGGCGCCGAGCATCACGGGCTTGCGGTCGCGCAGCCAGCGCAGCACGATGCGCGCGCTGTCCGCGCGGCCCGCCAGTTCCGCACCGAAGCGGCTGCGGCCGGCTTTGGCCGCGGCGTCGATTTCCGGGTTCTTCATCGGCGTGTAGAGCGAGCCGCACATACGGCCGAGCGCGAGATTGAGCGCCATCGAGCCAGCCTCGATGCCGACGAAATGGAGCCCGAGCAGGAGGGTCGGCGGCATGTCCGGATCGTTCAGGTCGATCTCGCTATCGATCGTGAACAGCTTGCGGTAGGCCTGTTCCGACGCGAACCACTGATAGCTGCGCTCGACGTAGCTGCGGATCGCATGGCGGAAATGCTGGCCCGCCACTTCCTCGCGCCGCTCGTCGCTCCAGTTCGGGAAGCAGAGTTTCAGATTCGTATGTACGATGCGCTTTCGCCGGCTGGGGATCTGATACAGCAGCCAGCCGAGGCCATCGCCGAACCGTGCGGTCAGACCGTACGGCAGCAGGGCGAGCAACTTCAGCAAGCCGATGGCGAGGTGCGTGCCGAGGCGGCCTAGCATGCGGAATCTCCGTGGGGCCGGCTGGCCGGCACGTTGCGAACAGGGTGGTAAGACAGCGGGCGATGCAGCACGGGCGGCGCTCTGTGACAATTCAGGAAAGCCGCTATAATACGGGCTTCGCCGAGTTAACTGACAACTTGCGGGGCGAAGCCGGCTGGCGCGAAGCGCGCTGCCCGGTCCTGGTAATCCGCTAAAGCGTCGCCGCTTCAGGCCCAACGAAGCTGGCTACGTGAAACCAACCGTAACCACACAGGAGCCTGAAAAAGTGGCAAACGATTATCTCTTCACGTCCGAATCCGTCTCTGAAGGCCATCCGGACAAGGTCGCCGACCAGATCTCGGACGCGATTCTCGACGCCATCCTCGAGCAGGACAAATATTCCCGCGTTGCGGCCGAAACGCTGTGCAACACGGGTCTCGTCGTTCTGGCCGGTGAAATCACCACGACGGCCAACATCGATTACATCCAGATTGCGCGCGACACGATCAAGCGCATCGGCTACGACAACACCGACTACGGCATCGACTACAAGGGTTGCGCGGTGCTCGTCGCGTACGACAAGCAGTCGCCCGACATCGCGCAAGGCGTCGATCGCGCACATGACGACAACCTCGATCAAGGCGCGGGCGACCAGGGCCTGATGTTCGGTTACGCATGCGACGAAACGCCGGAACTGATGCCGCTGCCGATCTACCTGTCGCACCGCCTCGTCGAGCGCCAGGCCAGCCTGCGCCGCGACGGCCGCCTGCCGTGGCTGCGTCCGGACGCGAAGTCGCAGGTGACGGTTCGCTACGTCGACGGCCGCCCGGATTCGATCGACACCGTCGTGCTGTCGACGCAGCACGCACCGGACATCGAACTGCCGGCGCTGCGCGAAGCCGTGATCGAGGAAATCATCAAGCCGACGCTGCCGGCCGACCTGATCAAGGGCGACATCAAGTTCCTGGTGAACCCGACCGGCCGGTTCGTGATCGGCGGCCCGCAGGGCGACTGCGGCCTGACCGGCCGCAAGATCATCGTCGACACGTACGGCGGTGCCGCACCGCACGGCGGCGGCGCGTTCTCGGGCAAGGATCCGTCGAAGGTCGACCGTTCGGCAGCGTATGCCGGCCGCTACGTCGCGAAGAACATCGTCGCGGCAGGCCTCGCATCGCGCGCGCTGATCCAGGTGTCGTACGCGATCGGCGTGGCCGAGCCGACCTCGGTGATGGTCAACACGTTCGGCACGGGCCGCGTGTCGGATGCCGTGATCACGAAGCTCGTGCGCGAGCATTTCGACCTGCGTCCGAAGGGCATCATCAAGATGCTCGACCTGCTGCGCCCGATCTACGAGAAGACGGCAGCTTACGGCCACTTCGGCCGCGAAGAGCCGGAGTTCTCGTGGGAAGCAACCGACAAGGCACTCGTGCTGGCCGAAGCGGCCGGCGTGGAGCCGACGGCACGCGTCGCGTAAGCGGCGTCCCGCCTGAAACGAAAAACCCCGGCATGCCGGGGTTTTTTTATGCGTGTCGAGCGCCGGCGACATGACGGCGATCAGGGTGGGCCCTGCCCGCCGGCGCGGTTTCAGCGTGCGCCGAACCCAAACCACCCGTCGCTGGCCGCGAGGCGGCGCGGGCGGTTGATGCGGCGCTGCGGGCCGAGCGTGCGGCGCAGCGCGAGCGCACGCAGCGACGACGGCTTCTGCAGCAGCGAACGCAGGCCGGCGCGGCGTGCGAACGCCTGCGCGCTCATCATCGAGAAGAATGCGTGGAACCACGCGCGGATGCCGTCCAGCCGGCTGTGCGCGTGCGTGTGCTCGGCGAGCGCCTGCGTGCGGGCGCGGTGATGGCGCAGCGAGCGGGCGGGAGCGGACGGCACGACGCGCTTCGCAGCGCGGTTGAAACGGGAAGTCAGACGGAATGGCATGTGAACGATGCTTCGCTTGTATGGATGGCGCCCTTGAAGAGCGCACTGGTATGAACGGCCTCGGATGGCGCAACGGATCTTATCGAAAGTCGTTGCGCGCCGCGCCCGCCAGAATTGACAGGCCGCGACAGGCTACAAGGGTTTCGTGACGCGCAAAAGTCGCGATAAACCCTTGTGCCGCAAGCGAGTCGCCGCATACCGCCTGTCGCTGAGGCTCGCGCCGCGCCGTACAGTTCCCTTGATCCTGATCAAATCGGCAATTGGCATGCCCCTGCGTACGGCAATGGTGCTGTTCGGAGCATCCGGCGCCGATTTACAATCGTCAAGTTCACACAATAAACGCCTGGCATCCCATGTCGTCTTCATTGCAGTCGGAATCGATCCGCGCGCAAGTCGCGGAATTGCGCGAACGCGGTTTCGTCGTCGCGCGCGGCCTCGTCGGCGAAGCGCAGTGCGCGGCGCTCAAGCGCATCGCCGAGCGCCAGTTGCTGGAAGCGGCGGAGCCGATCGAGTTCGAGGCGGATTTGCGCTACCCGGGCGCGCCCGAGTCGAAGCATGCGCCGGGCGGACATACGGTGCGGCGGCTGCTGGACGCCTATGGGCGCGATCCGGCGTTCGCCGAACGCGCGATCGCGCCCGAAATCGGCGCGTGGATGCGCGAATACTTCGGCGAGCAGCCGGTGCTGTCGCGCACGCATCACAACTGCATGATGACGAAGCACCCCGCGTACGGGAGTCTGACGGGCTGGCATCGCGACTTCCGCTATTGGTCGTTCGAACGCGCGGACATGGTGTCGGTGTGGCTCGCCCTCGGGCCGGAAACGAATGAAAACGGCGCGCTCTGGCTGGTGCCGGGGTCACACACGGCAGAATTGGGGCCGGAAGTGTTCGACGATGCGAAGTTCTTCCGCGGCGACCTGCCGGAGAACCGCAAGATGATCGATGCGGCAACCTGCCCGCCGCTCCAGACGGGCGACGTCGTGTTCTTCCACTGCAACACGCTGCATTCGGCGGGGCAGAACCGCTCCGACCAGGTGAAGTTCTCGCTCGTCTACACGTATCACGGGGTGAGCAACCGGCCGGTGCCGGGCACGCGTTCGGCGACGAAGCCGGAAGTGCAGTTCTAGCAGCGGTCCGGACGGCGACGCAGCCGTGCCGGTTGCCAGATGCCGGTCGCGAGATGCCGTTTGCCTGATGCCGGTTGCCGATGCCGGTCGCCCGATGCCGGTCGCCCGATGCGGCGCTGCGGCCGCGCGGGCGGATGAAGAAACGGGCGGCCTGGGCCGCCCGTTGCGTTTTGAGCAGCGCGCCGCGCGCCGCGAGTCGTCGCGAGCCGCGCGGCTGCGCGGTCAGCGCTTGTTGCCCGGCATCGCGAGGCCGATCAGGCCGATCAGCGAGGCGACGGCGCCGCCTGCGATCAGCAGGATCGTCTTCGTGGCGGGCGAGCCGGTGAAGAAGCGCGACATGTTGTCGTTGATCGAATGGAACGACTGGCCGCCGAAATACAGCAGCACGATGCCGCCGACGAGCAGTGCAACCGAGATGACCCGGGACATACCAACCTCGCTGTAACGGTGATTCGAGACGCCGCAGTGTAGGCGACGCGGGCGGTCGCGTCCATTGCCGTGCAGGCTCGCGCCGCGTTCGCTACCATAGCCGTCGTGTGTTTCCTTCGCCGCCGGCGCGCGATGCTCGCGTGCGGCGCGCGTCCCTTCCCCGACGTCCTGACGGAACCGACCCATGGCCTATGAAGCAGCTTCCGAACGTTATGCCGACATGCAATACCGCACCTGCGGCAAATCCGGGCTCAAACTGCCCGCCCTGTCGCTCGGCCTGTGGCACAACTTCGGCGACTCGACGCCGATCGACACGCAGCGCGACATCCTGCGCACCGCGTTCGACCTCGGCATCACTCACTTCGACCTGGCGAACAACTACGGGCCGCCGTACGGCAGCGCCGAAACCAATTTCGGCCGGCTGCTGAAGGAGGATTTCCGGCCGTACCGCGACGAGCTTCTGATCTCGACGAAGGCCGGCTGGGACATGTGGCCGGGGCCGTACGGCAGCGGCGGCGGGTCGCGCAAGTACGTGCTCGCGAGCCTCGACCAGAGCCTGCAGCGCATGGGCCTCGACTACGTCGACATCTTCTATTCGCATCGCTTCGACGCGCACACGCCGCTCGAGGAAACGGCCGCCGCGCTTGCGTCGGCCGTGCGGCAGGGCAAGGCGCTGTACATCGGCATCTCGTCGTACTCGGCCGCGAAGACGCGCGAGATGGCCGAACTGCTCGCGCAATACCGGGTGCCGCTGCTGATCCACCAACCTTCGTACAACATGCTGAACCGCTGGATCGAGCAGGATCTGCTCGGTACGCTCGACGAGATTGGCACGGGCAGCATCGCGTTCACGCCGCTCGCGCAGGGGCTGCTGACGTCGAAATACCTGAACGGCGTGCCGGCCGATGCGCGGGTGAACAAGCCGGGCGGCGGCTCGCTGAAACAGGATCACCTGAGCGCGGACAACCTGGAGCACGTGCGCAAGCTCAACGGCATCGCGCAGCGGCGCGGGCAAAGCCTCGCGCAGATGGCGCTCGCGTGGGTGTTGCGCAATGGCCGCGTGACGTCGGCGCTGATCGGCGCGAGCCGCGCGGAGCAGGTGCGTGAAAACGTCGGCGCGCTGAAGAACCTCGAATTCTCGGCCGACGAACTGGCGGAGATCGATCGCCATGCGACCGAAGGCGGCATCAATCTGTGGGAAAAGCCGTCCACCGATCAGGCGATCTGACCGGTAGCGACGCCAGTCGATACGGAATGCGAATGATCGCCTCCCGTATCGCGGCGCACGCAAGCAAGCCGTCACGTCGCTGCGGTGCAGCGATGTGACTGGCGCGCGAACGCGTCGCTAGAGCAGCGCGGGGAGGCCTTCGACGAGCAATACCGCAACGCCGACGCCAAGCATGACGCCGAGCACGCGCAACAGGTTGTGGCGGAATTCGGTTGCGCACGGCACCGCGCCGAGAAATAGCGCGCCGGCCAGCGCCATCGGAATCAACAGGATGAAGTCGCCGATCGTGAAATAGGTCGTCATGCGTGTCTCCATAGTCGGCCGGCGCAGGCGCACACGCCTGTACCCGCCCATGCCGGGCATTTTCTAATGTGTGCCGACCCGATTGCGGGTGGGGCCGGCAGTTCGAGTATAGGCAACCGCGCGGCGTTTTTCGCTATCCGAACCATTAAAAGTCTGCGGAAAACCCGGGAATTCTGCATTTCCACCGGCAATCAGACGAATGCCTTGCGCAATGCTTTCCGGCTCCTTTCCGTTTGCGCCCAAACGTCGTACGGGTTCGATACGGGCCGCCGCACCCGTGGGGCGCGGCGGCTGTCCGCTTACGCGCGATCGGGTTGTGCGCGAACGGCCGGGGTGCGGAACACGAGCACGAGCCCCGCGACGATCGCCCCCATGCCGGCGAGCGCGAGCGGCGCGGGCCGGTTGCCGAGCCAGACCGCATCCATCAGCGTGGTGACGACGGGTACGAGATAGAACAGGCTCGTCACGTTGACGAGATCGCCGCGCTGCATCAACCGGTAGAACAGCAACTGCGCGATCACCGAGATCACGATGCCGAGCCACAGCAGCGGCACGACGAACGCCCAGCTCGCATCGACGGAGATGGGCCGGAACGGCAGGATCGCCACGCACAGCGCGAGGCCGATCGCGTTCTGCAGCGGCAGCACGTCGCCGGGCGCGGCGCGCACGCGCTTTTGCAGCAGCGAGCCGACGGTCAGCGCGGCGAGCGCCGTGAGCGCGCATGCAATGCCCATGAACGGCAGGCCGGTGCCCCCCACGCCGCGGCACACGACGAGCGTGAGGCCGGCCAGCGACAGCCCGAGCCCCGCGACGCGCATCGGTTGCCAGCGCCGCTCGACCAGCGCGAGCGTGACGATCGGCTGCACGCCGAGGATCGTCGCGAGCACGCCCGGTGCGATCCCCTGATCGAGCGCGAGCAGGTAGAAGATCGAATAGCCGCCCATCATCAGCAGGCCGGTCAGCGCGGCCATGCGCCGCTCGCCGCGCGGCGGCAGCCAGCGGCCGCGCATGACGGCCAGTACGAGCAGCACGAGTGACGCGAGCGCGAAACGTGCGGTGAGAAAGACGAACGCGGATGCATGACGCAGACCGAGTTCAGCGAAGATCGCGCCGCTGCTCCACAGCAGCACGAAGAGCGACGTCACGCCATGCGCGGCGAGTGCGCGTTTGAACGAAACCATGTGAATCCACCTGTCGAACGGATCGATACGTTCCATGTCGCGCGCGCAGCGACGCGCCGTGCGTGGCAACGCACGAACGGCCGCAAACGGGCGAATGGAAAACGAAAAAAGCGAAAGCCGGCGGGTCAGCCGACGCGTGCCGCCGGCGGGGGCGGCGCGGCGCCGACGAGCGGCGGTGCGACAGGAGGAGGAAGGACCGACGGATGCGCGCACGCCTGCGGCCGCGAGTCGAACTGCGGCCGGGATTGAGCGAGTGCGGACGTGAACGGATGCATCGTGTCGAAATGCGCTTGAACGCGAATGAGCTTCAACGGTACCGCAAGGCGGCTATCTGGCGCAACTGTCGGCGCAAAGCGCCGCGTGTGCGAACGTCATGCCGACAGCGCGAGACTGACGCCGAACGTGCGCGAGCATTCCGGCAGCAGCGGCAGCGCGCAGTAGCGCAGCGAGATGATCGCGTAGCCGGCGGACGGCAGCGCGACGCTCGCGCGCCAGTCGTTGCGCGCGCCACGTTCGAGATAGGGCGGGGGAGGTGGCACGGCGCGCGGCCGCGGGCGGGGTTTCGTTGGTTGCCGTCACGCGAGACTTTCCGACGGCCGGAGCAAAGGCCAGACGATACGCGCGCCGCGCAATTCGCGTGTGTATCGCGTGTATCGCATGCCCGGCGGGATTCGGCGGACAGTCACATTCGACAGGGTATGATGGGGGTATCCGCCCGTGCAAGCGCACGCGCGACGCAGTGGTTGATTGGAGACATTCGACGAATTCGCGGCACTTCATCCGCTTCTTCTTCTTTTCGCGCTTCGATAAACCGTGAACAATGGGATCACGCGCAACACCCCGCCGAGGGCGGCGCGGATCGTGCATTTGCCGGCCCGTCAGCGGGCTGGGTTTCAAGATTCAAGAGTGGGGAACCATCATGCATGTCGGGTCGATTGTCTGCACTACCCATATCGCGGTGCCCAAGGGCGCGCGCGGCATCGTCCAGCGCCTTCTGGGCGACATGGCCATGGTGACCTGGTACGCGGGCGTGCCGGGCGAGTCGAAAGAACTCAACACCGAGCCGTTCTTTCTCGAGGACCTGATCGACACCGGCGAATCCGTGCTGCCGGCCGGCGCCGCGATCCACTGAGCACGCGCGCCGCATCGGACGCTCGTGTTTCGGCGCGGCTGACGGCACAATGCGGGGCATGACAGACGCCACCTCCGCTCCCGCTGCTCCCGCCGGCCCGCCGTTCGCCGGCCTCACGCCCGAGTGCGTGCTCGACGCGCTCGACAGCGTGCTGATGCCGGCCGGGCTGCGCACCGACGGGCGCCTGCTCGCCCTCAACAGCTACGAGAACCGCGTCTACCAGGTCGGCATCGAAGACGGCCCGCCTGTCGTCGCGAAATTCTATCGGCCCGAGCGATGGTCGGACGACGCGATCCTGGAAGAACACGCATTCGTCGCCGAACTTGCCGCGCGCGAGATTCCGGTGGTGCCCGCGACCGTGTTCGACGGCCGCACGCTGCACGCGTTCGACGGCTTCCGCTTCTCGATCTTCGAGCGGCGCGGCGGACGCGCGCCCGATCTCGACCGCAGCGACACGCTCGAATGGCTCGGCCGCTTCATCGGCCGCATTCACGCGGTGGGCGCGACGCAGCCTTACGTCGCGCGTCCGGTGCTCGACATCCGCACCTTCGGCTACGAGCCGCGCGACTACCTGCTCGCGCACGATTTCATTCCCCACGATGTACGACCTGCGTACGAGACGGCGGTCATGCTCGCGCTGGAAGGCGTCGAGGCCGCGTTCGAGCGTGCGGGCGAAATCCGCCTGCTGCGCACGCACGGCGATTGCCATCCGAGCAACGTGCTGTGGACCGACGCGGGGCCGCATTTCGTCGACTTCGACGACAGCCGGATGGCGCCGGCGGTCCAGGACCTGTGGCTGCTGCTGCCGGGCGATCGCGAAGGCGCATCGCGCGCGCTCGCGGACCTGCTCGCCGGTTACGAGGACTTCTGCGAATTCGAGCCGCGCGAGCTGCATCTGGTCGAAGCGCTGCGCACGCTGCGGTTGATCCACTACGCGGCGTGGCTTGCGCGTCGCTGGGACGATCCGGCGTTTCCGGCCGCGTTCCCGTGGTTCAACACGCATCGCTACTGGGAAGCACGCGTACTCGAGCTGCGCGAGCAGATCGGCGCGATGCAGGAAGGGCCGCTCTGGCCCGTGTGACGGTGCGCGCGGCAGCGTCGCCGCGCAGCATGTTCAGCGCGGGCCGCCACGCATGGCGCGCGGCCCGCATCGCTCAGAACTTCAGCATCATCCGGATCACCGCGGCGAAGCGCTTGCCGTAAGGCGGCGCGATCAGCCCGCGGGTATTCAGGCGCGCCTGCGTGAGCACGGGCTTCATCTTCGAAAACGTCACGAAGCCGTCGTAGCCGTGATACGCACCCATCCCGCTCGCGCCGACGCCGCCGAACGGCAAGCTGCCGCACGCGATGTGCAGCAGCGCGTCGTTGACCGTCACGCCGCCCGAGATCGTTTCGTGCATCACGCGGTCGACCGTGCCGCCATCCTCGTCGAACAGGTACAGCGCGAGCGGGCGCGGGCGCGCATTCACGTACGCGATCGCCTCGTCGAGCCGCTCGTACGGCACGAGCGGCAGCAAGGGCCCGAAGATTTCCTCCTGCATCAGCTGCGACGCGGCCGGCACGTGCGTGACCGCGCACGGCACGAAGCGGCGCGACGCGGGATCGGACTGCGCGTCCGACAGCGGATGCAGTTGCGCGCCGGCCGCCTGCGCGTCGGTCGCAAGCTGCTGCAGCCGCGCGTAATGGCGCGGCGACACGATCGTCGTGTAGTCGCCGTTGGTCGACAGGTCCGGATACAGCTTGGCGAAGCGCGCCCGCGCGCGCTCGATGAACGCGGCTTCCATCCCGCGCGGCAGCAGCACGTAGTCGGGTGCGATGCAGGTCTGGCCCGCGTTCAGCGTCTTGCCGCCGATGATCGCGTCGACCGCGGCATCGAAGCGCGCATTCGGGCCGATGATCGCCGGCGACTTGCCGCCGAGTTCGAGCGTGACGGGCGTGAGATTGTCGGCCGCGGCGCGCATCACGTGGCGGCCGACATGCGTCGAGCCGGTGAACAGCAGGTGATCGAACGGGAGCGCGCTGAACGCGGCGCCGATCTCGGCGTCGCCGTTCACGACCGCGACGTGGTCGCGCGAGAAGGTCTTCGCGATCAGTTGCTCGAACAACGCCGACGTGCGCGGCGTCAGTTCGGACATCTTGACGATCGCGCGGTTGCCCGCCGCGAGCGCGCAGATCAGCGGCCCGGCCGCGAGCAGGATCGGATAGTTCCACGGCACGACGATGCCGACCACGCCGAGCGGTTGCGGCAGCACCTTCGCGCGCGCCGGCCGCAGCCACTTGTTCATCGGCTTGCTGACCGGCTTCATCCAGCGCTTGCCGTGCTTGAGCGCGTCGTCGATCTCTTCCTTCGCCATCCAGATTTCCGACAGCAGCACTTCCTGCTTCGCGCGGTGGCCGAAGTCGGCGCTGATCGCGTCGGCGAGTGCATCCGCGTGATCGAGCAGCATCGTGCGCAGCGCGCGCAGGTGCTGCGCGCGGGTGTCCCACTCCGGATAGGGCGCGCGCAGGTAGGCCGCGCGCTGGTCGCGCAGCAGCGCCGTCAGCGCATCGACCGACGGCAGCGCTTGCGGGGCCAGTTCGGGCAGGTCGTTCTTCATATCGTCTCCTCCAGTTGGGCGTGGCACGTCGGCCAGCAGTCAGGTCGCACGTGAGCGCTCGACGAGCGTGGCGGGGCGGATCAGGGCGGCGCGCGTCGCGCGGCGCGGGGCCGGATGCGATGCGCGGGTGAAAACAGGGTGCGGCGTGCGGCAAGCGTCGCATCCGCGCGACGGTGTTCGCGTCCCAAAACGCGGTTGCACGGTGCATGCGTACGGCCCGATGCGATTTCCTGCTGCCGCGCGATGGCGCGCTGCGGGCGCTTGCGCGCGCACCGAAGCGAGGCTGCGCGAAGCGCGCGTCGACCGATGCATCGGCAGATCGGATCGCTCATTCGACAGGCCGTCCAAACGGTCGGCCACACGTGGCGTCGTTCGATTTCGACCGGCCGCGCGCACGGTGCCGGTCGCAACCATTTGGGCGTCCGTTTGAAATGAAATGCGGGCCGCGCGCGGTGCGTCCGGACGACCCGGTCGGCACGCGGCCTGCAGAACGTCGCGCTGCATCGTCGTCTCCCCAGTTTTGCGACAGCGTGGCTTCTGGCGGCCGGTACATCGCGTCGCATCAATCGATACATCTTAAATTTAGTTCACGCGGGCGTTTAGAGGAATCGCTCTTGAATCGGCGTGCCGCGCGCGCGACAGCCATTCCTACAATGCCCGGACATTACAAGCGGGAGCCGGCCGCGCCGGGCGCCGTTCATGACACGAAGGAGACGTGACATGCAATACGACTACATCATCGTTGGCGGCGGGTCGGGCGGCTCGAGCCTCGCCGGCCGCCTCGCCGATGCATGCCCCGACGCGACGATCGCGCTGATCGAGGCCGGCTCGCACACGGAGCGCAACCTGCTCGTCAACATGCCGGTGGGGATCGCGGCGCTCGTGCCGTTCAAGCTCGGCACGAACTACGGTTACGAGACGGTGCCGCAGCCGGGCCTCGGCGGCCGTCGCGGCTACCAGCCGCGCGGGCGCGGGATGGGCGGCTCGAGCGCGATCAACGCGATGATCTACACGCGCGGCCATCCGGGCGACTACGACGAGTGGGCACAGCTCGGCGCAACGGGCTGGGGCTGGCAGGACGTGCTGCCGTATTTCCGCCGCGCGGAAGGCAACGAGCGCGGCGCCGATGCATGGCACGGCGCGGACGGCCCGTTGACGGTTGCCGATCTGCGCTTTCGCAATCCGTTCTCCGAACGATTCATCCAGGCCGCGCACGCGGCCGGCTATCCGCTGAACAACGATTTCAACGGCGCGACGCAGGAAGGCGTCGGCTTCTATCAGGTCACGCATCGCGACGGCTCGCGCTGCAGCGTCGCGCGTGCGTATATCTATGGCCGCAACCGGCCGAACCTGCACGTGGTCCCCGATGCGACGGTGCTGCGGGTGGGCTTCGACGGCAAGCGCGCGGTCGGCGTCGTGGTGTCGCGCGACGGACGCGTCGAGACGCTCGGCGCGCGGGCGGAGGTGATTCTGTCGGCCGGCGCGTTCAATTCGCCGCAGTTGCTGATGTGCTCGGGGATCGGTCCGGCGGAGCAGCTGCGCCGGCACGGGATCGCGATCGTGCATGACGCGCCGGACGTCGGCGCCAACCTGATCGACCATATCGACTTCATCATCAACACGCGCGTGAATTCGTCGGAGCTGGTCGGCATCTGCCTGCGCGGAATCGCGAAGATGGCGCCGGCGCTCGCGCGCTATCTCTCGAGCCGCACGGGGATGATGACGAGCAACGTCGCGGAGGCCGGCGGCTTCATCAAGAGCGATCCGTCGCTCGACCGACCGGACCTGCAACTGCATTTCTGCGCGGCGCTCGTCGACGACCACAACCGCAACATGCACTGGGGCTTCGGCTATTCGCTGCACGTGTGCGCGCTGCGCCCGTTCAGCCGTGGCACGGTTGCGCTCGCGAGCGGCGATGCGCGCGACGCGCCGCTGATCGATCCGCGCTTCTTCAGCGATACGCGCGATCTCGATTTGCTCGTGCGCGGTGCGCAGGCGATGCGCCGGATCGTGTCGCAGGCGCCGCTCGCGTCGCAGGGCGGGCGCGAGCTGTACACGCGGGCGGACCAGAGCGAAGCCGAGCTGCGCGCGACGATCGTCGCGCACGCCGACACGATCTATCACCCGGTCGGCACCTGCCGGATGGGTTCGGATGTGCGCGCGGTCGTGGATCCGCAACTGCGCGTGCGAGGTGTGGACGGGCTGCGGGTGGTGGATGCGTCGGTGATGCCGACGCTGATCGGCGGGAACACGAATGCGCCGGCGGTGATGATCGGCGAACGCGCGGCGGACTTCATCGTCGCGACGCGCAAGGGCGCGGTGCCGCGCGGTGAGGTGGCCGCGGCGGTGCACGGCCGCTGAGCGGCCGCGTACCGTCACGCGAGCGGCACGATGCTCAGGCGAACGTATCGACGAGGCCCGCGCGGCTCACGGTCGCGCCGGCCGCTGCGGATTGCGCAGCGTCGACCGGTGCGTCGACGGCTGACGATCCGGCGCGTGCGCGCGGCGACGGCCGGCCGCCGGCGAAGTTCTGTTGCGGGTTCTGCTGCTGCGACGCGAAGCCGCCGTCGCTGACGGTCGCGCTGCCCAGGCCGAGCCCGCCCGCTTCCATCGCTTCGCGCAGCTTCGGCAGCGCGGCTTCCACCGCGTCGCGCACCTGCGCGTGCTGCGAGACGAACAGCGCATGCGCGTGATTGTCCGCGACACGCAGCACGACCTGCAGCGGGCCGAGGTCCGGCGGGTTCAGCGTCAGCTCGGCGCTCTGCTGATGCGCATTCGACAGGAACACGACCTTCTGGCTCAGCGCGTCGGTCCAGTCGGCGGTGCCGACATGCGGGGCCAGCACATGGGCGTTGGCCGCGGCGACCGAGCTGGCGGCGGGCGCTGCCTGGAGGTTCGCCTGCGCGGCTGCCGCGGCCGTTGCGGCGGCAGCGACCGATGCGTCGGCGGCCGGGCTGGCGGCTTCCTCGGCGGCCGCGAGCGCATGCGCGGCCGGCTGGCCGGTGGCGCTCGCCTGCAGCGCCTGGGCGGTGGCTTGCGTGGGCGTCGGCTGCGGCGCGAGCGCGCCTTTCGCGTCGGCGAGCGTGCGCTCGAAGGTCGGGACTTTCGGCGTCAGCGGTGCGGCGGCGGCGGCGGATGCGGATGTCGTCGATGCCGGCGCTGTCTCTGTCGCTGGCGCGGTCGCTGCCGTGCCCGTCGCGGGCAGCGCGATCGCGCCCGCGCCGCCGGTCAGCTTCGCCAGCGCGGCCTGCAGCGCGTCGCGACCCGACACCGGCAACGCCGGCGCGGCGGCCGCATCCTTGCCGGCATGATTCGTCAGCGCGGCCGTGGCGTCGGGCTGGCCGGACACGGCCGTCGTTTGCGTGGCCGTGGCGGCGATATCGGCAGCGGCACTGGCCGGCGTCGCGTCGTTCACACGCGCCTGCAGTTGCGCCTGAACGGCGGCGGCCGCGGCGAGCGCGGCGGCGTCGGCGTTGGGCGTCGCATTCGCGTCGTCGGTCGACTTGTCGTCGACGCGCTCGGCGGGCTTCGCGCCGGCGGGTGACGTCGACGACGCCTGTTGCGTCGCGGTATCCGGCTTGCGGGCGTTCGCCGTGTCGTGCCGTGTGACGACGCTTTGCTTCAGCGTCTGCGCGAACGGCACGGCGGCCGGGCTGGTCGCGGCATCGTTGCCGGCGGACGTCGCGGAGGCGGACGAACCCGCGGCGCGGACGGCCTTGATGGCGGTGCCGGCGGTGTCGAGCAGCGCGCCGAGCAGGGGCAGGGGAGGCATGGCGATTCTCTCGTTCGAAAGCGGTGGGCGGTTACGCCGAGCGGGCCGCGTCGGCCCGCATGCGCAGGATCTTCGCGGCGTGTTCGTCGGCGTCGCGCTGTTCGCGCTTCGCGGCACGCTGCGTTTCCTGCGCGACGCCGCGCGCCTGCAGGGTTTCGTATGAGCCGACGGTGCGTTTCTTCTGTTGCCAGTTCGGGCGCGCCTCGTCGATGCGGAGCTCGGCCGCGGCCAGCACGTTGCGCTGCTGCGCGATCGCCGCGTCGAGCGTATCGATGAACGCCTGGAAATTGCGCCAGTTGCCGGCCGGCATCCCGTGCTGCGCGGACTGCGAAAAGCGCGCGTGGTATTCGTCGCGATAGCGCAGCAGCGCGTCGAGCTGTTCGGCGGCCGCGGTGCGCTCGCGCTGCGCGGTGCCGAGCTGCTGCGTGGCCGTGTCGAGATCTTCCTGCGCGCGGTCGAGCAGCAGTTGAAGGGGAAAGCCGTGTGCCATCGGAATCAGCCTCCGTGTACGTCGAACAGCGCATCGAGCCCGGCAAGGCTCGACGCGAACGGCGCGCATTCGCGAAAGCCCTGCTGCAGGAACGATTCGATGCGCGGATAGAGCGCGATCGCGCGGTCGAGCTGCGCGTCGCGGCCCGGCGCATAGGCGCCGACCGCGATCAGGTCGCGATTGCGCTGGTAGCGCGACAGCATCTGCTTGAACTGCCGCACGCGGTCGAGATGCGTTTCGTCGATCAACGCGGTCATCGCGCGGCTGATCGACGCCTCGACGTCGATCGCCGGATAGTGGCCGGCCTCGGCGAGCGCGCGCGACAGCACGATGTGGCCGTCGAGGATCGCGCGCGCCGAGTCGGCGATCGGGTCCTGCTGGTCGTCGCCTTCGGTCAGCACCGTGTAGAACGCGGTGATCGAGCCGCCGCCTTCGGGCCCGTTGCCGGTGCGCTCGACGAGCGCGGGCAGCTTCGCGAACACCGACGGCGGATAGCCCTTGGTCGCGGGCGGCTCGCCGATCGCGAGCGCGATCTCGCGCTGCGCCATCGCGTAGCGCGTCAGCGAATCCATCAGCAGCAGCACGTGCTTGCCCTGGTCGCGGAAATACTCGGCGAGCGACGTCGCGTAGGCCGCGCCCTGCATGCGCAGCAGCGGCGACACGTCGGCCGGCGCCGCAACGACGACCGAGCGCGCGAGCCCGTCTTCGCCGAGGATCTGTTCGATGAATTCCTTCACTTCGCGGCCGCGTTCGCCGATCAGCCCGATCACGATCACCTCCGCGCTGGTGTAGCGCGCCATCGTGCCAAGCAGCACCGACTTGCCGACGCCGGAACCCGCGAACAGGCCCATCCGCTGCCCGCGGCCGACGGTGAGCAGCGCGTTGATCGCGCGCACGCCGACGTCGAGCACGTGGTGGATCGGCTCGCGATCGAGCGGGTTGATCGACGGCGCCGACAGCGAAGCGTCGACCTTCGACGCGAGCGGGCCGAGGCCGTCGAGCGGGCGGCCCGACGCGTCGACGACGCGCCCGAGCATTTCCCAGCCGACCGGCAGCCGTTTGGCGCCTGCGAGCGGATCGGCGACGGGCGCGCTTTCGCGCGGCCACACGCGCGCGCCGGGCAGCACGCCGGCGACGTCGGTGGTCGGCATCAGGAACAGGCGATCGCCGGAGAACCCGACGACTTCTGCTTCCGCGTGCGGCAGCGTGCTGCCGGGCGGCAGTTCGATCGTGCATTCGGCGCCGACCGACAGGCGCAGCCCGATCGCCTCGAGTACGAGGCCCGCGGCGCGCGTGAGGCGCCCGCACGGCCGCAGCGGCAGCGCGCGGTGGCTGCGCGTCGCGAGCCCGTTCAGGTGCGTGCGCCAGTGCGCGAGATGCGGATTGTGCGGGGCGCGCGGCGCATCGTCCGAAACGGGGGCCGCGTGCGGGTCGGCGCCATGTAGGTCGCCATGTACGGCGTCATGCGCGCCGTCGGGGCCGAACGACGCGAGCGCGAGTTCGCGCTCGAGCGGCGTCATCCCGTCGTACAGGATCGATTCGGGCGTGGGCGTCACCATGCGCTCACCTTGCCGATCGCGGCGGCGACCCGCTGCCAGCGGGTGGGCAGCGTCGCGTCGACCTCGCCCGTCGCGGCGTGCGCGAGGCAGCCGCCGCGCTCGATCGACGTGTCGGTGCGCACGGTCCAGCCGAGCGTATCGAGATCGTCCTGCAGATAGGCTTCGACGACGGGCAGGTCGGCCGGATTCACCGCGAGATGCGGCGCGCCGGACAACGCCGGTTCGGCGGCGAGCACGTCGCGCACGGCCGCGACGAGCGCCGCGGGATCGTGCTTCACGTGCTGGCGCACGACCTGCTGCGCGATGTCGAGCGCGAGCTGCGCGAGATCGGACGCGAGATCGTGCTCGGCGCTCGACACGGCTTCGCGGAACGAGGCGGCGAGCGCCGCGAGCTGCGCGGCCTGTTCGCGGGCTTCGGCCTGGCCGGCCGCGAAACCCTGTTCGCGGCCCTGGTCGAAACCGGCCTGGTAACCCAGCGCCTGGCCTTCGACGTGACCGGCCGCATGGCCTTCGGCATGCGCGGCGTCGCGCACGCGCTGCAGTTCCTCGGCGAGCGCGGCGGCGGCCGCGGCCGCGTCGTCGGGCGGCGGCGGGGGCGGCGGCGGATCGAACGACGCCATCTCCCACCGCTGGTACGCGGTGAGGGTGGCGGCCCGATCGCGCACGGAATCAGACATAGGCGTCTTCCGCCTTGCCGCCGATCACGATCTGACCGCTCTCGGCGAGGTTGCGCACGATCTGCAGGATGCGGCGCTGCTGCGTCTCGACCTCGGACACGCGCACCGGGCCGCGTGCGTCGAGATCCTCCGCGAGCAGTTCGGCCGCGCGTTGCGACATGTTCGCGAGGAACTTCTGGCGCAGCGCGGGCGGCGCGCCCTTCAGCGCGATGATCAGCGTTTCCGACTCGACTTCCTTCAGCACCATCTGGATCGCGCGATCCTCGAGGTCGAGCAGGTTCTCGAACACGAACATCTGGTCGACGATCTTCTGCGCGAGGTCGGCGTCGTACTGGCGCACGCTTTCGAGCACGCCTTCTTCATGATTGCTCGTCATGAAGTTGAGGATCTCGGCCGCGGTGCGGATGCCGCCCATCGGGCTGCGCTTCAGGTTGTCGCTGCCGGACAGCAGGCCGGTGAGCACGTCGTCGAGCTCGCGCAGCGCGGCCGGCTGGATGCCGTCGAGCGTCGCGATCCGCAGCAGCACGTCGTTGCGCAGCCGCTCGGTGAAGCACGATGCGATCTCGGACGCCTGGTCGCGGTCGAGATGCACGAGGATCGTCGCGATGATCTGCGGATGCTCGTTCTTGATCAGTTCGGCCACTGCGCCCGAATCCATCCACTTCAGGCCCTCGATGCCGCTCGTGTCGCTGCCCTGCAGGATCCGGTCGATCAGCACGCCGGCCTTGTCCTCGCCGAGCGCCTTGGTCAGCACCGAGCGGATGTATTCGTTCGAATCGAGCGACAGCGCGGTGTGCTGCTCGGCTTCCCTCGCGAATTCCTGCAGCACGCCCTCGACCTGCTCGCGCGTGACGTGCTTCAGCGCGGCCATCGCGGCGCCGATCTTCTGCACCTCGCGCGGCGCGAGGAACTTGAATACTTCAGCGGCCTCTTCCTCGCCGATCGACATCAGCAGCAGCGCGCTCTTGGTCAGGCCTTCAGCGTTCATCGGACACCCAGTTCTTCACGACGGTGGCGACGATCTTCGGATCCTGGCGGGCGATCGTGCGCGCGTAGTCGAGGTTGCGTTCGTAGCGGTTCTTTTCGTTCTCGAAGCCGAGCAGCAGCGGATCGGGCTCGTCGGCCCTCTCCGGCGCGGGCAGGCCGTCGAGCGCGACCGGATCGTCCGGCGCCGCGAGCGCCGGTGCGGCCGGCTCGGGCGGCGGGAACGCGCGGCGCATCGCCGGGCGCACGAACATGAAATAGAGCGCCGCCGCGGCTGCCGCGATGCCGAGCCACTTCGCGGCTTCCTTCGCCATCGCGATCATGTCCGGCTGGCGCCACCACGGCAGGTCGGCGTACGGATCGCCGACGCTCGAGAACGCGCTGTTCACGACGTTGACCGAGTCGCCGCGCTTCTCGTCGTAGCCCATCGCGTCCTTCACGAGCTGCTCGATCTGCGCGAGCTTGGGCGGCGGCAGCGGCTGCATCGTCACGTGGCCCTTCGCGTCGGCGACCGGCTGGTAGTTGACGACGACGGCGACCGACAGCCGCTTCACGTTGCCCATCGGCTGCTCGACGTGGCGGATCGTCTTGTCGAGCTCGTAGTTGGTGGTCTGATCCTTGCGGTCGCTGACGGGCGTCGACTGCGCGCCGTTCTGGCCGTTGCCGGCGACGATCGGCGCGGAGGCCGGCTGCGGCGGCGTGTTCGACAGCGCGCCCGGCACGCCCGATGCGCCGCCCTGCGCGAGTTCGGTCGCGCTGCTGGTCTGCTGGCTGCGGATCGCGGCCTGCTGCGGCGTGCCGTTCGGCGCGTAGCTTTCCGAGGTCTGCTCGAGCTTCGAGAAATCGATGTCGGCGCTGACCTGCGAGCGCGCGTTGCCGGTGCCGAAGATCGGCGCGAGGATCGCATCGATGCGCTTCTGCGTATTGCGCTCGACCTGCTGCACGTACTTGAGCTGGCTCGCGTCGAGGCCGGAGGCCGACGCGGTCTGCGTCAGCAGGTTGCCGTCCTGGTCGACGATCGTCACGTTCTTCGCCGGCATGTCGGGCACGCCGGACGACACCATCCGCGTGATCGCCTGCACCTGGCCCTCGTCGAGCACGCGGCCCGGGTAGAGGTCGACGAACACCGACGCGCTCGGCGCTTCCTTGTCGCGCACGAACACCGACGGCTTCGGGATCGCGAGATGCACGCGCGCGCCGCGCACCGCGTTGATCGATTCGATCGTGCGCTGCAGCTCGCCTTCGAGCGCGCGCTGGTAGTTCACCTGCTCGGCGAACTGGCTGATGCCGAATTTCTGGTTGTCCATCAGCTCGAAGCCGACCGAGCCGCCCTTCGGCAGGCCCAGCGCGGCGAGCTTCAGGCGCGTTTCATGCACCTGGTTCGACGGTACGAGGATCGCGCCGCCGGCGTCGGCGAACTTGTACGGAACGTTGGCCTGCTGGAGCGCGGCGATGATCGCGCCGCCGTCGCGGTCCGACAGGTTGCTGTACAGCACGCGATAGTCGGGCGCGCGGCTCCACAGCACGAGCGCGGTGATCGCGGCGATCGCGAACGCGACGGCGATCAGGAACGGCAGCTTCGGATTGCCCTTCATCCGCGAGATGCCGGGGATGCGTTCCGCGAAACCGCCGAACCCGAAGTCCGCGCCGGCGCCGCCTGCTCCCGGCAACGCGGCGGCCGCGGTGGCGCCTGGCACCGGGCTGGCGAGGCCCGTGCGGGCGTCGGGGTTGATCAGCGAGTTGGCCTGCGAATCCATGCGTGGAGTTTCTCCGGAGCGGGACGACTGAGCCGCTCGGACGAGCGGACGGACAATGACACGGTGCGATTATCGGGATCCGGGCGCGACTCCGATCGACCGAAAAGAGCGGGGTTTCCCCCGTACTTTCGCGGCTTTGGCGTGCGCCGCGCTGCTATCCTTTTTCGCGATCCGGCATGGTGCGCGTGGTGCGGCGCCGGCGCAAACGCCCGGCGGGTCCGGGTCTCTTCTCTTATGTCTGGGGACAGCATGACTGCCAACGTCAGCGGAATCGGTTCGGTGTTGCAACAGATGCAGGCGATGGCCGCGCAGGCGGGCGGCGGCGTCGCGAGCCCGACGGCGGCGCTCGCCGGCTCGGGCGCCGCGACGGCCGGCACGTTCGCGAGCGCAATGAAGGCGTCGCTCGACAAGATCAGCGGCGACCAGCAGCACGCGCTCGGCGAGGCGCAGGCGTTCGAGGTCGGCGCGGCGAACGTGTCGCTGAACGACGTGATGGTCGACATGCAGAAGGCCAACATCGGCTTCCAGTTCGGGCTCCAGGTCCGCAACAAGCTCGTGAGCGCGTACAACGACATCATGCAGATGTCGGTGTGACGAGGCGGTCACGCCGGGCGCGGCCGGGCCGGCGGCCCGCGCGCCTAAAGCTTTTCAATTCCCTTCCGATAACTCCGGTACAAGGCCGCGTCGTCCAACGCAGGGCGGCGGCCTCCGCATAGCCAACGCATCACAAGGAGAAGTAGCGCATGTTTTCCCCAGGACACGCTGGAGCCAGTGCGTACGCGCGTGTCGGCGTCGAGACGGGGGTGATGGGCGCCTCCCCGCACCGGCTGATCGCGATGCTGTACCAGGGCGCGCGGCAGGCCATCGCGCTCGCGCGCATGCACCTGCAGCAGGGCAACGTGCCCGCACGCGGCGAAGCGATCGGCAAGGCGATCGGGATCGTCGAGAGCGGCCTGCAGGCGGCGCTGAACCGTGACGCGGGCGGCGAGATCGCCGGACGCCTGGACGCGCTGTACGCCTATATCGTCCGGCGCTTGCTGGAAGCCAACATGCACGCGAGCGACGCAATGCTGGTCGAGGTCGACGGCCTGCTCGCCACGCTCGAGGATGCGTGGACGGGCATCGCCCCCGAAGTCGCGCGGATGGCCGCGCAACAGGCGGTGGATGCGGCGCGATGAATCTCAAGGCCGAGTACTTCGCCCGCTACGAGGCGCTCGCGGCCGTGTCGGGCCGCATGCTGAGCGCGGCACGCGGTGCCGACTGGAGCGCGCTGCCGGAGTTGCAGGCCGAATTCCTGCGGCTCGTCGACGGGCTGAAGGAGGCCGATCCGGGCGTCGCGCTCGACCAATCGGACCTCGGCCGCAAGCTCGGGCTGATCCGCCGCATCCTCGCCGACGACGCCGCGATCCGCGATCTCGCGAGCCCGGACGTCGCGCGGCTGTCCGCGCTGTTCGAGGCGCGGCGCTCGACCAAGGTATTGACCGATCTCTACCGCGCTCGCGGCTAGTGCCCGTTTGCCCGGGGCGGCGGTTGCCGCGTGCCCGGCTTCGCAACGATGTGGCTGAGGTGAGCAGGCTCCGATCATGACCGGTATCGACTCCGTTGCGGCCGCCCTGCTGGCGAGCCGCCTCGACAGCCTGCTGAGCGGCACCGTGTCGCCGTCGGCCGGCGGCGGCGCGGCCGCGCAGGTCGGCACGCCCGGCGCCGGCGCATCGTCCGCGGCGCCGGCGGGCGGCTCGCCCGTCGCGCCGCCGGCCTCCGCGCAGACCGCATTGTCCGACGTCGCGCTCGTGCTCGACGCGATCTCGCGCTCGGGTGGGGTCGCGACGCCCGTGATCGCCGGGCGCACGCCGCTGCTGGCCGATCCGTCCGTGCTGCTGAGCGTGGCGGCCATGCCGCCGCTCGGGCAGCCGGCAGCCGGCCCGGCTGCGCCGGTTGCCGCTTCTTCCGCTGCATTGCCCGCATCCGACGTCGGGGCCGCGCGCGCCGCGTCGGACGCGCCGCCCGTCGCCGCGCTGCGCGCGGCGCTCGCGCAGGCCGTGAGCGAAAGCGGCCTCTTTTACGAATCCCATCTCGCGCAGTGGCTGGCCGGCCAGCGCCCGCTCGCCGCGCTGCTGCGCGAACCGCAGGCGCGCCTCACGGCCGCGCCGGTGCCGCCGGCCGCGGATGCCGCGCAGCAAGACGCGCCCGATGTGCTCGACGAACTGCTCGCGCAGCGTCTGCCGCTGCCGGCGGCCGCGCGAACCGCCGTGCAGCCGGGCGCACCCGCGCCGGGCGGTGCGGCTCCGCACGCGGCCGCGCAGAACGCGCCGGCGGCCGTCCGGCCGGGCATGGCGTCGAGCACGGCCGGGACGACCGACCCGCTCGGCGACCATCCCGACGCGCGCTGGACGCCCGCGCGCGCCGAACTGGCCGCCGCGTCGGCCGATCCGCAGGCGCAGGCATCGGCTGCGCCCGTGCATCCGGCCGCCGTGCCGATCGTGCGGCAGCAGCTCGACGCGCTGGCGACCGACCAGTTCCGCTGGGCCGGCGAGGCATGGCCCGGCGCGCGTCTCGACTGGACGATCGAGCCCGACGATCCGGGCGGCCACGCGTCGCGCGGCGGCGACGACGCGGGGGACGGAATCGCGTGGCGCACGCGGCTGACGCTGACGCTGCCGTCGCTCGGCACGGTTGACGCGGAACTGGTGTTGAACGGCGCGCAACTCGTCGCGCGGCTGCGCGCGAATTCGGCGGGCGCCGACCGGCTCACGCGCAACGAGGCCGCGCTGCGGCAGCGGTTCGAGGGTTCGGGGCTGCGGCTCGGCGGACTGTCGATCCGCGCGGTCGGCGACGAACCGGACGGCTTCGACCCGCTCGTCGCGCAGGCGGCCGCCGCCGCGTACGCGCGCAGCGCGCCTGGCGGCACGCCGGGCGCCGACGACGAGACGCCGCGATGAGCATGACGTCCCGCAAGCGCGCGGCCGCGCTCGTCTACGATCCGAAAGGCGGCGATGCCGCGCCGCGCGTGGTCGCGAAGGGATACGGCCTGCTCGCCGAGATGATCGTCGCCCGTGCACGCGATGCGGGGCTGTACGTGCATACCGCGCCGGAGATGGTGTCGCTGCTGATGCAGGTCGACCTCGACGACCGCATTCCGCCGCAGCTATACCAGGCCGTGGCGGATTTGCTTGCATGGCTGTATTCGCTCGATCGCGCCGAGCCCGAGCCGGGCGACGCCGCGCCGCGCTTTCCGCTGCCGCCGCTGCGCCGCTGAAGGACTCGGCGGCCCGGTTTCTTGCGAACGGCTGTCGCGGTCTTTCGCAATCGTTTCGTCGGTATTTTTCTTCTATTGCCAGCGATCGGTGCGCAATCCGCTTGCTTTATCGGCTATCGCCGGAGTTCGTCGCTCACCCGCCAGGCGCGGAGCGATTGAGCGGCCGCGTCATTTGTGTAATGATATCCATTCTCATTTTCATGTTATCCGGGCGGCGCGCGCTTTTCCGTGCGTCGCCCGTTGCTTTGAACGGATGGACATTCTCGCGTGAACGCGCCCGAAACGATCGCCCCGCCGCAGGCGGGCATGCCTCCCGCGGACGTCACCGTGCCGCATCCGGCCGCACGTGCGCTGAGCGACGCCGAACTGGCGGCGCGCCGCCAGCGTTCGCGCCGCGCAACCTTCATCAAATGGCTGCGCAAGGTGCACGGCTGGGTCGGACTATGGGGCGCGGTGCTCGGGCTGCTGTTCGGCGTGACGGGCGTGCTGCTCAACCACCGTGCGCCGCCGCTGAAGATCTCGACCGGCGAACCGCAGGTCGAGCAGATGCAGATCGCGTTGCCGGACCCGGCGCCGAAGTCGCCCGCGGCGATGACGAAGTGGCTGCAGCACGAACTGCACTTCGACGGCCGGCCGGGCCGCGTGCGCAAGGAGCCCGCGCAGCCGGTCGCGTGGGGCGACAAGCGCGTGATGCAGCCCGAGCACTGGCAGATGGGCCTGTTCGGGCCGCACCAGAACCTGCAGGCCGAATACTGGGTCGGCAACGGCTACGTGTCGGTGAAGCGCACCGGCAACACGTTCCTGACGACGCTGAACAACCTGCATCGCGGCGTCGGCATGAATCTCGGCTGGGTGCTGCTGATGGACACGATCGCGGGTTCGCTGATCCTGTTGTCGCTGACGGGCGTGCTGCTGTGGACGGAGCTGAACAAGCGCCGCACGGTCGGTGTCGTGCTGGTGGCAGGCTCGGTCGCCGCGGCGCTCGCCGCGGGCCTCGCCTGACGCAACCTATCTAACGCAACCCACCTGACGCAACGGCTGAAACGCGCCGGCTCGGTGCCGGCGCGTGGTGCGCGCATCCGGCGCGACGACGCTGCGCCCGCGCCGGCCGGCCTCAAAGGCCGCAGGTCGCGCCGTTGTTGGCCGCGATCTCGCGGGCGGCCTTCGCACCCTCGACCTGCAGGATCGTCGGCAGCGACACGTTGTTCTTCGCGGCCGTGACCTCGGCGAGGATCGAGATCGCGATTTCCGGCGGCGTGCGGCTGCCGATGTAGATGCCGGCCGGCCCGTGCAGCCGCGCCAGCTGCGCGTCGTTCAGGTCGAATTCGAGCAGCCGCTCGCGCCGCGCCGCGTTGTTGCGCCGCGAGCCGAGCGCGCCCACGTAGAACGCGGGCGTCTTCAGCGCCTCCATCAGCGCGAGATCGTCGAGCTTCGGGTCGTGCGTGAGCGCGATCACGGCCGAACGCGCGTCGAGCTTCATGTCGAGCACGGTGTCGTCGGGCATCGTGTGCACGACGCGCGTGCCCGGCACGTCCCACGCATCCGTGTACTCCTCGCGCGGATCGCAGACCGTCACCTGGTAGTCGAGCCCGACCGCGATCTGGCACAGATAGCGCGACAACTGTCCCGCCCCGATCACGAGCATCCGGTAGCGCGGCCCGTGGATCGTCACGAGCCGTTCGCCGTCGAACGCGAGCCCGTCGGTCGCCTGCGCGGGCGACAGCGACGCGCGGCCGGTCGCAAGCGTCATCGTGCGCGTAACGAGACGGCCGGCTTCCACCTCGGCGCACAACGCGGAGACCCCGCTGTCGCGCGTGAGCGGCTCCAGCACGAGCTGGATCGTGCCGCCGCAGGGCAGCCCGAAGCGGTGCGCTTCCTCGGCCGTCACGCCGTACTTGACCGCTTCCGGGCGCGCATCGGCCGCGATGCCGCTCGCATGCACGCGGGCGATCAGGTCGTCCTCGATGCACCCGCCGGACACGGAGCCGACCACGAGCCCGTCCTCCCGCACGGCGAGCATCGCGCCTTCGGGGCGGGGCGACGAGCCCCACGTCTTCACGACCGTCACGAGCAGCACGCGGCGCCCTTCGTCGAGCCAGCGCGCGCTCGACTTCAGCACGTCGAGATCCACACTTTCCATCGTCGTTACCTCATTGATTGGGCGCATTATGACGCGCCCGCCGCAGCCTTGCTTGCGGTGCGCCGGCGCCGGGCCGAACGGTGGCGGGAATCAGGAGGACCGCTTCGGGCGACCGCTTCGGGCGACCGGCTCGGGCGGCCGGCTCGGATCACCCGCTCAGGCTGCTGCACGCGCTGCCCGTTGCGCCACAAATAAAAACGGCGCGCCCGCGAGGCGGGTGCGCCGTTGCAGCGGAGCGACGCGGTGCGTCGCAGCCGGAGGTCAGTCCGCGTGGCCGCGGGCGAGCTTCGAGTGGTGCCGCGAATACAGGAAGTAGATCACGAGGCCGATCACGAGCCAGATGCCGAACGCGGCCCACGTGACGGGCTGCAGGTTCAGCATCAGGAACAGGCACGCGCCGACCGCGAGGATCGGCACCACCGGCACGCCCGGGCAGCGGAACGCGCGCGGCAGCTCCGGGTGCGTGCGGCGCAGCACCAGCACCGCGATCGACACCATCGAGAACGCGGCGAGCGTGCCGATGTTGATCAGCTCGGCAAGCACGTTCAGCGGCACGAGCGCGGCGATCAGCCCGAAGAACAGGCCGACGAGCCAGGTCGTCAGGAACGGCGTCGCGAAGCGCGGATGCACGCGCGACAGCATCGCCGGCAGCAAGCCGTCGCGCGACATCGCGAAGATGATCCGCGTCTGGCCGTAGCTCATCACGAGGATCACGGTCAGCATGCCGAGCACCGCGCCGAGATCGATGAAGCCCGCGACCCACTTCTCGCCGGCGATCTGCAGCGCATACGAGATCGGGTGCGACACGTTCGCGTACTGGGCCGCCGGCACGATGCCGGTCGCGACCGCCGCGACCGTCACGTACAGCACCGCGCACACGGCGAGCGACGCGATGATGCCGATCGGCAGGTCGCGCTTCGGATTCTTCACTTCCTCGGCCGCCGACGACACCGCGTCGAAGCCGATGAACGCGAAGAACATCACGGCCGCCGCGCCGAACACGCCGTTCCAGCCGTGCGGCATGAACGGCTTCCAGTTCGCGGGCGTCACGTGGAACAGGCCGACCGCGATCACGAGCAGCACCACCGACACCTTGATGAACACCATGATGTTGTTGATGCGGGTCGACTCGCGGATGCCGATCGACAGCAGCGTCGTGATCACCAGCATCACGAGGAACGCGGGCAGGTTGAACCACGTGACGACGCCGGGGAGCGCGCCGGGCGCGGCCGTCAGCACGGTCGGCAGCGCGAGCCCGAAGCCCTGCAGCAGCGACTGCAGGTAGCCCGACCAGCCGACCGACACGGCCGACGCCGCGAGGCCGTATTCGAGCATCAGGTCCCAGCCGATGATCCATGCGACGAGCTCGCCGAGCGTCGCGTACGAGTACGTGTAGATCGAGCCCGCGACTGGAATCGTCGATGCGAATTCGGCGTACGACAGCGCCGCAAGGCCGCACGCGATCGCCGCGATCACGAACGACAGCATCAGCGCGGGGCCGGCCTGAACGGCGCCCGTGCCGGTCAGCACGAAGATCCCGGTGCCGATGATCGCGCCGATGCCGAGGAAGGTGAGGTCGATTGCGCCGAGCGCTTTCTTGAGCCCGGCGCCATGCGCGCCGGCGATCATGCGATCGACGTTTTTCTTGCGGAAGAGGGACATTGCGGATGAGTCTCCAGCGCGCGCGAACGCGGCGGCGCCGAGTGAGAGAAAGAAAACCCGCAATTTTAGCCGATTTGGCGCGCAAGACCCGCTGCAATGCAGCGGCGCGCAGCGGAATCGTCCGATAAAACAAGCGCTTGCACGCAGCGTGCGGCGACCGGCGACGGCACGCGGCCGGCCGGGACGGCGCGCCTCGGGCGATTCCGGTGGACGGGATGGATCAGGCGCCCGACGCGGGCGCCATGTCGACGAGCCGGTTGCTCATCACGTAGAACGTCAGTTCCGCGTTGTTCGACAGCCGCATCTTCTCGAGCAGCCGCGACCGGTACACGCTGACCGTCTTCACCGACAGCGACAACGTGTTCGCGATGTCGGTGAGGCGCTTGCCCGACGCCAGCATGCAGAGCGTCTGGTATTCGCGATCGGACAGCTTCTCGTGCGGCAGCGCTTCGTTCTCGAACGACACGTATTCGGCGAGCGCCTCGGCCATCGCCGGGCTCACGTACTTGCGGCCGGCCGCGACCTGCTGGATCGCGCCGATCATCTGCGCGGCATTCACCGTCTTCGACAGATAGCCGGACGCGCCGGCCTTCAGCGCGCGCACCGCGTACTGATCCTCGCGGTACATCGAGAACATCAGCACCGGCGTGCCCGGCAGCTTGCGCTTGATGCGCTTGAGCAACTCGATGCCGTTGGTGTCCGGCAGCGAGATGTCGAGCAGGATCACGTCGAAGGTCTGGCGGTCGACGGCGGCTACCGCATCGCTGCCGGTTTCGGCTTCGGTCACTTCGCGCGCGACGCCGCGGTCGATCAGCAGGTGGCGGACCCCTTGCCGGACGATCGCGTGATCGTCCACGAGCAGGATGTTCAGGCTCATCGCGACCTCACGAAAGCGACGCGCGGCGCGCGGCGGCCGGCACCGCGAACAGCGAGTTCCACGCGAAGCGCGCGGTGACGCGCGTGCCGCGGCCCGATTCCGGCGCGCTCGTGTCGAAGCTGCCGCCGAACGCGTCGCAGCGTGCGCGCATGCCGGCGAGGCCGTAGCCGACACGCCGGCGGCGGGAGAAACCGGTGCCATCGTCGGTAACGATCAGGGACAGATGCGAGCCGTCCGTGTCGATCCGCACGTCGACGGACGCCGCGCGCGCATGCTTCGCGACGTTCGACAGCGCTTCCTGCGCGACGCGGAAGATCGCGAGCGCGCTCGCGCCGGCGAGCTGCGTGAGCCGTGCGTCGGCCGCGCAGACGAAACTCGTGCGCAGGCCGGTGCGGGCCGCGTGGCTGTCGACCCACGCCGACAGTGCGCCGACGAGCCCGCCGTCGAGCGCCGGCGTGTCGCGCTCGTCGATCAGGCGGCGGTTGGCATCGGTCGCGGCGTCGAGCGCCCGCTGCGCGAGTTCGAGCGCGCGCAGGCAGCCTTCAGGCGCATCGGCCGGCAGCCACGTTTGAACGTTTGCGAGCGCGAAACGGGCAGCGGTGAGTTCGGCGCCGAGCCCGTCATGCAACTCGCCGGCCAGATGGCGGCGGGCGGCTTCGTCGGCGACCATCAGTTGGGTGGACAGCGTCGCGATCCGGGTGGCGGAGGCGTCGCGCTTGGGCAGGGCTTCGGCAACGGGTGCGGCCGCGGCGCGGCTGTGCGCGAGCGGCCGCGACGGGAACGGGGCGTGGGCGCCGGGGGGCGCGTTGAGCGACGTATCCATGACTCTCCCTGCTGTCAGAAAGCGATTCACACACCGGCTGGCTGCGTGGATTGGCTGCCGTTTCGATCGCGGCCGCCGCCAGAGAGTCGCCCCATGTCTAGGTAACAAAAGTTACATCTTGTAACGTTTGAATCCGACCCTTCGATGGCCTTCCGAACAGCGACCGCGCGGGCCGAATAATATCTCAAAAAAACTGAAAAAGTCATGTCGGGCGGACATTTAAGGGTAAATGTGAATAATCGGAACGAACCTGTTGTAGGAAAAACACCGACACGAAAGCGCCGTGGCCGCCCGTATCAAAATGTAACTATTTGAGATGAGATCGTCCCAGTTTGTTACGAATTCGCCAAGGGGGGACGAAAAAAAACCGGAGCTTTTGCTCCGGTTTCTTGATGCGGCACAAATTCGGGGGTCGATCAGTCCACGAATGCGCGCTCGATCACGTAGTGACCCGGCGCGCTGTTCTTGCCTTCGACCAGGCCCGCCTGCTTCAGCAGATCGGTCGTGTCCTTCAGCATCGCGGTGCTGCCGCACAGCATCACGCGGTCGTTTTCCGGCGAGAACGCCGGCACGCCGAGATCCGTGAACAGCTTGCCCGTCGCGATCAGGTCGGTGATCCGGCCCTCGTTGTCGAACGCTTCGCGCGTGACCGTCGGGTAGTAGACGAGCTTTTCCTTGATGATGTCGCCGAGGTACTCGTGGCCCGGCAGGTCGTGCTTGATGTAGTCCATGTACGCCAGCTCGCCCTTCAGGCGGCAGGTGTGCGTCAGGATGACCTTGTCGAAGCGATCGTAGATGTCCGGATCGCGGATGATCGACATGAACGGCGCGAGGCCCGTGCCGGTCGACAGCATCCACAGCGTCTTGCCGGGCAGCAGGTTGTCGGCGACGAGCGTGCCGGTCGGCTTCTTGCCGATCAGCACCGGGTCGCCCACCTTCAGGTGCTGCAGGCGCGACGTCAGCGGGCCGTTCTGGACCTTGATGCTGAAGAATTCGAGGTGCTCTTCGTAGTTCGGGCTGACGATCGAGTAGGCGCGCGCGAGCGGCTTGCCGTCGACTTCGAGGCCGACCATCGTGAATTCGCCGTTGTTGAAGCGCAGGCTCGGCTCACGGGTGCAGGTGAAGCTGAACAGCGTGTCGGTCCAGTGATGGACGGATTGGACGGTGGCGGTGTCGTATTTGCTCATGGCTTTGAAAACGGACGCGCGTAGCGAACGCGTGTAACGGGCCCAAAAACGGGCAAAAAACCGAGTGCGTCGGCCCGATCGCGGATCGGCCGGCCGGCGCGTCGGACACGCGCCTTCTCGATGACAGACGTTTGAGGAACTCGGTATTTTACCCTGCTTGGGGCAGATGCGGGCTTGACCTGCCCGGCTGCGCGGATTTGGCGCAACGAATCATTTCAGCGAGCTTTCAACGATCGGCCGCGAGCTTCGCGCCGAGACCGACGAGCGCGGCGTCGCGCAAGGGCGTCAGTGCGTCAGCGCGGATCGAGGCGCAGCCGCGCGATATACGGCAGGTGGTCCGACAACCACGCGGTTTCGCCGGACGGTGCCTGCCATTCGAGCGGCGTCAGCCCGCGCACGAACATCTTGTCGAGCGCGAGCGCCGGCGAGAACGCGGGGAACGTGCGGCCCGACTGGCCGAGCAGCGTCGCGACCTCGGACAGCCCGATCTCGCCGAACAACGCGACCGAATCGTTGCGCCAGTCGTTGAAGTCGCCGGCGAGCACGAGCGGATCGTCGCCCGCGTTGCGCACGATCCAGTGCGCGATCCAGTGCATCTGGCGCAGCCGCGCGGCGCGCGTGAGCGCGAGGTGCGCGCACAGCAGCGTGACGGGCCGCGAACCGGCGAGCGTCGCGCGCGCGACCAGCAGCCCGCGCCGCTCGAAGCGGTGCGCGGAGATGTCCCAGCGGCCGCCGAGGTCGAGCGGATGCGGCGACAGAATCGCGTTGCCGTGCCGCCACGACGGCTTGAACACGTTCGGCCCGAGTGCGATCTGCCAGTCGAGCGCCTGCGCGATCTCGGTGGCCTGGCAGTGCCACACGTCGTCGACCGCGTCGTCGATCGGTGCGCCGAAGCCGGTTGCAAGCATCGGGCGCGGCATGCGGCGCGCCATCGCTTCCTGCAGAAAATACACGTCGGCGTGCGTCGATTGCATCCAGTTGCGCATCGCATTCCACGCGGTGAAGCCGAGCGGCGAGCGGCCCTTGTGCAGGTTCCAGCTGACCGCGGTGATTTCGTCGGGCGCGGCGTGCGGTTCGGCGAACGGCAGGGACAGGGCGTCGGCGGACATGGCGCTCAGTCCTTCGCGACGCGCGCACGCACGCGATAGACGAGCTGCGGATGCTGCTCGACGAGCGTCCAGTCGGTCCAGGCCTCGCCGCCGACCGACAGCCCCGGATGGCTCGCGACGATCTGCCGCGGCGACGCGGGCACGCACGGATCGCTGCGCGTCGCATTTTCGTCGTCGAGGGTTTCCTGCACGTCGAGCGCGAGCGACACCGTGTGCGCAGCGTCGTCGACGGCGAGCGGCGCGACCGTCACCGAGCGCGAGCGCTCGGTCGGCACGACGCGTGCGGCATTGCCGCAGCCGACGGGCACGGCGGACGGATAGCGATGGGTATCGGTGCGGGTTTGACCGACGGTGGTGCGCTGCTGGAACGTGTCGATCGTCTGACCGTCGCGCACCACCTGGATCTCCCATGCGACGGCGGCCGGTGCGGGGCTCTGCGCATGGGCCGCGAGCGCGACGCTCGCGAGCAGGACGGCCAGGCCGTGTTTCAGCATGAAACTTCTCCGGAAACGCGGGGTAGCGGGGAATGGACGCACATCTTACGCCCGATCGATTTGGACGGTGATGTGACAGGACGCGTCGCCGCAGGTTCGCAGCACGATCCGCTCCTGATCGAAAGGTAGGTGCGCGTCACGCGTTTTCAAGCGAAAAAGCGCGTGAACCCGGCGACGCGCGCGCTCCGTGACAAGGCGGGTTTTCGAGCGCGTCCGGATCGTAGCGAGGCCGGCGCGACGGCCGGTGAACACTCGATGATACGCCGCGCGGCGCGGCGCTGCAGTGTGCGCGCGGTGTTAGCAGCAGACTCGGACGGCTGCTTGCTTGCACGCCGATGCGGGATCGCTACACTGAAATCGTAAGGGTCTGATGGTCGTGTGACGGCAGCAGAAGCGAGGTAGGTATGACGACGGCGATGGTGAAACAGGAACTGGCGGTGGCATCCTTCAGCACGGTGTACGACCTCGAACAGGTCGAGACCGCGCTCAACGACTTGAACGAGAGCGCGAGCGACGCACTGCGCGCCACCTACGAGCGGATGCTCAAGACGGGCAATCTGCGCTTTTGCGTGAAGCCGAACCGGATGCCGTCGTTCGACGAACTCGGCGACGCGCTGCCCAATTTCACCGAGCCGCTCGACGACGTGCGCAAGCAGGTCGCGCTGTGCCTCGAGACCGACGACCGGCTCGAACTGATGCCGATCCTGCTGCTCGGGCCGCCCGGCATCGGCAAGACGCATTTCGCGAAGGCGCTCGCGAAGCTGCTCGGCACCGCGTACCACTACGTGCCGATGAGTTCGCTGACGGCCGGCTGGATCCTGTCGGGCGCGTCGTCGCAATGGAAGAACGCGAAGCCCGGCAAGGTGTTCGAGGCGCTCGTCAACGGCAGCTACGCGAACCCGGTGATCGCGGTCGACGAGATCGACAAGGCCGGCAGCGACGCGCAATACGATCCGCTCGGCGCGCTGTACGCGTTGCTCGAGCACGACACGGCGCGTGCGTTCGTCGACGAATTCGCCGAAGTGCCGATCGATGCGGGCAACGTGATCTGGATCGCGACCGCGAACGAAGCGCAGGCGATTCCGGAGCCGCTGCTGAACCGGATGAACGTGTACGAGATCGCACCGCCCGATGCAGCCGGCGCGCGACGGATCGCGCAGACGATCTACGACGAGATCCGCACGTCGCACGCGTGGGGGCAGCGCTTCCCCGACACGCTCGACGACGACGCGCTCGACGTGCTCGCGGCGACGCCGCCGCGCACGATGCGCCGCGCGCTGCTGCATGCGTTCGGCGCCGCGCGGCTCGACGGCCGCGACGTGATCGCACCGTCCGACATCCGCGCCGACGAGGGGGCAGCGAAGCGCCGGCCGATCGGATTCTGAGGCGGCGGCGCGCGGTTCGCCGCGGCCCGCGGCATCGCGGCGCGCGCGTACATGTCGATACACATGGGTTCGGCAAGCGGGCGAACCGGGACGTACAATTCCTTTCTCTCCCCTCGACGCGTGAGCGACGCGAAACGCCATGGAGCAGACGGATTGTGTGGTGATCGGCGCAGGTGTCGTCGGTCTTGCGATTGCGCGTGAGCTGGCCGCGCGCGGGCGCGAAACGATCGTGCTCGAGGCGGCCGATGCGATCGGCACGGGCACGAGCTCGCGCAACAGCGAGGTGATTCACGCGGGGCTCTACTACCCGCGCGGCACGCTGAAGGCGATGTCGTGCGTGCGCGGGCGCGAACTGCTGTACGAATTCTGCGAAACGCATCATGTGCCGCACCGGCGCATCGGCAAGCTGATCGTCGCGACGAGCGTCGCGCAGGTGAAGCAGTTGAAGGCGCTCGCCGCGCGCGCGGCGGAAAACGGCGTGCTCGACCTGCTGCCGCTCACGCGCGCCGAGGCGCAGACGCTCGAGCCCGCGCTCGACTGCGTGGAGGCGGTGTTCTCGCCGTCCACCGGCATCGTCGACAGCCACCAGTTGATGCTCGCGCTGCTCGGCGACGCGCAGCGCAACGGTGCGACGTGCGCGCTGAAATCCCCGGTCGAGTCGATCGACGTGCTGCGCGGCGGCCGCTTCGTCGTGCGCACCGGTGGCGACGCGCCGGCCGAAATCGAGGCGGCGTGCGTGATCAACAGCGCGGGCCTCGGCGCGCAGGCGCTCGCGCGCCGCACGCGCGGCCTCGACCCGCACTGGGTGCCGCCGCTCTATCTCGCGCGCGGCAACTACTTCAGCCTGTCCGGGCGCGCGCCGTTCTCGCACCTCGTGTATCCGATGCCCGAGCGGGGCGGGCTCGGCATCCACCTGACGCTCGACCTGGCCGGGCAGGCGCGCTTCGGCCCGGACGTCGAATGGGTCGATGCGCTGCGCTACGAAGTCGATCCGGCGCGCGCGCACGCGTTCTACGCGTCGATCCGCGCATACTGGCCCGAACTGCCCGACGACGCGCTGCAGCCGGCCTACTCCGGGATCCGGCCGAAGCTCGCGGGGCCGGGCGAGCCGCCGGCCGATTTCATCGTGCAGGGCGCCGCGCAGCACGGCGTGCGCGGGCTCGTGAACCTGTTCGGCATCGAGTCGCCGGGGCTGACCGCGTCGCTCGCGCTCGCGCAGCGCGTGGGCGACATGACGTCGAACGCGTGACGCGCACGGTCGGCGCCGGTCCGGGTCGACCGTGCCGAGCCCCCCGTGTGAAATCCCTTATCTCCAGCATTTCGGCGCGCACATTTGTGCGCTTGGCGGGTATTCTGTCGAACGGCCGTCGCCAGAACGGCTTTCAAACCAATAACGTTGGAGCGAGTCCCCCATGAAAACAACCCGTCGGAGTTTCCTGATCACGAGCATTGGCGCCGTGTCCGCGCTGGCGCTGTCGCGCGAGGCGCTGGCCGATGCGCCGATGCTGCCGGAAACCGATCCGACCGCCGTGGCGCTCGGCTACAAGGCCGATGCCACGAAGGTCGACAAGACGAAGTATCCGAAATACGCAGCGGGCCAGGATTGCGCGGCCTGCATGCTGTACCAGGGCAAGAAGGGCTCGGCTTCGGGTCCGTGCGGCGCGTTCCCCGGCAAGCAGGTGTCGGCGAAGGGCTGGTGCAGCGCATTCTCGAAGATGGGTTGACGTGCGCAGCGGCATCGTGCGGTGCCGCAATGTGGCGAAAACCGCGAAACGCCCGCCATCGGAAGATGGCGGGCGTTTTTTATGCTTGAAAACGGTTCCGTCGCTTTCTACACTCGCTGCACACCAGCGCGCCGCGGTACCTCCGCGCGCCCCACACCGCCCGAGACGGCGAATTCACGAGGACGAGGCACGCATGGCGACGATTGCGAATTCAACGAAAACGGCCCGGCCCGAGCGTGCGCTGAACCGGCGCGCGGTCGTGGCGGCGGTGATCGGCAACGCGCTCGAGTGGTACGACTTCACGGTGTTCGGCTTCATGACGGTCGTGATCGCCGAACTGTTCTTCCCGACTTCCAGTGAATATTCTTCGCTGCTGCTGACCACCGCGACATTCGGCGTGGCATTCTTCATGCGCCCGATCGGCGGCATCGTGTTCGGCCTCTATGCGGACCGCGCGGGCCGCAAGGCCGCGCTGTCGCTCGTGATCCTGCTGATGACAGCCGGCATCTTCCTGCTCGCGATCGCCCCGCCCTATGCGGCGATCGGCATCGGCGGCCCGCTGCTGATCGTGCTCGGCCGCCTGCTGCAGGGTTTCTCGGCCGGCGGCGAATTCGGCAGCGCGACCGCGCTGCTGATCGAAGCCGCGCCGTTCTCGAAACGCGGTTTCTACGGCAGCTGGCAGATGGCGAGCCAGGCGGCCGCGCTGCTGATCGGCGCGCTGGTCGGCGCGGCGATCACGCGCGGGCTGTCGCACGACGCGCTGCGCAGCTGGGGCTGGCGCGTGCCGTTCATCCTCGGGCTCGTGATCGGTCCGATCGGCTTCTATATCCGCCGTCATCTCGCCGATTCCGAAGCATTCCTGCATGCGCAGCAAAGCGCGCGCCGCGCGACGCTCGGCGAAGTGTTCACGCGCTATCCGCGCGAGGTGCTGTGCGGGCTCGGCTCGGTGATCGCGCTGACGGTGACGATCTACGTGCTGATCAGCTATCTGCCGACCTTCGCGGTGAAGCAGCTGAAGCTGCCGTATGCGGAATCGTTCTACGCGGTGATCATCGGCAATCTGCTGCTGATGGTGCTGTCGCCGATCGCGGGCGCGTGGTCGGACCGCATCGGCCGCAAGGGGCTGTCGCTGTGGTCGCTCGTGCTGACGCTCGCGCTGATGTACCCGCTGTTCGCGTGGCTCGACGCCGCGCCGAGCATCGGGCGGCTGATCGCGGTGCAGGCCGTGCTGTCGGTGACGCTCGCGGGCTACTACGGGCCGTTCGGCGCGATGATCGCCGAGCTGTTCCCGGCCAACGTGCGCTCGACCGGGCTGTCGATCGCGTACAACGTCGCGGTGATGTTGTTCGGCGGGTTCGGGCAATTCATCGTCACATGGCTGATCAAGGCGACGGGTACGCCGCTCGCGCCCACCTACTACGTGATGGCGGGGCTCGCGCTGTCGATCGTCGCGGTCGCATTCGTGCCCGCGCGCAGCGCGGATCTCGACGCGCCGGCCTGAGCGCGCATGGCAGCGCACGCACCGCATCGTTTCGAAGGCTGCAACGATGCGCGGCATGGCCCGAAAACGACGTGACATGCCGTCGCTTGCGCGCACGGATTGTTTAGTTGATGAAGGAAAACACACGCCGGATCGGCGAAATGGACGCTCGCGCGCGCAGACGCACTTTTCGCGTGTGCCAGACATCCGCAAAAACCCGCGGAAATGCGTCTAGAAGAGTTTTTTCTCCAGCTTGTTGCAGAATCGCTAGCTCAAGTAATATCCGCGTACCCGGCCCCTGGGGGACCGGTTCCGATCTGGAAACCTGGAGGAAACATGGAATACAACCGTCTGTTGCACACCCTGCGTGTTACCGCCATTGCAGGCGTGGCAGCGGCATCGCTCGGCGTCGCGGGTTCTGCATTCGCACAGATCCCGAACAAAACACTCGTCTACTGCTCAGAAGGCAGCCCGGCGGGTTTTGATTCCGCGCAATTCACGACCGGCGTCGATTTCACGGCCGCCACGTTCACCGTCTACAACCGACTCGTCGAATTCGAGCGCGGCGGCACGAAGGTCGAGCCGGGCCTCGCGGAGAAGTGGGACGTCTCGTCCGACGGCAAGGTGTACACGTTCCACCTGCGTCATGGCGTGAAGTTCCACACGACCGACTTCTTCAAGCCGACGCGCGAATTCAACGCGGACGACGTCGTATTCTCGTTCGAGCGCATGCTCGATCCGAACCAGGCGTTCCGCAAGGCCTACCCGGTGTCGTTCCCGTACTTCACCGACATGGGCCTCGACAAGCTGATCACGAAGATCGAGAAGGTCGATCAGTACACCGTGAAGTTCACGCTGGCCGAACCGAACGCACCGTTCATCCAGAACATGGCGATGGAATTCGCGTCGATCCTGTCGGCCGAGTACGGCGACCAGCTGATGAAGGCCGGCAAGGCCGCCGACATCAACCAGAAGCCGGTCGGCACGGGCCCGTTCATCTTCCGCAGCTACACGAAGGACGCGACGATCCGTTTCGACGGGAATCCTGACTACTGGAAGAAGGGCGCGGTGAAGCTGTCGAAGCTGATCTTCTCGATCACGCCGGACCCCGGCGTGCGCGTGCAGAAGATCAAGCGCAACGAATGCCAGGTGATGAGCTATCCGCGTCCGGCCGACATCGCGACGCTGAAGGCCGACTCGGGCATCGACATGCCGTCGCAGCCGGGCTTCAACCTCGGCTATCTCGCGTACAACGTCGAGCACAAGCCGGTCGACAAGCTCGAGGTGCGTCAGGCACTCGACATGGCGATCAACAAGAAGGCGATCCTCGAATCCGTCTATCAGGGCGCGGGCCAGGCCGCCACCGCGCCGGTGCCGCCGACCCAATGGTCGTACGACAAGAACCTGAAGATGCCCGCGTACGACACCGCGAAGGCGAAGGCGCTGCTCACGAAGGCCGGCTTCCCGAACGGTTTCGACATCACGCTGTGGGCAATGCCGGTGCAGCGCGCGTACAACCCGAACGCCCGCCTGATGGCCGAGATGATCCAGGCCGACTGGGCGAAGATCGGCGTGAAGGCGAAGATCGTCACGTACGAGTGGGGCGAGTACATCAAGCGCGCGCACACGGGCGAGCAGGACACGATGCTGATCGGCTGGACGGGCGACAACGGCGATCCGGACAACTGGCTCGGCACGCTGCTCGGCTGCGAGGCGATCAAGGGCAACAACTTCTCGCACTGGTGCTACAAGCCGTTCGACGAGCTGGTTCAGAAGGGCCGCACGACGACGGGCCAGGACGCGCGCACGAAGATCTACACGCAGGCTCAGCAGATCTTCGCGCAGCAGCTGCCGTTCTCGCCGATCGCCAACTCGACGGTCTATCAGCCGGTACGCAAGAACGTGGTCGACATGCGCATCGAGCCGCTCGGCTATGCTCGCTTCGACGGTGTCGGCGTGAAGTAATGCGGCCCGTGTAAGCTGCTGCAACGATCGAGAAGGCACTATTCTTCCGGCGGCGGGAGGCCAAAAGCTTCCCGTCGCCGGTCGCACATTTCCCACAAGAAAATACGAGCCGCATCATGTTCACATTCGTGTTGCGCCGCGTGGGCATGGTGATCCCGACCTTCATCGGCATCACCATCCTGGCGTTTGCGCTGATTCACCTGATACCGGGCGACCCCATCGAAGTGATGATGGGCGAGCGCGGCGTCGATCCCGCGATGCATGCGGAGGCAATGAAGCGGCTCGGCCTCGACCAGCCGCTGCCGCTGCAGTACATCCACTACATCGGCCGTGCGCTGCACGGCGACCTCGGCACGTCGATCATCACCAACACGAGCGTCGCGGGCGAATTCTTCGCGCGCTTCCCGGCGACGGTCGAGCTGTCGCTGTGCGCGCTCGTGTTCGCGCTCGTGGTCGGCCTGCCGGCCGGCGTGATCGCCGCGCTGCGACGCGGCTCGGCCATCGATCACGGCGTGATGGGCACCGCGCTCACCGGCTATTCGATGCCGATCTTCTGGTGGGGGCTGATCCTCATCATGGTGTTTTCGTCGTATCTCGGCTGGACGCCCGTGTCGGGGCGCATCGCGGTCGAATACGACTTCCCGCACCCGACGGGCTTCATGCTGATCGACGCGCTGCTCGCGCCCGATGAAGGTTCGTTCAAGTCGGCGGTCAGCCACCTGATCCTGCCCGCGATCGTGCTCGGCACGATCCCGCTCGCGGTGATCGCGCGGATGACGCGCTCGTCGATGCTCGAAGTGCTGCGCGAGGACTACATCCGCACCGCCCGCGCGAAGGGGTTGTCGCCCGCGCGCGTGGTCGTCGTGCATGCACTGCGCAACGCGCTGATCCCGGTCGTCACCGTGATCGGCCTGCAGATCGGCACGCTGCTCGCGGGCGCCGTGCTGACCGAGACGCTCTTTTCGTGGCCCGGCATCGGCAAGTGGCTGATCGATGCGATCGGCCGTCGCGACTATCCGGTCGTCCAGGGCGGCATCCTGCTGATCGCGACGCTCGTGATCGTCGTGAACCTGGTCGTCGACCTGCTGTACGGCGTGCTGAATCCGCGCATCCGCCACACGAGGTAATTCCATGAGCAATCTGCAAAACACCCTGCCGAGCGAGTCCGCGCCGGCCGGCGGCCGTGCGCTCGCGCTGCGCGAGTTCTGGGCCAACTTCTCGCGCAACCGCGGCGCGGTCGGCGCCGGCATCGTCGTGCTGGTGCTGATCCTGGTCGCGCTGCTCGCACCGCTGCTCGCGCCGCACAGCCCGGTCGAGCAATACCGCGACTACGTGAAGATCCCGCCCGCGTGGCTCGAAGGCGGCAACTGGCGCTTCATCCTCGGCACCGACGAAGCGGGCCGCGACATTCTTTCGCGGCTGATGTTCGGCGCGCGGATGTCGTTCTGGATCGGCTTCGTGTCGGTCGTGCTCGCGCTGATCCCCGGCATCGTGCTCGGGCTGGTCGCCGCGTTCTTCCAGAAGTGGGCCGACACGCCCGTGATGCGCATCATGGACGTGCTGCTCGCGCTGCCGTCGCTGCTGCTCGCGGTCGCGGTGGTTGCGATCATCGGCCCGGGCCTCACCAACACGATGTTCGCGATCGCGATCGTCGCGCTGCCGGCCTATGTGCGTCTCACGCGCGCGTCGGCGCTCGGCGAACTGCAGAAGGAGTACGTGACGGCGTCGCGCGTGGCCGGGGCCGGCACGGTGCGCCTGATGTTCTCGCAGGTGCTGCCGAACTGCACGGCGCCGCTGATCGTGCAGGCGACGCTCGGCTTCTCGTCGGCGATTCTCGACGCGGCCGCGCTCGGCTTTCTCGGCCTCGGCGTGCAGCCGCCGACCGCCGAGTGGGGCGCGATGCTCGCGTCCGCGCGCGACTACATCGACAACGCATGGTGGATCGTGACGATGCCCGGCCTGTCGATCCTGATTTCGGTGCTCGCGATCAACCTGCTCGGCGACGGGCTGCGCGACGCGCTCGATCCCAAACTGAAGCGGATGGCGTGACATGAAACAACCCCCACACTCTCTTCGTTCGTTGCCCCCCGAGGGGGCGGTCATCCTCCTTGGGGCGGCCCGGCGGAGGATGACATGAGCAACAATCTTCTGACCATCCGCAATCTCGCGGTGAACTTCAACGGCCTGCCCGCTGTCGACCGGATCAACCTGTCGATCGCGCCGGGCGAGGTGGTGGGCGTCGTCGGCGAATCGGGCTCGGGCAAGAGCGTGACGATGATGGCGCTGATGGGCCTGGTCGACGCGCCGGGCAAGGTGACGGCCGACGAGGTCACGTTCAACGGCGTGGACCTGCTGAAGGCGTCGCCGAAAGCGCGCCGCAAGATCGTCGGCAAGGACATCGCGATGGTGTTCCAGGACGCGCTGTCGAGCCTGAACCCGAGCTACACGGTCGGCTACCAGATCAAGGAGGTGCTGAAGCTGCACGAAGGACTGCGCGGCGACGCGCTGCACCGGCGCGCGCTCGAGCTGCTCGACCAGGTCGGCATTCCCGATGCGAAGAACCGCATCACGGCGTTCCCGCACCAGATGTCGGGCGGGATGAACCAGCGCGTGATGATCGCGATGGCGGTGGCGTGCAACCCGAAGCTGCTGATCGCCGACGAGCCGACCACCGCGCTCGACGTGACGATCCAGGCGCAGATCATGGATCTGCTCGTGAAGCTGCAGAAGGAGCGCGGGATGGCGCTCGTGCTGATCTCGCACGATCTGGCCGTGGTGTCGGAGGTCGCGCAGCGCGTCGCGGTGATGTATGCAGGCGAGGTCATCGAGACCAATCGCGTGCCGGACATCTTCCGTGCGCCGCATCATCCGTACACCGAAGCGCTGCTCGCGGCGATTCCCGAGCACAATAAGGGGGCGCGTCGCCTTGCCGCATTGCCGGGCATGGTGCCGGGCCGCGATGATCGCCCGTCCGGCTGCCTGTTCGCGCCGCGCTGCAAGTACGTCGTCGACGATTGTCGCAAGGCGCGTCCGGCGCTCGACACGCTGGTGCCCGGCAACGATGCGATGCGTGCGCGCTGCATCAAGCCGCTCAATCTTTCCAACCTCGACCTGACGGGAGGCGCACGATGAATGCAGTCCACGAAACGCGTGCGCCGCACGACGAGGAAGCGGTGCTGATCGCGGACGGCCTCGCGAAGCACTACTCGGTGAAGCGCGGGATGTTCGGCCAGGGCACCGTGAAGGCGCTGAACGGCGTGTCGTTCACGCTCAGGCGCGGCAAGACGCTCGCGGTCGTCGGCGAGTCGGGCTGCGGGAAATCGACGCTCGCGCGTCAGCTCACGATGATCGAGACGCCCACCGCGGGCAGCCTGGTGATCGACGGCAAGAACGTGGCGGGCGCGAACCGCGAGACGGTCGCCGATCTGCGCCGGCGCGTGCAGATGGTGTTCCAGAATCCGTTCGCGTCGCTGAACCCGCGCAAGACCGTCGAGCAGACGCTCGGCGAGCCGCTCGAGATCAACGCGAACCTGACGGCCGCCGAACGCGCGGCGCGCATCGCGCAGATCATGCGCACGGTCGGCCTGCGGCCCGAGCACGCGAAGCGCTATCCGCACATGTTCTCGGGCGGCCAGCGCCAGCGCGTCGCGATCGCGCGCGCGATGATCCTCGATCCGCGCATCGTCGTCGCCGACGAGCCGGTGTCCGCGCTCGACGTGTCGATCCAGGCGCAGATCCTGAACCTGTTCATGGATCTGCAGGAGCAGTTCAAAACCAGCTACGTGTTCATCTCGCACAACCTGTCGGTGGTCGAGCACGTCGCGGACGACGTGATGGTGATGTACTTCGGCAGCGTCGCCGAGCTCGGCGACAAGGCGACGATCTACGCGCGGCCGCGGCATCCGTACACGCGCGCGCTGATGTCGGCGACGCCGGCGATCTTCGAGGAAGACCGCCGCGTGCAGATCAAGCTGCAGGGCGAGCTGCCGTCGCCGCTCAATCCGCCGTCGGGCTGCGCGTTTCACCAGCGCTGCCCGTACGCGATCGAGCGGTGCCGCGTCGAGGAACCGCAGTTGCGCGACGTCGACGGACGCCGTGTGGCCTGCCATCGCGCCGAGGAGGTGGGGGAGGCGAATGCCTGATGGTTTGGCGGCGCGCGCGCCACGCGTGCGCCGTTGGGGGGCCGGCAGCGCGCGCGTGATGCGCGCGTGCCGCAACGCACGGCGCTGGAGCGTGCGCACGGTGACGGGCGCGGCGCTGGCCGGCGCGTGCGTGGCCGCCAGCGTGCTGGTCCCGACCGACGCCGCGCGTGCCGAAGGGCGCACGCCGACGAGTTCGCCGATCCATCCGTCGCAGGTTCCGCCGCCCGGCCTGAGCCTGCCGGGGTTCCACGCGCCGTCCGTGTCGAACGGCACGGTTGCGCGCGGCACCGTGCGCGTGCAGCCCGCGCGTATGCCGTTCTATGTCGCCACCCGAGGCCGGGTCACGCTGTATGTACTCGGCACGCTGCATACGGGCGACCCATCCGACTATCCGAGCGCGCAGCCGTTCCGGCCGCGCATCCTCGCGGCGCTCGCCGCGTCGCCGACGCTCGCGCTCGAGCTGTCGCCGGACGATCTGCTCGAATCGCAGGACGACGTGTCGAAGTACGGCGTGTGCCGCTACCCGTGCCTGCAGCGCCTGCTGCCCGAGCCGCTGTGGCAGCGGCTCGCCGCGCGCCTGCGCGGCAATCCGGCCGCGCTCGCGGAGATCCGCCGGATGCGGCCGTGGCTCGCGGCGCTGGTGGTCGAGACCTACGACTCGCTGTCGGCCGGCCTGCAGACCGAATACGGCACCGAGGCGCAGCTGCAGAACGTGTTCCTGAAGAAGAAGGGCGGCCGCGTGATCGGGCTCGAGACGCTGGCCGAGCAGATGCGTGCGTTCACCGGGCTGACACTCGCCGAGCAGCGCGAGATGCTCGCGCAGGACATGGTGCAGACGCCGGCGCAGAACGCCGACGACATCAAGGCGCTGCATCGGCTGTGGCAAATTGGCGACGCCGATGCGATCTCGGCGTGGGCGGTCGCGAAGAGCGAGCGGCTGGCCCGTTCGAAGGCGCTGTCGGCGTCGATCGACAACAAGATCCTGTACGAGCGCAACCGGCGCTTCGTTGCACGGATGACGGCAATCGCCGCGCCGGACCGCCCGGTATTCGTCGCGATCGGCGCGCTGCATTTGGGTGGCCCGCGCGGCGTGCTCGAATTGTTGCGCCGGCAAGGATACGGGGTCGACGCGAACTGATCGCGCCGGGCGCCGCGCATCGATCCTCCCCTGTTTGATCGACGACGCGCGCGCGGCGCGAAGCCCGTGCGCGGCCGCGCGATCCGATAAGGAAAACCCTCGAATCCTCAGGAAATAGCGTTTAAAACCATTGACATCCCGTTCTGCCAATCTCTATTCTTCATCCCACAAGTTGAAAAAATGAAAAGAATAGATAAGTTCTACGGGGTAGCAGAAAACAAAGCGCGGGGTTAGCGTAGCCGGCACGTGATGCGCGTGCCGGCCGCGGAGTGTCTGCATGCACGGCGGGGCCAAACATCGTCGGTACAACAAATGCATGCGGCAGACTTGCGGATAAGCGACGTTCCGTCGTCCGACCGGGGGAAGCAGTAATCGGGCGGCGGCGGACGTTTTTTAATCCGGAGCATTTTTCCGGTCACCGTCGACAGACGGTTTCGGGGGGCGAATCGACAGACGGCGAAGCCGCGGCGATTGTGCCAACAGAAGAGCGCCACGAGGGCGCTTTTTTCTTTTGGTGCGGCGGTTTCGGTCAGACGGCAGCGGCGCTTGCGCGCGGCTCAGGCGTCTTCGTCGGCCTGCAGCGCGCCGGGCGCGACGACGTCGACACCCGCGGCTTCGAGCGCCGTGCGGATCCGCTGCGCGAACGCGAGTGCATGCGGGCCGTCGCCGTGCAGGCAGACGGTCTGCGCATTGAGCGGCACCCACTCGCCGCTTACCGCGCGCACCTTCCGCTCGCGCACCATGTCGAGCGTGCGCGCGAGCACGGCATCCTCATCGTCGACCAGCGCGCCGGGCTGGCTGCGCGGCACGAGCGAGCCGTCCGCGCGGTAGCCGCGATCGGCGAACACTTCCTCCACCGCGGCGAGCCCCGCGTGGCGCGCGGCCGCGACGAACACGCTGTTGGCGAGCCCGAACACGGCGAGCGACGGATCGAAGTCGTGGATCGCGGACACCACCGCGTCGGCGATCATCGGGTCGCGCGCGGCCTGGTTGTACAGCGCGCCGTGCGGCTTCACGTGCGCGATGCGGCCGCCTTCGGCCTGCGCGATCGCCGACAGTGCGCCGAGCTGATACAGCACGCCCGCATAGATGTCGCCGGCCGGCAGCTGCATTTCCTTGCGGCCGAAATTCTCCGGGTCGTGAAAACTCGGGTGTGCGCCGATCGATACGCCTTTGCGCACGGCCCAGCGCACGCAGTCGCGCATCGCATTGGCGCCGCCTGCATGCCAGCCGCACGCGATGTTCGCCGACGTGACGAGGTCGAGCAGCGCCTCGTCCGATCCGCATCCTTCGCCGAGATCGGCATTCAGATCGATTTCCATGATGTTCCTCGCCCACGGATGCCGTGGCGCGTCCTCCATGTTGCTTCCGACATTGTCACGCCGCGCGCGATTGCTCGCGGCGGCGCGTTTCCTCGCGCATCTCGATCGCGACGTCGATCTGCCGCAGATATGCCCGTTCCGCGCTCAGGGCGGCGCGCGCGGCGTCGCGTGTCGTGCGCACGAAACGGATCGGCAGGTTCAGGCGCGCCTGGGCGAGTTTCCAGAGATCCGCGCGGATCACCGTGCCGATCTTCGGATAGCCGCCGGTGGTCTGCGCATCGTGCATCAGCACGATCGGCTGGCCGTTCGGCGGCACCTGGATCGTGCCGGGCAGCACCGCGTGCGACAGCAGCTCGACCGGCCGCTCGCGTACCAGCTCGGCGCCGGCGAGGCGATAGCCCATCCGGTTGCTGTTCGCGGTGACGAGCCATTCCTCATCCCAGAACGCTTGCTGCGAATCGGCCGCGAACGACGCGTAGTCGGGGCCCGGCAGCACGCGCACGGGCATCGCCCACGGCGCGTGCGCATGCGCGGGACGGTGGCGGCGCGGCGGTTCGTCGACCCGCACGAACGCGCACCACATGGGCGCCTTCACGCCGAATTCGGGCGCATCGGTCGCGAGGCAGCCGGCGCCGGCCGCCGGCACGCCGACCGGGAGCCGATCGCCGTCGCGCAGCGCGCGGCCGCCGAGGCCGCCGAAGCGCGACGCGAGATCGGTGCTGCGCGAGCCGAGCACCGGCAGCACGTCGATGCCGCCCGCGATGCACAGGTAGCCGCGCATCCCGCGCTTCGCGGCCGGCAGCACGAGCGTCTGCCCGGCCTCGACCGGCAGGCTCCACCATGAATACACGGGCTTGCCGTCGAGCGTCGCGCCGAACTCGGTGCCGGTGATCGCGATGCGTGTCGCGCGCGTGAAGCGGAACGTAGCGGGGCCGATCGTGATTTCGACGGCCGCCGCGTCGGGGCGGTTGCCCACCAGCCGATTGCCGACCTCGAGCGCGAGGCCGTCGAGTGCGCCGCCCTGCGCGACGCCGAGATGGCGCGTGCCGCGGCGGCCGAGATCCTGCACGGTCGACAGCGGGCCGGCGCGGACGACCTCGATCGTCCCCGGTGCGGTGTTCTGGCTCATGTCGCGTCGACTCCGGCAATGGTGAAGCGCACGCGGTCGCCGGGCAGCAGCAACGTCGGCTGCGCCCGCGTGGGGTCGAACAGCACGTGCGACGTGCGGCCGATCAGTTGCCAGCCGCCGGGCGACGTGGCCGGATAGATGCCCGTCTGCGCGCCGCCGATGCCGACCGAACCGGCCGGCACTTCCAGGCGCGGCGCCGCGCGGCGCGGCGTGTGCAGCGACGCATCGAGGCCGCCGAGATACGCGAAGCCCGGCTGGAAACCGACGAAGAACACGACGTATTCGCCGGCCGCGTGGCGCGCGACGACTTCGTCGGCCGACAGCCCCGTATGCGCGGCGACGGCCGGCAGGTCGGGGCCGGCGGCGCCGCCGTATTCAACGGGAATCTCGATCTCGCGGCCCCGTGCGTGCTCGACGTCGGCGGTTTCCCATGCGTCGCGCAGCGCCGGCGTGAGCGACTCGGCCGTTGCGGCGAGCGCGTCGAACACGATCGTCAGGTTGTTCATGCCCGGCACGACGTCGATCACGTCGGGCCACGCGCGCGCGACCTCGGCGACGGCCCAGACGCGGCGCTGGCAATCTAGCGTGGCGGGCGGCGGCACCTCGCAGACGAGGGCGGCATCGCCGAGCGGATAAATGCGGGGTTGCGTCATCGGACTGGCACGGTTCGGACGGCAATGTTAGCGCACATTGTCGACAAAACATCGACAACTTCCCAATAAGCGTTTTCGCCTAGCTCGTATGCCGGGGCTTCTGTCGTACACTCGGCACACCCTGTCATCCGGCTTGCGCCGCCTTTCCATGAAGCGTCCTGCGACCAAGATCGTGTCATCCGAACACCTCGTTTCCGAGTCGAGCGCGGAGCTGTCGGAGCTCGAATACGGCCTCATCATGGCCGGCAACGCATTCAACCGATGGATGGTGCGCTGCATGTCGGCCGCGGGCGCGAAGGACATGACGGCGGTCGAGGTGTCGCTGCTGCATCACGTGAGCCATCGCGAACGCAAGAAAAAGCTCGCCGACATCTGCTTCGTGCTCAATATCGAGGATACGCACGTCGCGACCTATGCGCTGAAAAAACTGATCGCGCGCGGCTATGTGAAGAGCGAGAAGAGCGGCAAGGAAGTGTTCTTCTTCGCGACCGACGCGGGCCGCGAGCTGTGCCTGAAGTATCGCGAGGTGCGCGAGCATTGCCTGATCGAGACGCTGAAGGACAGCGGCCTCACCAACCAGCAGATCGGCGACGCGGCGCAACTGCTGCGCCACGCATCGGGCCTCTACGATACGGCCGCGCGTGCGGCGGCCTCGCTGTAAACGATTGCGAACGGGAAGGTGAACGCGGTGACGTGCGGCATGCCGCTGGCGCGGTGTCGCGCGCCGCGTCATCCGGCGGCCGGGTAAAGCGCGCCGTCGGTCACGATCCAGCGCATCGCGAGATCGTGCGCCTCGGCCGGCAGCGCATCCACGCGGCACGCTTCATACGCGATGCCGACCGTCACCGGCAGCGTGTCGCCCGGCCACACCGCGAGCGTGCGGTCGTAGTAGCCGCCGCCATAGCCGAGCCGGTAGCGCTCCAGATCGAATCCCACACACGGAATCAGCAACAGGTCGGGCACGACGACGACCCCCGACGCGGGCTCGGGAATCCGGTGATGCCCTTCGCGCATCGGTGTGTGCGCATCCCACGCATGGAACGCGAGCGGCGTGTGGCGCTCGCCGATCACCGGCAGCGCCGCACGGCGGCCGGTGCCGGCGGCGGACCATGCGAGCACCGCGTCGCGCGCGTCGAATTCGCCCGACAGCGGCCAGTAGAAGCCGACCGTGCGCGGTGCGAGGCGTTCGAGCAAGGCGCGAAGCCGCGCGTCGAGCGCGGCGTTCGCGGCGGGCTGCGAAGCGGCGTCGCGACGCGCGCCGGCCAGCGTTTTGCGCAGTGCAACCTTCGGGTTCGGCACAGGGTTGCATGCTATGCTTTCGCTCAATTCGTGCTCCATTCATAACGATGTCGAACAGCCTTTTCCGAGTATATCGCGCGGTCGCGCTCGCGCTTTCGGCCGCCGCGCTCGTCGCGGGCACGGCCGCGTGCGCCGCACCGGGCGACGACACGCTCGCCGGGGATGACCAGATCTTCGTGCAGCTTCGCGAAGCCGCGCGCCGCAACGACGCCGCGAAGGCCGCGCAGCTCGCGTCGATGATCCCGAACTATCCGGTCCCGTCCTACGTCGAGTATTTCCAGATCAAGCCGCAGCTGTTCGATTCGACGGGCCGCGCACGTGTCGACGCGCCCGACGCACCCGTGCAGTCGTTCCTGCAGCGCTACGACGGACAGGCGATCGCCGACCGCATGCGCAACGACTACCTGCTCGTGCTCGGCGCGCGCCACGACTGGCGCAACTTCGACGACCAGTACAAGCGCTTCGTGCTCGACGACGACACGCAGGTCAAGTGCTACGCGCTCGAATCGCGCGCGGCGCGCGGCGAGAACGTCGCCGACGCGGCGCGCGCGCTGCTCGTCGAGCCGAAATACTACGGCGACGCCTGTGTCGACCTGATTACGGCGCTGACGGTCAACCAGCAGTTCACGAGCGACGACGTGTGGCAGCAGGCGCGCCTCGCGTACGAGCAGAACTACACGACGCTCGGCGGCAAGATCGTCGACGCGCTCGGCCCGCGCCCGGTCGGCTTCGACCAGGCGACCAGCGCGCCGCCGCTGTATCTCGCGCGCGGCGTCGGCCCCGACGCGGCGTCGCACCAGCTCGCGCTGATCGCGCTCAGCCGCATGGCGCGCAACGATCCGGACGCGGCGGCGGGGATGCTGACGTCCGTCGCCGGCTCGCTGACGAAGCCGGAACAGGCGATCGCGTGGGGCGCGATCGGCTACCAGGGTGCGATCAAGCGCTCGCCGCTCGCGTCGGTCTGGTATGCGAAATCCGCGAACGCGCCGCTGTCGAACCCCGGCTACGAATGGCGCACGCGCGCCGCGCTGCTCGCCGGCAACTGGCCGATGGTGCGCTGGTCGATCGAGCAGATGCCGCCGTCGCTGCGCGACGATCCGGCCTGGATCTACTGGCATGCGCGCGCGCTCAAGCAGAGCGGCGACACGATGCAGGCGAACCAGGAATTCGAGCAGGTCGCTGGTCAGTACAACTTCTACGGGCAGCTCGCCGGCGAAGAGCTCGGCCAGCGCACGAGCGTCCCGCCGCGCACGAAGGTGAGCGACGCCGAGATCGGCGCGATGAGCAAGATCCCGGGCTTCGCGCTCGCGCAGCGCTTCTATGCGCTGAACCTGCGCCTCGAAGGCAATCGCGAATGGAACTGGCCGCTGCGCGGGATGACCGATCGCCAACTGCTCGCGGCCGCCGAATACGGCAAGCGCGTCGACCTGCTCGACCGCACGGTCAACACGGCCGACCGCACGAAGGCCGAGCACGACTTCACGCTGCGCTACCCGTCGCCGTACCGCGACATCGTCGAGCGCTACGCGCAGTCGACAGGCCTCGACATCGAATGGGCATACGGGCTGATCCGCCAGGAATCGCGCTTCATCACGAACGCGCGTTCGTCGGTCGGCGCGGGCGGGCTGATGCAGCTGATGCCGGCCACCGCGCAGCTCGTCGCGAAGAAGCTCGGGATGGGGTCGATCACGCGTGCGCAGATGCACGACATCAATACCAACATCCAGCTCGGCACCTGGTATCTGGCGGACATCTACAACAACTTCGACAGCTCGCCGGTGCTGGCGACCGCCGGCTACAACGCGGGCCCGGGCCGGCCGCGCCAGTGGCGCCAGGTGTTGACGCAGCCGGTCGAAGGCGCGATCTTCGCGGAGACGATTCCGTTCAACGAGACGCGCGACTACGTGAAGAACGTGCTGTCGAACACCGTCTACTACGCGGCGCTCTTCGAGGGCAAACCGCAATCGTTGAAGAAACGCCTGGGCATGATCTCGCCCTGATCCGGAATCTTCATACTGCCGCGCAAGGCGCGGCAGTATGCTCAGGGGCTGTCCACGCTCACGACGGGCCAGCCCCGTCTATGATTCTCCTGGTCAGGGAGCGAGCGTTGCCGGCCGCATTGCGGCGTCGCGCGTCGCTTGGTCAGCGCGGCCGGACGGCGCGCGCTGCTTGTTGCATGCGCCCGAAGGACGTCCGCCGGGGCAGCCGGCACGGCGCGTTTGCAAGCCCGTCATGAGCGTGAACCGCCCGTTGGAGGATCGACCATGGATAGCCAGACCGTCGCGCTGCTGGGCGGCACCGGCTTCATCGGCAGCCGGCTCGTCAATGCGCTGATCGACGCCGGCAAGCAGGTGAGGATCGGCACGCGGCGGCGCGAGCACGCGCGCCACCTGCAGATGCTGCCGGTCGAGATCGTCGAACTCGACGCGCTCGACACGCGCACGCTGGCCCGGTTCGTCGCCGGCGCGCATGCGGCCATCAATCTCGTCGGCGTGCTGCACGGCGGCCGCGGCACGCCATACGGGCCCGGCTTCGAGCGCGCGCACGTCGCGCTGCCGGCCGCGCTGGCCGCCGCCTGCGTCGAAGTCGGCGTGCGGCGCGTTCTGCACATGAGCGCGCTCGGCGCCGATTCGCACGGCGCGAGCATGTACCAGCGCTCGAAAGGCGACGGCGAGGCCGCGCTGCACGCGGTCGCGGCGACCGATTCGCTCGCGCTGACGATCTTCCGCCCGTCGGTCGTGTTCGGCCCCGGCGACTCATTCCTCAATACATTCGCGAACCTGCAGCGCACGCTGCCCGTGCTGCCGCTCGCGATGCCCGACGCGCGCTTCCAGCCGGTGTTCGTCGGCGACGTCGTGAGCGCGTTCGTCAACACGCTCGATCTCACGGCCGCGCACGGCAAAACCTACGAGCTCGGCGGTCCGACCGTCTACACGCTCGAGCAGCTGGTGCGCTATTGCGGCACGCTGGTCGGCCGGCAGGCACGCATCGTGCGGCTGCCCGACGCGCTCGCGCAGTTGCAGGCGCGCGTGTTCGAATGCCTGCCCGGCGAGCCGGTGATCACGCGCGACAATCTCGCGTCGATGTCGGTGCCCAATGTGCTGTCAGGGCCGCTCGCGCCGGAACTCGGGCTGTCGCCCGCGAGTCTCGAGAGCATCGCGCCCGCGTATCTCGGCGACGGCGCGCAGCGCTCCCGCTTCGACTGGTTCCGCTCGCGCCGCTAGGCGTCGCGGGCCGCCGCTTTCCGTCATTCACTTTCGCGCCTTTCGGAACACCGCCATGAAACTCGTCATTGGAGACAAGAATTACTCGTCGTGGTCGATGCGGCCGTGGCTGCTGCTCGCGCATTTCGGGATCCCGTTCGACGAGATCGCGATCGAGCTGCGCCGCGACGACACGGCCGCGCGCATCCGCGAATATTCGCCGACCGGCAAGGTGCCGTGCCTGATCGACGATCACGGCACCGCGATCTGGGATTCGCTCGCGATCGCCGAGACGCTCGCCGAGCGCTATCCGCAATTTCCGATGTGGCCGGCCGATCCGCTGCAGCGCGCCCACGCACGCTGCATCTCGGCCGAGATGCACTCGGGCTTCGCCGCGCTGCGCACGCAGATGGGAATGAACGTGCGCGCGTCGATGCCGGGGCGCGGTGCGACGCCCGATGCGCTGGCCGACGTCGCGCGCATCGACGCGCTGTGGAGCGGGTGCATCGAGGCATCGGGCGGGCCGTTCCTGTTCGGTGAATTCGGGATTGCCGATGCGATGTATGCGCCGGTCGTGATGCGCTTCAACACGTATGCGCCGGCGCTGTCGCCGGAGGCGGCCGGGTATGCCGCGCGCGTGACCGTGCTGCCGGCCGTGCAGCGCTGGATCGACGCCGCGCGCCGCGAAACCAACGTGATTGCCGAATACGAACCGACACGATGAACATCTACGCAGTAGGCGGAGCGATCCGCGACGAATTGCTCGGCGTGCCGGTGCAGGACCGCGACTACGTGGTGGTGGGCGCGACGCCCGAGCAGATGGTTGCCCAGGGCTTCCGGCCGGTCGGCAAGGATTTCCCGGTGTTCCTGCATCCGGACACGCAGGAGGAATACGCGCTCGCGCGCACCGAGCGCAAGACGGCGGCCGGCTATCACGGCTTCCAGTTCTACTTCGCGCCGGACGTGACGCTCGACGAGGATCTCGCGCGGCGCGACCTGACGATCAACGCGATGGCGCGCGAAGTGAGCCCGGAAGGCGCGCTGGTCGGGCCGGTGATCGATCCGTTCGACGGACAGGCCGACCTGCGTGCACGCGTGTTCCGGCACGTGGGCGACGCGTTCGTCGAGGATCCGGTGCGGATCCTGCGGATCGCGCGTTTTGCCGCGCGCTTCGCGGATTTCACGGTCGCGGACGACACGCTCGCGCTGATGCGGCGCATGGTCGATGCCGGCGAAGCGGACGCGCTGGTGGCCGAACGCGTGTGGCAGGAAATCGCGCGCGGGCTGATGGAGGCGAAGCCGTCGCGGATGTTCGCGGTGCTGCGCGAATGCGGCGCGCTTGCGCGTGTCCTGCCCGAGGTCGACGCGCTGTGGGGCGTGCCGCAGCGTGCCGACTACCACCCGGAAGTCGACACGGGCGTGCACGTGATGATGGTCGTCGACTACGCGGCGAAACAGGGCTACTCGCTGCCGGTGCGCTTCGCGGCGCTCACGCACGATCTCGGCAAGGCGACGACGCCCGCCGACGTGCTGCCGCGCCACGTCGGCCACGAAGGCCGCGGCGTCGACCTCATCAAGCCGTTGTGCGAGCGGCTGCGCGTGCCGAACGAATGCCGCGATCTCGCGCTGGTGGTCGCGCGCGAGCACGGCAACCTGCATCGCGTGATGGAAATGGGCGCGGCCGCGCTGGTGCGGTTCTTCGAGCGCAGCGATGCGCTGCGCAAGCCGGGGCGCTTCGCGGAGATGCTGCAGGCGTGCGAAGCGGATGCCCGCGGCCGGCTGGGGCTCGACACGCAGCCGTATCCGCAGGCCGAGCGGCTGCGCGTGGCGCTGGTGGCGGCGCGCAGCGTCGACGCGGGCGCGATCGCGCGCGGGGCCGGCGACGATGTGATGCAGATCAAGGACGCCGTGCATCGCGCACGGGTCGAGGCCGTCAAGCAGGCGCTGGCGATCGGCGAATAGCGCGGAAGCACCGGACGGCGCGGTGCGTCGCCCGGCCGCCAGCCGTCATTGCTTCGTGCGGGCGGTGGCGCGGCGGGCCGGGGTGGCGGCGGCCGGACGTTTGCCTGCGGCCGTGCGCGGCTTGCCGGCAGCCGGGTTGGCCGGCACGCGGGCCGGCAGGTCGGCAGGCGGAGCCGCGTTCGCGTCATGCCCTTGTTCGCGTTTCCGCGCCGGTTCGCGGCGGCTCACGCGCGGCTCGCCGGGCGTCGGGCCGGCATCGCGCGCCGGCGGCCTGATTCCCATCGCCGCGGACCCGAATTCTGCGCAACTGTCGTCGAAGAGCGGCAGCGTGCCGACCGCGATCAGTTCGGCCGGCCCGTCGCCGACATTCGCGACGCGATGGCGCTTGCGCGCGTCGAAGTGCAGCGAGTCGCCGGGCGACAGCGGGTAATCCTTCTTGCCAATCGTGTAGCAGACGCGGCCGGTCAACACGTACACGAACTCGTCGCCGCCATGCGCGACCCATTCCGAGCGATAGCCCTCCATCATCCGGACCTTGAGCGCGTGGATCTGGCTGCCGTCGAAGGTGGTCGACAGCCGCTCGTACCATTGCGACGCGGCGTCGACCGCATACGGTTCGCGGCGGCCGGCCCGCGAGTCGGGCTGCGCCTGGCGCGGCTGCTCGATCAGCGTGCCGAGCGGCACGTTCAGCGCCTTCGCGACGTTGACGAGCGACGACAGCGAGATACCGGTGAGATGACGCTCGACCTGCGACAGGAATCCGATCGACAGGTTCGCCTCGGTCGCGACTTCCAGCAGCGTCTTCTTCGCTTCGCGGCGCAGGCGCCGGATGCGCTGGCCGATACGCATGAGGTCTGAATCCATGAATCTCTTTCGTGACAACGAGTCGGGAGGCGAGCGGAGGGGCGGTGCAGTCGCCGGGACGTTGCGTTCCGCGAAGCGCACGAAGCACGGCCGTCGGGACGGCGATGCCGGCGCATTGTACCGCGCGGTGGCGCCCGCACGGCGCCACGCCGCGCATGGCCGCGCCGCCCTCGCGCGCCGTGCCGGTAATTTTAGCCCTACGAAAATTTTGGCTTGACCTCAATTTCCGCGTGCTCTAGATTCTGTCGCACGCATCAAACAAAGTTAAGTGAGACAAAAATTTTCCCCGAGACCGGCCGCCGGAGCGGCGCAGCGGCCCGGCTGCCCGTGGCGCCGCGCGCCGTCCGCGCACGGGCGGCGCGCCGCGTCAGGCGTGCGCGATGCCGCGTGACACCGCCGGCCGCCGACAACAATCAAGAGCGGGTATCCGATGATCGATCGACTGAAATACAGCTTCTCCGGCCTTCCCTCGTATGACGCATGCGTCGCCGACACGCAGCGCGGCCTGTCGCGCGTGCTCGATGCGCTGCGGCTCGACGCCGTGGTCGTCACGTCGCAGGACGAATACATCACCGAATACCTGCCGCGCAGCAACAACCCGCGCTACGCGCTGTCGGGCTTCGACGGCTCGGCCGGCTGCGGGATCTTCCTGAGCGCGGCGACCGCGCAGGCGCTCGGCGTGCCGCCGTTCGTGCTGTTCGTCGACGGCCGCTATCACCTGCAGGCCGAACAGCAGTGCGACCCGGCGCACGTGCGGATCGAGAAGCTCGGCATGAACGTCACCATCTGGCAGGCGCTGGCCGACTGGCTGGTCGCGCACGCGAGCCGGCTCGCGCGGGTCGGCTACGACGCGCTGCGGATCAGCGTCGCGCAGCGCGACCGGCTGATCGAGCAGACGCAGCCCGCGTCGTTCGACTGGACGAGTCTCGTCGAGCGCGAGATCGACCGCGCGATCGCGCTGCCGGGCTGGGTGGTCGAGCGGCCGATCTTCGAGCTGCCCGACACGATGACCGGCGCGAGCGTCGCGCAGAACGTCGACGCGCTGAACCGCCGGCTCGCCGCGCACACCGGCGCCGCGCCCGGCAAGACCGCGTTCTTCACGTGTGCGTCGGACGATCTCGCGTACCTGCTGAACAGCCGCGGCTATCACATCCCGAACGTGTCGTCGCACCTGGGCTTCCTGTTCGCGGTCGGCGCGCAGGTCGCGCTGTTCCTGCCGGAAGGCTGCGACCGGTGCCCGGTCGAGCTGACGTCGTATCCGGCGCTGCGCGTGATCCGGCGCGACTTCGCCGAACTCGAGCGCTTCCTCGCATCATGCGCGGTCGACCACGTGTGCTACGGCTTCGAATCGGTCAACTGTGCGCTGGTCGAATCGGTGCGCCGCGTGTGGCCGCAGGCGCGCCACGCCGATTTCAACCCGGTCGAGGCGATGCGCGCCAGCAAGACGCCGGCCGTGCTCGAGCAGTTCCGCGACGCGTTCGCGCGCAGTTCGGCGGCGATCGCCGAAACGATGCGCTGGGCGAAGGCCGGCGAGCCGGGGCGGCGCCATACCGAATACGACCTGGCCCGCACGATCAACGACGCGTACGGCGCCCGCTCGGCGGTCGCGCTGACGTTCCCGTCGATCGCGGCGAACGGCGCGAACAGCGCGTTCGCGCACTACACGGCGGCGAGCGCCGAGGTCGAGCTGACGGAGGGCGAACTCGTGCTGCTCGACAGCGGCGCGTATTACGACGCCGGTTTCGCGACGGACTGCACACGGGTCGTGCTGCGTCGCACGCGGCCGGAAACGGTCGCGCAGCCGTGGCAGCGCGAGATCTATACGGTCGCGCTGAAGGCCTGCATCAAGGGGCTCGTCACGCGCTTTCCGAAGACGGCGACGGGCGGCGACGTCGATGCGGCGGTACGGCAGGTGTGCCGCGACCACGGCTACGATTTCGGTCACGGCACCGGGCATGGCGTGGGGATCCACGTCCACGAGGGCGGCGTGCGGTTCGCGCCGGGCGCGAAGTACGGGCTGGTGCCGAATGCGGTGATTTCGGTCGAGCCGGGCATCTACGTGCCGGGCAAGGGCGGCGTGCGGATCGAGAATATCGTGATCGTGCGCGCGGACGACGACGCATCGGACACCGTCGCGTTCGAGAACATCGTCACCGTCGGCTATGACTGGGACCTGATCGACGTCGAGCTGCTGGACGACGACGAGCGCGCGTACCTGCGCGACTACGAACGGCTTTGCGTGGAACGCGGCACGCAGGTCACCGCGTGTCCGCTGCTGTAAGGCGGGAAGGGCGCGCGCGGCCGGTGTGTCGGAGCGCGGGCGTGATCGGTACGTCGGAGCGGTGGCGGGATCGGTACGTCGGAGCGTCGGCGTGATCGGTACGTCGGTACGTCGGTGCGCCGCAGTGACCGGTACGTCGGCGTGATCGGTACGTCGGCGCTTCAGCGCATCAGCGCCGACACGCGCCCGTCGGGCCCGTAGACGCCGGCCGGCGCGGGGGCCGAGCGCAGCACCGCGAGCGCGCGCTCGTTGTAGTCCATCCGGATCCGGATCAGCATCCCGTTGGTCGCATTGGCCTGGCGCGCGCGTTCGGCGGCCTGCAGCAGCAGTTGCCAGCGGCCGGCGAGGCGTGCATCGCGCTCGGCGGCCTGATCCATGCCTTTCTTGCCGGCCGGAAAGCCGAGCGCGGACAACTGCGTGTCGCGCGTGCGCTCGAGCTGCGCGAGCCGGTCGATCAGCACGCTCTTCTTCTCGACGATGCCGGGCAGCATGTCGAGCGGCTCCGGTGTCGTGAGCGCCTTTTCCTCGTAGGCGAGCAGAGACGCGAACGCTTCGACCGTCGCGTGTTCGTCGTTGACCGTGGCCAGCAGCTCTTCTCTCATCGCGTCATGCTCGTCGCGCCGGCACGCGGTGGCGCATGCCGGCAAACCAGGGGACCGGTCAGGGCGTGACGGGCCCCGGGCCGGCTCAGTTGCCCTGCGAGCGCTGCTGTTGCAGCAGGTCGCGGGCGGTATTCAATACGCCGTCGGCGATCTTGTTCACGTCGATCGTCAGCGTGCCGTCGTTCAGCGCGTCCTTGATCGACTGGACGAGGGCCGTGTCGATGTCGGCGCTGCCCGAGGCCGACGGCGAACGCAGCTGGCCCGACAGACCCGACAGGTTCACGGTCGTGTCGCCGCCGGTCGATCCTGCGTCGGCAGCCTGCGCGGACGACGACGAAGCCGCGCCGGATTGCGCGCGGGTCGCGCCGTTGCCGGTCGACGCGAGGGGGCTCGGTTTCGGAGTGGAATCGATCTTCACGATGGGTTTCCTGTACGGTATGACCCAGATAACGGCCGGGTCGGCCCGAACTTTAGCATCGTGAACCTGAAATTCTCCGAATAAACAATTCTTTGCAATCTTGCGGCGGGATCCGCCCCTACAGCGGAATTTCCACGGTCCCGGCGTCCTTGACGATCGCCGTGACGATCTGCCCCGCGGCCATCCTGACCCGTATCGACTGGCCCGGCGCCGCATTCGCGAGCGCGCTGCCCTCGGCCGAGATCGTGAAGCCGGGCCCGGCCGCGACGACCCGCACCGTCTGGCCGGCCGACACCGACGCGGCGCTCTTGAGCATGTCCTGGCGCAGCGGCAGCCCCGCCGAGATCCGGGCCAGCGCGGTCGCGCCGACCGCCTGCGCGGGATCGGTGATCACCGCGAGCGGCAGCACCGTCAGGTCGCCGTCGCGCGCGACGAGGTCGGCCGCGGTGAGCGGCTCGCCGGGCGCGATCTGCCGCGCGGCGACGTAATAGGTGGCCTGCACGGCAACCTTCGCCTGCAGGTAGACCGTCCACGGCCGTTCGCCCGCGCAGCGCACGCCGACCGTCGTGCGGCCCCACAGGCGCGCACCGGTCGGCAGGAACGGCTCGAGCGTCGTGCACGCGGCGAGCCCGCGCGGAAACGCGGCCGCGACGGTCGCGGTGGTCTTGCCCGGCAGGCCGGCGACCTGCTGCTGCAGGAAAGCGAGGGCCGTGCGCCGGATCGCGTCGGGGTCCTGCTGGCCCGGAGGCGTCGCCGGCTGGGGCGCGGCGGCTGCCTGGGCCGCGGTGGCTGCCGTCGGCGCGCGCGGGGCCGGCGCGGCCGGCAGCGGGCGGGCTGCCGCGACGCGCGGGGCGGCAGCCGCACGCGCGGGATTCGACGCGGGGTCGGCCGTACCGGCGACGACGGTCGCGACGGCGCCCGGATCGGCGGCGCGCGGGGCGCCGTAACCGGTGCTCATGGTGTTCATGCGTGCGGCCGCGTAGACGGGGCGCGGTGCGGGCGCCGGCACGGCGGCCGGCGGCGGGACGCTCGTCACGACCATCGAGCCCGCCGGCTGCGCCGCGTAGCCGGCCGCGGCAGTGCCGCCGGCACCGCCCGCCATCGCCATGCTCGTGCTTGTGCCCGACGCCGTTCCCGCGACCGACGCTATGCCCGTGCCCGACGCCGTTCCCGCGACCGACGCTGTTCCCGCGACCGACGCCATGCCCGCGCCCGACGTCATGCCAGCTCCCGACGCCATGCCCGTGCCCGGCGCCGTCCCCGCGCCCGACGCCGTTCCCGCGACCGACGCCATGCCCGCGCCCGACGTCATGCCAGCTCCCGACGCCATGCCCGCTCCCGACGCCGTTCCCGCATTCCCGCCCAACTGCCCACCGCTCGCCGCATTCGCATGCGCGAGCGCGGTCTCGGCCGTCTCGCCGCGTCCGGGGATCACGATCATCCCGTCGTCCGCGTGCGCAACCGGCACCGCGAGCCACAGCGCCGCGGCGAGCGCGAACGCACGCGGCACGCGCGTCCGGCGTCCGTCGTTTCCGCGAAGTGCGCTGCCTGTCATCGCCGTGTCCTCGAAACCGTTGATCCGATTCGCATTCTAGGGAGCGGGGCCGTCGCGCAAACGATGAATAGAGGGGGCCTTTGCCGCGTTATTCGCCCGATTGCCGGTTGCGCGCGACGCCTACCATCGCTGTCATGGAAAAAAGCCCCTTGGGTCGCCATCCGGCGCAACGGGCGTGCAGCGCTTCATACGGAGAGACGCACACATGCTGGACAAACTCGATGCCGAATTCGCGTTCGGCCGCCAGGCGCTCGACGTGCGCGCCTATCGGCAGGAACTGCTGTCGTCGAACATCGCGAACGCCGACACGCCGGGCTACCAGGCCCGCGACGTCGATTTCGCGTCGACCCTCGCGCGCTCGCTGAAGCAGACCCACGGCGGCCTCGCGCCGAGCAACGCCGCGCAACTGCCGATGGCGCAGCCAGCCGGCGTGGCGAGCGGGATGACGATGGTGTCGACGGCGCCGGGCCACATGGCCGGCGCGGCGAAGCTGATTCCGACGGGCGGCCCGGCCGACGACTACGGTCGTTCGCAGTACCGGATGCCGCTGCAGCCGTCGCTCGACGGCAACACGGTCGATCTCGACGTCGAGCGCGTGCAGTTCGCGAACAACGCGCTGCACTACGAAACCGGGATGACCGTGATGACCCAGCAGATCAAGGCGATGATCGCCGCGATCTCGACGAACTCGTAAGCGCGCGGCGCTTCCGTACCCGAACAAGGAGCCCTCATGCCCTCGTTGATGAACATCTTCGGCGTCGCCGGTTCGGCGCTGTCCGCGCAATCGCAGCGCCTGAACGTCACCGCGTCGAACCTCGCGAACGCCGACAGCGCGACCGGCCCCGACGGCAAGCCGTACAAGGCCAAGCAGGTCGTGTTCGCGACCGACCCGATGGGCGGCGCGCGCACCGCGTCCGGCCAGGGCGTGGGCGGCGTGCGCGTGACGAAGGTGATGGACGATCCGTCGCCGATGAAGTCGACCTACGACCCGGCGAACCCGTCCGCCGACGCGAACGGCTACGTGCAGATGCCGAACGTCGATCCGGTGCAGGAGATGGTGAACATGATCTCGGCGTCGCGCTCGTACCAGGCCAACGTCGAGACGCTGAACACCGCGAAGACGCTGATGCTCAAGACGCTGACGATCGGCTCGTAAGCCGCGCCGGGCGAGCTTCGACACCGAGACCCCAGACCCGACAGTTCCGACACAAGGCCATTCAGGATGACATCCACCAGCACGACGATCGGCAGCAACGGCACCAACGTGTCGACCCTGCCGACCGACACGATGAACACCAACAAAGTGTCGACGACCGGCACGTCGGCGAGCGACCTGCAGGCGACGTTCCTGAAGCTGCTCGTCACGCAGCTGCAGAACCAGGATCCGACGAGCCCCGTCGACAGTTCGCAGATGACGTCGCAGCTCGCGCAGATCAACACGGTGAGCGGCATCGCGCAGCTGAACACGTCGCTCACGTCGCTGTCGACGCAGCTTGCGGCGGGCCAGCAGACGCAGGCCGCGCTGCTGATCGGCACGAACGTGCTCGCGCCGGGCAACGGCGTCGCGGTGAAGAGCGGCGCGGCGTCGCCGTTCGGCGTATCGCTCGCGAACGACGTGTCGAACCTGACGATCACCGTGAAGAACAGCTCGGGCGCCGTCGTCAACACGATCAACGCGGGCAAGCAGTCGGCCGGCACGGTGCCGTTCAACTGGACGCCGACCGATGCGGCGGGCAACGCGCTGCCGGACGGCAAGTACACCGTGAGCGCGCAGTACACGGGCAGCGACGGCAAGACGTATGCGCCGACCGTGCTCGCGGCCGCGCAGGTACAGAGCGTGATCAAGCAGGCGGACGGCACGGCGGGGCTCGTGCTGTCGAACGGCACGACGGTGGGGCTCACCCAGGTCGCGTCGATCTTCCCGAACACCGCATCGTCGTCGTCCTCCGACGCCACCACCACCAACTGATCCAGCTTTCTCGAAAACGGAGACCGAAATGGGTTATCAACAGGGTTTGAGCGGCCTCGCCGGCGCATCGAACGCGCTCGACGTGATCGGCAACAACATCGCGAACGCGAACACGGTCGGCTTCAAGTCGAGCACCGCGCAGTTCTCCGACATGTACGCGAACTCGATCGCGACGTCGGTCAACACGCAGATCGGGATCGGGACGGCGCTCGCGTCGGTACAGCAGCAGTTCGGCCAGGGCACGATCAACACGACGAACTCGTCGCTCGACGTCGCGATCAACGGCAACGGCTTCTTCCAGATGTCGAACAACGGCGTGACGACGTACTCGCGCGACGGCACGTTCCAGCGCGACAAGAACGGCTACATCGTCAACGCGCAGGGCCTGAACCTGATGGGCTATCTGTCCGACAAGAACGGCGTGGTGAACACCGCGCAGACCGTGCCGCTGCAGGCGCCGACGACCAACATCTCGCCGACCGCGACGACCAAGATCACCGGCCAGTTCAACCTGAACTCGCAGGACAAGGTGCCGACCAAGGCACCGTTCGACGCGACCGACACCTCGACGTACAACTATTCGACGTCGGTGCAGGTGTACGACTCGCTCGGCGGCTCGCAGGCGGTCAACATGTACTTCGTGAAATCGGCGGCGGGCACGTGGGAGGCGTATGCGGGCGTGCAGGGCGGCGCCACGACCGACCTCGGCACGGTCACGTTCGATTCGTCGGGCGCGATCAAGACCACGACGACGGGCACGCCGGCCGTGCCGACCGCGTCGGTCGGCCAGTTCCAGTTCACCGTGCCGACCACCGACGGCTCGACGACGCCGCAGCCGCTCACGCTCGACCTGACCGGCACCACGCAGTACGGCGGCAAGGACGGCGTGAACAACCTCGCACAGGACGGCTACGCGAGCGGCACGCTGACGACCTTCTCGATCGGCTCGGACGGCAAGCTGACCGGCAACTACTCGAACGGCCAGACGGCGGTGCTCGGCCAGATCGCGATCGCGAACTTCAACAACCCGAACGGCCTCGTCAACCTCGGCGGCAACCAGTACGCGGAAACGGCCGCGTCGGGCGTGCCGCAGATTTCGGCGCCGGGCAGCACCAACCACGGCACGCTGCAGGGCAGCGCGCTCGAGAACTCGAACGTCGACCTGACGTCGCAGCTCGTCAACCTGATCACCGCGCAGCGCAACTACCAGGCGAACGCGCAGACGATCAAGACGCAGCAGACCGTCGACCAGACGCTCATCAACCTGTAACGCGCGGATAACCGGCAGCCATGGACCGACTGATCTATACGGCGATGACGGGCGCGTCGCAGTCGCTCGACCAGCAGGCGGTGGTCGCGAACAACCTCGCGAACGCGTCGACGACGGGTTTTCGCGCGCAGCTCGCGACCTATCGCGCGGTGCCGATGAATTTCGGCGACGGCAGCACGAGCGACCCGACGACGACGCGCACCTACGTGCTCGCGTCGACGCCCGGCGCGGACTACGCGCCGGGTCCGATCACGCGCACCGGCAACCCGCTCGACGTCGCCGTGCAGGGCGCCGGCTGGCTGGCGGTGCAAACGGCCGACGGCAGCGAGGCGTACACGCGCGCCGGCAACCTGCACGTCGATGAAAACGGCCAGCTCGTCAACGCGAGCAACCTGCCGGTGATCGGCAACGGCGGCCCGATCTCGGTGCCGCCGAACGCGGAAGTGACGATCGGCAAGGACGGCACGGTGTCCGCGCTGATGCCGGGCGATCCGCCGACGGCGGTCGCGATCGTCGACCAGATGAAGCTCGTGAACCCCGATCCGGCCACGCTCGCGCGCGGCAACGACGGGCTGTTCCGCACCGCCGACGGCAATCCGGCCGACAGCGACCCGAGCGTGGTCGTCACGCCGAATTCGCTCGAAGGCAGCAACGTGAATCCGGTGACCGCGATGGTTGCGATGATCGACAACGCACGGGCGTTCCAGCTGCAGTCGAAGCTGATCCAGACGGCCGACCAGAACGAGCAGTCGGCCAACCAGCTGCTCAACTTCAGCTGAGCGGCACGGCCCTCGCTACCAGGAGAAGATTCAACATGAACCGATCGCTCTACATTGCCGCCACCGGCATGAATGCGCAGCAGGCGCAGATGGACGTGATCTCGAACAACCTCGCGAACACCAGCACCAACGGCTTCAAGGCGTCGCGCGCGGTGTTCGAGGATCTGCTGTACCAGACCATCCGCCAGCCGGGCGCGAACTCGACGCAGCAGACCGAACTGCCGTCGGGCCTGCAGCTCGGCACCGGCGTGCAGCAGGTCGCGACCGAGCGCCTGTACACGCAGGGCGGCCTCACGCAGACGGGCAACTCGAAGGACGTCGCGATCAACGGCGCGGGCTTCTTCCAGGTGCTGATGCCGGACGGCACGAATGCGTACACGCGCGACGGCTCATTCCAGACCAACGCGCAGGGCCAGCTCGTCACGTCGAGCGGCTATCAGATCCTGCCGGCGATCACGGTGCCGCAGAACGCGCAGTCGCTGACGATCGGCAAGGACGGCGTCGTGTCGGTCACGCAGCCGGGCTCGAGCAACGCGGTGCAGATCGGCTCGCTGCAGATCGCCACCTTCATCAACCCGGCCGGCCTCGAGGCGAAGGGCGAGAACCTGTTCGCCGAAACCACCTCGTCGGGCGCGCCGAACGTGGCGCAACCGGGCCTGAACGGCGCGGGCGTGCTCAACCAGGGTTACGTCGAGGCATCGAACGTGAACGTCGTGCAGGAGCTCGTCAACATGATTCAGACGCAGCGCGCGTACGAGATCAACAGCAAGGCCGTGACGACGTCCGACCAGATGCTGCAGACCGTCACGCAGATGAAGAGCTAACCGGAAAGTCCAGTCGTCGCCATGAAGCAGGTTCGCCTCCTCCCGTCAGCCCCCGTGCGCGCCGTGTGCGCGCTCGCGGTGGCCGCGCTCGCCGGCTGCGCGCAGATTCCGCGCGATCCGATCATCCAGCAGCCGATGACGGCGCAGCCGCCGATGCCGATGTCGATGCAGGCGCCCGGCTCGATCTACAACCCGGGCTACGCGGGCCGGCCGCTGTTCGAGGATCAGCGGCCGCGCAATATCGGCGACATCCTGACGATCATGATCGCGGAGAACATCAACGCGACCAAGTCGTCGGGCGCGAACACCAACCGGCAGGGCAACACCGACTTCAGTGTGCCGACGGCCGCGTTCCTCGGCGGGCTGTTCGCGAAGGCGAACCTGTCGGCGGCCGGCGCCAACAAGTTCGCGGCCACCGGCGGCGCGAGCGCGGCGAACACGTTCAATGGCACGATCACCGTGACCGTCACCAGCGTGCTGCCGAACGGCAACCTCGTGGTCAGCGGCGAGAAGCAGATGCTGATCAACCAGGGCAACGAATTCGTGCGTTTTTCGGGGGTCGTCAACCCGAACACGATCTCGGGCGCGAACTCCGTCTATTCGACGCAGGTCGCCGACGCGAAGATCGAATACTCGTCGAAGGGCTACATCAACGAAGCCGAGACGATGGGCTGGCTGCAGCGCTTCTTCCTCAACCTCGCACCGTGGTGATGACGATGCCGCAGCCTCTTTTCCATCGACTGTCGTCCCGCGCGCATGCCGTCGCGCGGATCGCCGCCGCGCTCGCGGCCTTGGCCACCGCATGCGTGCTCGGCACCGTGCCCGCACATGCCGAACGCCTGAAGGATCTCGCGCAGATCCAGGGCGTGCGCGACAACCCGCTGATCGGCTATGGCCTCGTCGTCGGGCTCGACGGCACGGGCGACCAGACGATGCAGACGCCGTTCACGACGCAGACGCTCGCGAACATGCTCGCGAACCTCGGCATCTCGATCAACAACGGGTCGGCCAACGGCGGCCCGTCGTCGCTGAGCAACATGCAGCTGAAGAACGTCGCGGCCGTGATGGTGACGGCCACGCTGCCGCCGTTCGCGCGGCCGGGCGAAGCGCTCGACGTGACCGTGTCGTCGCTCGGCAACGCGAAGAGCCTGCGCGGCGGCACGCTGCTGCTCACGCCGCTGAAGGGCGCGGACGGGCAGGTGTATGCGCTCGCGCAGGGCAACATGGCGGTCGGCGGCGCGGGCGCGAGCGCGAACGGCAGCCGCGTGCAGGTGAACCAGCTCGCGGCCGGCCGGATCGTCGGCGGCGCGATCGTCGAGCGCGCGGTGCCGAACGCGATCGCGCAGATGAACGGCGTGCTGCAGCTGCAACTGAACGACATGGACTACGGCACCGCGCAGCGGATCGTGTCCGCGGTCAATTCGAGCTTCGGCCCGGGCACCGCGACGGCGCTCGACGGCCGCACGATCCAGCTCGCCGCGCCGGCGGATTCCGCGCAGCAGGTCGCGTTCATGGCGCGCCTGCAGAACCTCGACGTGAGCCCGGACAAGGCCGCCGCGAAGGTCATCCTGAACGCGCGCACCGGCTCGATCGTGATGAACCAGATGGTGACGCTGCAAAGCTGCGCGGTCGCGCACGGCAACCTGTCGGTGGTCGTCAACACGCAGCCGGTGGTGTCGCAGCCCGGGCCGTTCTCGAACGGGCAGACGGTGGTCGCGCAGCAGTCGCAGATCCAGTTGAAGCAGGACAACGGGGCGCTCAAGATGGTGACGGCCGGCGCGAACCTCGCCGACGTCGTGAAGGCGCTGAACACGCTCGGCGCGACGCCGGCGGACCTGATGTCGATCCTGCAGGCGATGAAGGCGGCCGGCGCGCTGCGCGCCGACCTGGAGGTGATCTAAATGGCAGCCACGCTCCCCAACGCAAACGACCTCACGCAGCGCTTCGCGCTCGACGTGCAGGGTTTCGACGCGCTGCGCGCGCAGGCGAAGCAGTCGCCGCAGGCCGGCGCGAAGGCGGTGGCCGGCCAGTTCGACGCGATGTTCACGCAGATGATGCTCAAGAGCATGCGCGACGCCTCGCCCGACGGCGGCCTGCTCGATTCGCACACGTCGAAGATGTACACGTCGATGCTCGACCAGCAGCTCGCGCAGCAGATGTCGAAGCGCGGGATCGGCGTCGCCGACGCGCTGATGAAGCAGCTGATGCGCAACGCGGGGCAGGGCGGCGGCACGGCGGCCGACGCCGGCGCGGCCGGGCTCGGCGCGGCGGGCCTGGGCGCAGCCGGCGCCGGCACGTCGGGCAACGAAGGCAGCCTCGCCGCGATGAATGCGATGGCGCGCGCGTATGCGAACGCGGCGAACAACGGCGGGCTCGCCGGCGCGCGCGGCTACTCGGCCGGCAGCGCGCTCACGCCGCCCGTGAAGGGCGCGAGCGGCGTGCAGGACGCCGACGCGTTCGTCGACCGGCTCGCCGCGCCGGCGCAGGCGGCCAGCGCGAGCACCGGCATTCCGGCGCGCTTCATCGTCGGCCAGGCCGCGCTCGAATCGGGCTGGGGCAAGCGCGAGATCCGCGCGAGCGACGGCTCGACGAGCTACAACGTGTTCGGCATCAAGGCGAACAAGGGCTGGACGGGCCGCACGGTGTCGGCGCTGACGACCGAGTACGTGAACGGCACGCCGCGGCGCGTCGTCGCGAAGTTCCGCGCGTACGATTCGTACGAGCATGCGATGACCGACTATGCGAACCTGCTGAAGAACAACCCGCGCTACGCGGGCGTGCTGAGCGCGAGCCGCAGCGTCGAGGGTTTCGCGCACGGGATGCAGAAGGCCGGTTACGCGACCGACCCGAATTACGCGAAGAAGCTGATCTCGATCATGCAGCAGATCGGCTGACGGGCAAGCCCCATTCCGCCGCCTTTCGGACCGCGCCCGGCACCCCGCCGCGCGCGGTTTCAACGTTTGCGCGAAAAATATCGGCATTTCGATCTAAACTTTCGGTGAGCACTGCCGCTAAGTGTGTGAGACCTGCAACCGGGCCCTGTTCTGGCCCGGTTTTACTGCGCACCGTCGTCCGGGCGCCCTGACAAGAAAACCGGCTAGCCATGAATATCGAAACGTCGACCGCTCCGAGCCTGGATGCGGGCCATTCCGGGCCTGACTACGCCCGCCGCAATCCGCTGGAGATCGGCGTGCAGCTGCGCAATCTCGTGAACCGCGGCGACTTCCTGACCGTCCAGTACCCGGGCGGCCAGCTGGTCACGCGCCTGCTCGAGGTCGACGTCGGCGCGCGCACGTTCACGTTCGACTGGGGCGCGCTGTCCGAGCAGAACGCCGGCATCCTCGCCGCGTCGCACTGTACGTTCTCGGCCGCGCCGGAGGGCGTACGGGTCGAATTCACCACGAGCACGCCGCGCGAGACGCGCTACGAGGGGCTGCCCGCGTTCGTCGCCGATTTCCCCGACGTGCTGATGTGCATCCAGCGCCGCGAGTACTTCCGCGTCGATGCGCCGATCGTCGATCCGTTCCTCTGCCGCGGCAAGCTGCCGGACGGCGAGAGCTTCGTGTTCGAGGTGCATAACCTGTCGCTCGGCGGCGTCGGGTTGCGCACGGCCGACGAGCGCGTCGAGGCGCTCGAGGTCGGCACGCTGCTGCCGGACGTCGAGCTCGAGCTGACCGGCCATGGCAAGCTGTCGCTGGAACTTCGCCTCGTGTCGCAGCGCTCGACGCAGATGCCGAACGGTTCGCGGCGCTATCAGCTCGGCTTTCGCTTCATGTCGCTGCCGGGCAGCGCGGAGAACACGCTGCAGCGCCTCATCACCCAGCTCGAGATGAAGCGCCGCTCGCTCGCGCGGGCCTGACGCACCCCCTCGCAGCCCCTCGCGGCCCCGCTCGGGGCCGCCTTCGCAGCGGCGCCGGCAGCGTCCGCCGCGGCCCTCGACCGGCGACGCGCGAGCGTGCGTCGCGCGTGCATTTTTTCCTCAATTTTTCCGATCCGCGGCCGTTATACCGGGAGTCACGCAACCCGGCGGCCGCAGCGCGGCCGGCTCATCAGGATCGCGCATGTCCAACACACTCATGAACCTCGGCGTCAGCGGCCTCAATGCCGCGCTCTGGGGCCTCACGACGACCGGTCAGAACATCAGCAACGCCGCGACGCCCGGCTATTCGGTCGAGCGCCCCGTTTATGCCGAGGCGAGCGGCCAGTACACGTCGAGCGGCTACATGCCGCAGGGCGTGAACACCGTCACCGTGCAGCGGCAGTACAGCCAGTACCTGAGCGACCAGCTGAACAGCGCGCAGTCGCAGGGCGGCGCGCTCTCGACGTGGTATTCGCTCGTCGCGCAGCTGAACAACTACGTCGGCAGCCCGACGGCCGGCATCTCGACTGCGATCACCGGCTATTTCACCGGGCTGCAGAACGTCGCGAACAATGCGTCCGATCCGTCGGTGCGGCAGACCGCCATCAGCAACGCGCAGGTGCTCGCCGATCAACTCAAGGCGGCCGGCCAGCAGTACGACGCGCTGCGCCAGAGCGTCAACACGCAGCTCACCAGCACCGTGTCGCAGATCAACACGTACACCGCGCAGATCGCGCAACTGAACCAGCAGATCACGGCGGCGAGCAGCCAGGGGCAGCCGCCCAACCAGCTGATGGACCAGCGCGACCTCGCGGTGTCGAACCTGTCGAGCCTCGCCGGCGTGCAGGTCGTGCGCAACGACAGCGGCTACAGCGTGTTCCTCGCGGGCGGCCAGCCGCTCGTCGTCGCCGACAAGAGCTACCAGCTCGCGACGGTCACGTCGCCGTCCGATCCGAGCGAACTGACCGTCGTGTCGCAGGGGATCGCCGGCGCGAACCCGCCGGGCCCGAACCAGGCGCTGCCGGATACGTCGCTGTCGGGCGGCACGCTCGGCGGCCTGCTCGCGTTCCGCAGCCAGACGCTCGACCCCGCGCAGGCGCAGCTCGGCGCGCTCGCGACCAGCTTCGCCGCGCAGGTCAACGGGCAGAACGCGCTCGGCATCGACCTGTCGGGCAAGCCGGGCGGCAACCTGTTCACGGTCGCGAACCCGGCCGTCTATTCGAACCAGGGCAATACCGGCAACGCGTCGCTGTCCGTCTCGTTCGCCAACCCATCGCAGCCGACGACGAGCGACTACACGCTGTCGTACGACGGCACCAACTACACGCTGACCGACCGCGCGAGCGGGTCGGTGGTCGGCCAGTCGACGTCGATGCCGGCGTCGGTCGGCGGGCTGAACTTCTCATTCGCGTCCGGCTCGATGAATGCCGGCGACCAGTTCACCGTACTGCCGACGCGCGGCGCGCTGAACGGCTTCGGCCTCGCGACGACGAGCGGTTCGGCGATCGCGGCCGCGTCGCCGGTGGTCGCGGCGGCGTCGAGCACCAACCTCGGCACGGGCAAGATCACGCAGGGCGCGGTGAGCGCCGGCTACCAGGTCCCGACGACGCCGACCAAGCTCACCTACGACGCGGCGTCGAAGTCGCTGTCGGGCTTCCAGGCCGGCACCACGGTGACGATCGCGGGCACGCCGCCCACCTCGGTGACGATCACGAGCCCGACCGACAGCGTGCCGTACAACGCGACGGCCGGCGCGAAGCTGACGATCATGAGCACCACGCAGCCGGCGCCGGCGGGCGTGATGAACGGCGTGACCGTCACGCTGTCCGGCGCGCCGTCGGATGGCGACGCGTTCACGATCGGACCGTACGCGGGCGGCACGAGCGACGGCTCCAACGCGCTCGCGCTGTCGCAGCTCGTCACCGCGAAGTCGCTCGGCGGCGGCACAACGACGCTGACCGGCGCATATGCGAACTATGTGAACGCCATCGGCAACACGGCGAGCCAGCTGAAATCGTCGAGCGCCGCGCAGACCTCGCTGGTCGGCCAGATCACGACCGCGCAGCAGTCGGTGTCGGGCGTGAACCAGAACGAGGAAGCGGCGAACCTGATGCAGTACCAGCAGCTTTACCAGGCGAACGCGAAGGTGATCCAGACGGCGGCGACGCTGTTCCAGACCGTGCTCGGCCTGTTCAACTGACCGGATTCGAGGAATAGAAGCGATGCGAATTTCCAGCGCCCAGTTCTTTCAGCTGAACGTTTCCCAGATGAACGATCAGCAGGCGCAGCTCGCGCAGCTGTACCAGCAGATCGCGAGCGGCGTAAGCCTGCAGACGCCGGCCGACAACCCGGTCGGCGCGGCGCAGGCCGTGCAGCTGTCGATGACGTCGGCGACGCTGTCGCAGTACGCGACCAACCAAACCGCGGCGCTCGCGTCGCTGCAGGCCGAGGACCAGGCGCTGCAGAGCGTGAGCGGCGTACTGACCGGCGTGCAGACGCTCGTCGTGCGTGCCGGCGACGGCTCGCTGGCCGACGGCGACCGCTCGGCGCTCGCGACGCAGCTGCAAGGCTATCGCGACCAGCTGATGACGCTCGCGAACTCGAACGACGGGGCCGGCAACTACCTGTTCGCCGGCCTGAACAATTCGTCGGCGCCGTTTACCAGCAGCCCGAACGGCAGCGTCAGCTACGTCGGCGACTCGGGCACGCGCCAGGTGCAGATCGGCGATTCGAGCAGCGTGGCGCAGGGCGACACCGGTTCGGCGGTGTTCATGTCGGTGGCGTCGCTCGGCAGCGCACCGGTGCCGTCGGCCGGCGGCGCCAACACGGGCACCGGCACGATCACCGCGGTGACGGTCACGAGCCCGTCGGCCGCGACCAACGGCCATCACTTCGCGATCGCGTTCGGCGGCACGCCCGCCGCGCCGACCTACACGGTGACCGACAACTCGGCCACGCCGCCGACCACCACGGCCGCGCAGGCGTACACGGCGGGCGCGCCGATCGCGCTCGGCGGCGGGATGACGGTGGCGGTGTCGGGTACGCCGGCCGCCGGCGACACGTTCGCCGTGACGCCCGGCCCGCAGGCGAGCGGCGGCGCGGACGTGTTCTCGACGCTCGACTCGATGATCGCGGCGCTGAAGACGCCCGTGACCGGCAACCCCGTCGCCGCCGCGGCGCTGTCGAACGCGATGATGACGGGCTCGATCAAGCTCGGCAACACGATGCGCAACGTGACGACGATCCAGGCGTCGGTCGGCGGCCGCGAGCAGGAGGTCAAGGCGATGCAGACCGTCAACCAGACCGCGTCGCTGCAAACCACCAGCAACCTGACGGACCTGACCAGCACCAACATGACGACGACGATCAGCCAGTACCTGCAGGTGCAGAACGCGCTGACCGGCGCGCAGAAGGCCTACGTGCAACTGCAGAACCTGTCGCTGTTCCAGTACATCAATCCGTGATGTCCGCGGCGTCTGCTGCGATGTGAGCGCACGCTTACATCGTGGCGGGCGCCGGCCGAGCGCCATTGCGCGGGCACGGCCGCGCCGGGCACTGAACGTGCGATCGCGCCGCTCCGGCGCCCGCCCTCTGCCGGCGTGGCCGTCGCACCGGCGGTTCGCGCTTGCCAGCCCCGCTTGCCAGTCCCGCTTGCCAGCCCCATTTCCGCTCCGTAAACTCGCGCCAGATTCCAGACCGGCGCACCGTCCGCAGCCGGCGTTCGACAGGAGCCCCTTTTCCCCATGTCCGATTCCTACTTCCCGCGCTGGCGCGTGCAATCGACCGGCGCGTCGCGCGTGGTCGGCCCCGACGAACGCCTCGCATGGCCGCAGATGGTCGCGATGGGCGTGCAGCACGTCGTCGCGATGTTCGGCTCGACCGTGCTCGCGCCGCTGCTGATGGGCTTCGACCCGAACCTGTGCATCTTCATGTCGGGCATCGGCACGCTGCTGTTCTTCGTGCTGGTCGGCGGCCGCGTGCCGAGCTACCTCGGCTCGAGCTTCGCGTTCATCGGCCTCGTGATCGCGGTGACGGGCTACGGCGGCAGCGGCCCGAACCCGAACATCGCGGTCGCGCTCGGCGGGATCGTCGCGTGCGGCGTCGTATACGTCGCGCTCGGCGCGCTGGTGCAGGCGATCGGCACGCGCTGGATCGAGACGCTGATGCCGCCCGTCGTCACCGGCGCGGTGGTCGCGGTGATCGGGCTGAACCTCGCGCCGATCGCGGTCAAGGGCGTGTCGGCTTCGACCTTCGACTCGGTGATGGCGCTCGTCACGGTGCTGTGCGTGGGCGGCGTCGCGGTGTTCGCGCGCGGGATGATGCAGCGCCTGCTGATCCTGGTCGGGCTCGCGATCGCATACGCGCTGTACGCGATCGCGACCAACGCGATGGGCCTCGGCAAGCCGATCGATTTCTCGATCGTCGCGCATGCCGCGTGGTTCGGCGTGCCGGCTTTCCGTGCGCCCGTGTTCGATCCGCACGCGATGCTGATGCTCGCGCCGATCGCGGTGATTCTCGTCGCCGAGAACCTCGGCCACATCAAGGCCGTCAGCGCGATGACGGGCCACAACCTCGACCGCTACGTCGGCCGCGCGTTCATCGGCGACGGGCTCGCGACGATCGTGTCGGGCAGTGTCGGCGGCACGGGCGTGACCACCTACGCGGAGAACATCGGCGTGATGGCCGTCACGCGGATCTATTCGACGCTGGTGTTCGCGGTCGCCGCGCTGATCGCGATCGGGCTGGGTTTCTCGCCGAAGTTCGGCGCGGTGATCCAGACGATTCCGGGCCCGGTGCTCGGCGGCGTATCGATCGTCGTGTTCGGGCTGATCGCGGTGACGGGTGCGCGGATCTGGGTCGTCAACAAGGTCGACTTCTCCGACAACCGCAACCTGATCGTTGCGGCCGTCACGCTGGTGCTCGGCGCCGGCGACTTCTCGCTGAAGATCGGCGGCTTCGGGCTCGGCGGGATCGGCACGGCGACGTTCGGCGCGATCATCCTGTACGCGATCCTGCGCAAGGAAAAGGAACCGGGGCCGGTGGTCTGAGCCGGGCGCGGGCGGTGCAATGCCGCCCGCCGCCGCGCCTTACGCGCCGGTGTTCGACTGCGCCTGCAGCCACGCGCAGAACTGCGCGACGAGCGGATCGTCGGCCGGCGCGCGCGGCGCGATCCACCAGTAGCTGCGCGTCGCGATGCGCGGCCCGTCGAGCGGCATCACCAGGCGCCCGCTCGCGAGTTCGTCGTCGATCAGCGGCAGCGGGCCGAGCGCGACGCCCAGCCCGTCGACGGCCGCCTGCAGCGCGAGGTAGAAGTGGTCGAACGACTGCCGCTTGCGCCCCTTCGGCGTCACGCCGGCCGCCGCGAACCAGTCGCGCCAGCCTTCCGGCCGCGTATCCGAATGCAGCAGCACGTGCCGTGCGAGATCGTCCGCGCGGGTGATCGGCGCGCGCTTGAGCAGCGCGGGGCTGCAGACCGGAATCACGCTTTCGTCGAGGAAGTGGCCGCTCGTGCAGTTCGGCCAGTGGCCGGGGCCGCGGCGGATCGCGACGTCGAAGCCGTCGAGCGCGTCGAGCGGTGCGTTCGACGTGGACAGCTTCAGCTCGACGTTCGGCACGTCGCGCTGGAATCGCGACAGGCGCGGCAGCAGCCATTTCATCGCGAAGGTCGGCAGCGCATTGATGCGCAGCACGCGCGCGGCGCCGGTGTTGCGCAACTGCTCGGTGGCGAGCGCGATGCTGTCGAACGCGGCGCGCACGGTGTCCAGATAGCGGCGGCCTTCGTCGGTGAGCCTCACGCGCTTGCCGTAGCGATGGAACACCGGCTTGCCGAGCCACGCCTCGAACCCGGCGATCTGCCGGCTGATGGCACCGTGAGTCACATGCAGCTCGTCGCCCGCGGCGCTGAAGCTTTCGTGTCGTGCCGCTGCTTCAAAGGCCCGAAGCGCGGAAAAGGGCGGGAGATCGCGTGGCATGCTTGTGATTCTAGATCACAAGGGGGTGTCGATAAAATCGTTTTGCCGGCATTCCGAACGGCGGTAATCTCGGGGCACCGTTTGATGAGGAGCCCCATGCAATCCGTTTCCCCGCCGCCCGCCGCGCCCTCGCGCCGGGTCGGCCTCGCCGAGCTGTTCACCGGCTTCCTGTCGCTCGGCCTGATGTCGTTCGGCGGCGCGCTGCCGTTCGCGCGGCGCACGATCGTCGACGAGCGCAAGTGGCTGTCCGCCGACGAATTCACCGATCTGCTCGGCCTGTGCCAGTTCCTGCCGGGCGGCAACGTGATCAACCTGTCGGTCGCCGTCGGCATGCGCTTTCGCGGTGTCGCGGGCGCGTTCGCCGGCATTCTCGGGCTGATCGCGGGCCCGACGCTGGTCGTCGTCGCGCTCGGCGTGCTGTATGCGAAGACGCAGGGCGATCCGCGCGTGCAGCACCTGTTCGGCGGTCTCGCCGCCGCGGCCGCGGGCCTGCTCGTTGCGATGGCCGTGAAGGTCGCGAAGCCGCTGCGGCACGCGCCGCGCACGGCGGCAGGCATCGCGGCGCTCGCGTTCGTCGCGATCGCGGTGCTGCGCCTTCCGCTGCTCACCACGATGCTGGTGCTGACGCCCGTCAGCATCTGGCTCGCGTCGCGGCGGCGCGATACGCCGGCATCGCAACGCACCGCCGCCCGCGACGGAGGCCGGTCGTGAACGACACGCTGATCGCGATCGCGACGATCTTCAGCCAGCTGTCGCTGCTCGCGTTCGGCGGCGGCAACACGATCCTGCCGGAGATGCAGCGGCAGGTGGTCGACGTCCATCACTGGATGAGCGCGCACGAGTTCACCGCGCTGTTCGCGCTCGCGCAGGCCGCTCCGGGGCCGAACATGATGATCGTGTCGCTGGTCGGCTGGCACGTGGCCGGCTGGGCCGGGCTGCTGGTCGCGTCGATCGCGAAGTTCGGGCCGTCCTCGATCGTCACGGTGCTCGCGCTGCATGCGTGGGAGCGCTTTCGCGACCGGCCGTGGCGCCGCTACGTGCAGCAGGGGCTGATGCCGGTCACGGCCGGGCTCGTCGCGGCCAGCGCGGTGCTGATCTCGGAGGCGTCGAACCGCACCGCGATCCAGTGGGGCATCACCGCCGCATGCGCGGTGCTCGCGTGGCGCACGCGCATCCACCCGCTGTGGCTGCTCGCGGCCGGCGCGCTGATCGGCCTCACCGGCATCGGTCAGTGAGCTGGAGCCAATCGGCGGCGGCCGAGCGATGCCGGGCGTGACCGAGCGCTACGGCGACGCCGGCCGGTCGCTGTTCACGAGGCCGAGCAGCCGGCCGCGCTCGCCGCCGACGTCGTCCGTCGCGGCCGGCCAGTCCATCACGTAACCGGCGTCGAGCGCGTCGCGCATGATCGCGTCGTAGTCGGCCTTGCCGAGCCTGCCGCTGCCGCGCATCGCGTCGGCCACCTCGTGCTTCAGCTTCGGCGTGAACGACGGATAGGCCGCCACCAGCGCCGCATACTGGCGCGCATCGACTTCGCCCGATTCGCGGTTGAACGCCCAGACGGCCACCAGCACGATCGCGACGAACGGGATCACGGTGTAGCGCAGGAAGAACTTCGCGGGTGTCATGGCATGCGGCGGCGTGTCGACAGGGGCAGCGGGTCGGGGTGAAGCGGCGTGCGGGAGGCGGCGAAGGTAGTCGGCGAAGGTGGCCGCGAAGGTGCCCGGTATACTCGGCCGGTTTTCCGACACGGACATCCGCGATGGCGGCATGCGCAGCCTGCGCGCGCCCGACGCCAATCATTATATTGGCGCGGCTGCGCGCCAGCCGCGACGTCCGGCACCCGCCGGAACCGATGAATCAGGCGCCGCCCGCTTCGCCTCGTGCGGCCGGACGGCGCGCCCCACGGGAGGATCGATGGATCTCGACGGCGCCAGCCGCAACCTCACCGTCGCCGCGCTGCTCACGCTGTCCGGCGGCTACCTCGACGCGTACACCTACGTCGGTCACGGCCACGTGTTCGCGAACACGATGACCGGCAACGTCGCGCTGCTCGGCATCAACCTGTCGGCCGGCGAATGGGCGGAAGCGCTGCATCACGTGCCGCCGCTCGGCGGCTTCGTGGTCGCGGTATTCGTCGCGCACCTGTTCGGCCTCGCCGCGCAGCGAGGCTGGATGCGCCACACCGCGTTCGTGAGCCTGATCGTCGAGATCGCGTTTCTCGGCTTCGCCGCGAGCGGGCTCGTCGGCGCGTCGAGCGCGTGGCTGATTCCCGGCATCTCGTTCGTCGCGACGCTGCAGACGCTGTCGTTCACCCATCTCGAGGCACTGTCGTACACGTCGGTGATGACGACCGGCAACCTGCGGCGCGCCGCGCAGAAGCTGTTCGTCGGGCTGATTCCGCGCTACGACGCGCTCGCGCTGCACGACTCGGCGCTGCTCGCGACGATCAGCTTCTGTTTCCTGGCCGGCGCGGTGATCGGCGGCCTCGTGACGCGGCTCGTGCCGGACGTCGCACTGTGGGGCGCGGTGCTGTTGCTCGTCGGTGCGTTCGCGGAGATCGTGCGGCGGGCGCGGTGGCGCGCGGGCGGTGGGGGCGATGGCGGCGCTGGCAGTAACGGCGGTAGCGGTGGCGCTGGCAGCAACGGCAGCAACGGCAGCAACGGCAGCCACAGCAGCAACGGCAGCCACAGCAGCAACAGCAGCAACAGCAGCAACAGCAGCAACAGCAGCCATCCCGACGGCGGCACGCCACGCGACGCAAACCCCACGCGGTAACCGTTGCGCCCGGGCGACAATCGCGCGCTGCCACACTTTTTCAATTTCTTTCAGCGCGCGCACTGGTCTTATGATTCAGCCCACATCGCGCACGCCATGAGCGTTCCGCGATCGCCACCCGGCCGCGCACGCGGCCGGCCATGAATGGAGACACCTACAAAAAGGGCAAGCTCATGAAGCAGACCACCCGACTCGCAGCTATCGCAGGGGCCGCGGCGCTGGCCTTCGCCAGCCAGTACGCAGCAGCACAAAGCTCGGTCACGCTGTGGGGCGTCGCCGACGCCAGCATCCGTTACCTGACCAACGCAAACGCCAAGAACGACGGCCTGCTGTCGATGGCCAACGGCGCGATCACCAATAGCCGCTTCGGCATCTACGGCACGGAAGACCTCGGCAGCGGCCTGAAGGCCGTGTTCAACCTCGAAAGCGGCGTCAACCTGCAGAACGGCGGATTCGCCGACAGCGGCCGCCTGTTCAACCGCGCAGCGTACGTCGGCCTGCAGAGCCCGTACGGCACGGTGACCCTCGGCCGCCAGAAGACCCCGCTGTTCGACCTGCTGGCGGACACCTACGATCCGCTGACGGTCGGCAACTACCTCGAAAACGCGTGGCTGCCGGTCGCGCTGGGTGGCGGGCTGTATGCGGACAACCAGATCAAGTACACGGGCAAGTTCGCGGGCCTGACCGCGAAGGCGATGTACTCGACGGGCACGAACTACGAATCGACCGGCGCCGGCGGCTTCTCGGGCCAGATCCCGGGTTCGCTCGGCAAGGGCAATGCATGGGGCGTGTCGCTGTCGTACGTGGCGGGCCCGCTCAGCATCGCGGCCGGCGCGCAGCAGAACAGCGACAACTCCGCGCGCAAGCAGACGATCTACCACGCGAACGTCGTGTACGCGTTCAGCAAGGCGAAGGTCTATGCGGGCTACCTGCGCTCGAAGGACGACACCGGTTTCGTCGACAGCCTGCTCGCGCAGCAGTCGATCCCGGTCGCGAAGGGCACGGGCCGGATCGACGACGGTCCGTTCGCGGGCGTGAGCTGGCAGGTCAGCACGCCGCTGACGCTGACGGGCGCGTTCTACTACGACCACATGCGCAACGCGATGACCACGAACGGCACGCTCGCGAGCGGCAACCGCTACGCGATCGTCGGCATCGCCGAGTATGCGCTGAGCAAGCGCACGGAAATCTACGGCACCGTCGACTTCAACAAGACGAACGGCGCGGCGAATGTCGAGCTGCCGGGTCGCAGCAACCAGACCGGCATCGCGATCGGCCTGCGCAATATCTTCTGACGAAAGTCGGACCACGCACGCGCGGGCCGCGGCTCGGCGCACATCGAAGAGGCTCCCGCAGGAGCCTCTTTTTTTTCGTCACGCGCGCTTGCGGCGCGTGCACGGCCATTCAGCGATCGCTCCATCGAAAACGCGTCGCCCGTAAGCGTTCCGTCGGCAATCCGGAACATACTTTGACAGTACGCGCGAAGCGTTTGCGCTACGCTGCGCGCAGGGTCCGCCCGTGCGCCGCAGCGCACGCGCGGGCGTCGTTCCGGCGCGCGTTTCGCGTGCGGCCGGCCTGGTGCGTAATTTGTGTATCCGGTGATGACAAACACGGTCTGCCGGTTTTTTTCGTGGGACGATGCGCTCACGATTTTCTTGAAAGGGGATGACGATGGGTATCCTGAACACCGTGGGTGAAATCGCTGGCGCCGTGGCGGCCGTCGAGGCAGCCGAGAAGCTCGATCCGGATGCGGGCCTGCTGACCAAGGCGGCAGCGGCCGTCGCCGGCTTCAAGGGCGCCGAGGCGATCGAAGGCATGCTCGAGAAGAAGGAAGAGCAGCCCCAGCAGGCAGACGATACGCAGGCGACGGACGGCGGCGACACGTCGCAGGCCTGAGCATGGCGGCGGGCCCGCCGCGGGTGCGCCGTTCGCGCGCCCGGGCGGACCGGCGCCGCGCGGCCGGCAGGCCGGGCATGTGGTCGATCGGTGACGCATGGCACACCCGGCAGCTGGTTTGACCGGCGAGAGGCGACGTCTCTCGCCGTTTTTTATGGGGCGCGCGCGCCGCGCCGCCACGTCCCGCACGAATGCCGGAATCTTGTTATCGTGCCGTCATCCGAACTGCTGAACAACGATGAGGGCTTGCGATGGAATTCGACTACGACCTGTTCGTCATCGGCGCCGGCTCCGGCGGCGTGAGGCTCGCCCGGATGTCGGCGTCATACGGCGCGCGCGTCGGGATAGCGGAAGAGGAGCAGATCGGCGGCACCTGCGTGCTGCGCGGCTGCATCCCGAAGAAGCTGCTCGTCTACGCATCGCATTATCCGCACGAGATCGAGGACGCGAAGGGCTTCGGCTGGACCTTCGGCGCCGGCACGCTCGACTGGCCCGCGCTGATCGCCGCGAAGGATCGCGAGATCAACCGGCTCAGCGACATCTACATCAACCTGCTGCGACAGTCCGGTGTCGAGATGCACGCGGGGCGCGCGACGCTCGTCGACGCGCACACCGTCGCGGTCGGCGCGCGCACGATCCGCGCGCGCCACATCGCGATCGCGACCGGCTCGCGCCCGTCGCTGCCGCCGCGGCCCGGCATCGAGCATGCGATCACGTCGCGCGAGGCGCTGTCGCTCGCGAAGCTGCCCGAGCGCATCGCGGTGGTTGGCGGCGGCTATATCGCCGTCGAGTTCGCGGGCATCTTCAACGGCTTCGGCAGCCATGTCGACCTGTTCTATCGCGGCGAGAAGATCCTGCGCGGCTTCGACGACGACGTGCGTCAATTCCTGACCGACGAGATGACCAAGCAGGGCGTCGCGATCCATGCGCGCGCGGTGGTGGAATCGATCGCGCGCGCGGACGACGGCACGCTCGGCGTGCGGGTCGGCGATGCGCAGCACGGGCCGTACGACGCGGTGCTCTATGCGACCGGCCGCGTGCCGAACGTCGAGGGTCTCGGGCTCGAGCGCGCGGGCGTGCTGCTCGACGCGCGCGGCGCGATCGCGGTCGATGCGTATTCGGCGACGTCGGTCGAATCGATCCATGCGATCGGCGACGTGACGTCGCGGCCGCAGCTCACGCCGGTCGCGACGCGCGACGGCGCGCTGCTCGCGGCGACGCTGTTCGGCGGGCGCCGCGCCGCGACCGATCACGAATGGGTGCCGTCCGCGGTGTTCAGCCAGCCCGAGGTCGCGACGGTTGGCCTCACCGAGGCGCATGCGCGCGGCGTGTACGGCGAGCTCGACATCTACCGCACGTCGTTCAAGGCGCTGCGCCACACGCTGTCGGGCCGCGACGAACGTACGCTGATGAAGCTCGTGGTCGCGCGCGACAGCCAGCGCGTGGTCGGCGCGCACATGGTCGGCCGCGACGCGGGCGAGATCATCCAGGGCATCGCGATCGCGATTCGCGCAGGCGCGACGAAGGCGCAGTTCGACGACACGATCGGCATTCACCCGACCGCGGCCGAGGAGTTCGTGACGCTGCGGCAGAAGGTGACCGACTAGCGCCAACCGGCGCGCCGGCTCGCGGGCCCGCGCGGCGTCGCGCGCATGCTCTCCCGGCCCGCGACTTAGCACGGGATGGCTGGCGTTGCGCAAAGAACGTCAATTCTTCTCAGGAAATCCCGTCTCGGCAATCAGTCTTGGTATGATCGGCCAAAATCATATACGGGGCCGATCATGCGCGATCAACAGCGCAGCAAGCACAATCACGCGGTAGCGGGCGCACGCGGCATGGCCGGGCGATGCGCCGCGCATTCGCATCCTGCCGCAACATGTCCGTTGCGCACACTTTCCCATCGCAAGCCGCCATCTCCATCGCCGTCCGGGCGATGAAGCCGCGCGCGCCGATGTGCGCCCCAGCCGTTTCGATCACCGCAACAACCGCCGGTTCGTCAGCGAGCCTGTGCACCGGCGTGCCCGTTCCGGGCCATCTTTTCACGCAAGGAGACCAGTAGTGAACATTCAGACACGACGCACCGTTCTCGTGGCGGCGGCGCTCGTCGCGGCGCTGTCCGGCTGCGCGACCGAATCGTCGCGCACGCTCGACGTGCCGGCCGTGAGCAGCGCGCAGAAGCCGTATGCGGGCAAGCCCGTCGCGATCGCGGTCGGCAAGTTCGACAACCGCTCGAGCTACATGCGCGGCATCTTTTCGGACGGCATCGACCGCCTCGGCGGACAGGCGAAGACGATCCTCGTCACGCGCCTGCAGCAGAGCCGCCGCTTCAACGTGCTCGATCGCGAGAACCTCGAAGAGATCAAGCAGGAAGCAGGCTTCATGAAGAAGGCGCAGGCCGTGAAGGGCGCGAACTACGTCGTGACCGGCGACGTGACCGAATTCGGCCGCAAGGACGTCGGCGATCACCAGTTGTTCGGCATTCTCGGCCGCGGCAAGACGCAGGTCGCGTATGCGAAGGTCAACCTGAACATCGTCGATACGACGACGTCGGAAGTCGTCGCGTCGAGCCAGGGCGCCGGCGAGTTCAGCCTGTCGAACCGCGAAGTGATCGGCTTCGGCGGCACCGCCGGTTACGATTCCACGCTCAACGGCAAGGTGCTGGACCTCGCGATCCAGGAAGCCGTGAACCACCTCGTCGACCAGGTCGACGCCGGTACGCTGAAGGCGCCGCGATAAGCGTCGCAGCCCATGCCGCAGCGCGACGCCGGGGCCGGCGCCGCGCTGGACCGATTCACCATGACATCAAGAAGAGAACAGACCATGAAACGGGGTAACTGGCTGCCGGCAACGGCCGCCGCCTTGCTGCTCGCCGGATGCGCGAGCTCCACGCCGCCGCTCTATCAGTGGACCGGCTATCAGCCGCAGGTGTACGAATACTTCAAGGGGCAGAGCTCACCGCAACAGCAGATCGACGCGCTCGAAAAGGCGCTGCAGGAGATCCGCGCGAAGGGCCATACGCCGCCTCCGGGCTTCCACGCGCATCTGGGGATGCTGTATGCGAGCGTCGGCAACGAACAGCAGGCCGAACAGGAACTGCAGGCGGAGAAGCAGTTGTTTCCGGAATCGTCGACCTACATGGATTTCCTGCTGAAGAAAAAGACCGGCGCGCCGAAAACCGCCGATCAGAAGACGGCCACCCAGGCGATCGCCGGCCAGAAGGACCCCGCCCCGACCACCGCCAAACCGTGACGCGCCCGCCATGTTCAAGACACTCTCATTCAAACTGATGTCCGTGCTGTCGATCGTCGCGCTGCTGAGCGCGTGCGCGCAGCCGGTGAAACGACCCGACTACACGGCGTTCAAGAAGAGCCAGCCGCGCTCGATCCTCGTGTTGCCGCCCGTCAACGAGACGTCCGACGTGACGGCGACCTACGGGATGCTGTCGCAGATGACGCTGCCGCTCGCCGAATCCGGCTACTACGTGGTGCCGGTCGCCGTGATGGACGAGACCTTCAGGCAGAACGGCCTGACCAACGCGGCCGAGATCCAGCAGACGTCGCCCGCGAAGCTGCGCGAGATCTTCGGTGCCGATGCCGCGCTCTATTCGAAGGTGTCGCAGTACGGCACCGTCTATCGGATCCTTGCGAGCGCAACGGTCGTGTCGGCCTCGGCGAAGCTCGTCGACCTGCGTACCGGCGACGTGCTGTGGCAGGGCCGGGGGAGCGCGAGCAGCGACGAAGGGGGCAACAGCGGCGGCGGCGGCCTGATCGGCATGCTCGTGACGGCCGCGGTCAAGCAGATCGCGAACACGCTGATGGATCAAAGCCACGACGTCGCCGCGTCCACCAGCGCGCGAATGCTGTCGGCCGGCCCGCCCAACGGGCTGCTGTACGGTCCGCATTCGCCGAAGTACGGGACGGACTGAGCGCAAGTCGGCCGCGGCGCACGGGCACTCTTCACCCGTCGCGCCGCCGTCATGCCGACGTGATGCGATCCGATCGAACGGCCGCGCTGGTTGCGCGGCCGTTTTCGTTTTGCATCGGCGTATGCCGCGCGTTCAACGCGTGCACGGCATCGCACCGCATCGCCGCGGGATGACGCTCAATGCACGCCGAGCGCGTCGAGCAGCCGGTACCAGCTCATCGCGAGCACCAGCGCCGGCGTGCGCAGCGTCGCGCCGCCGGGGAAGTCGCGATGCCGGATCTTGCCGAACAGGTCGAAGCGGCTCGCCTGGCCGTCGATCGCCTCGGCGATCAACTTGCCCGCGAGCGCGGTCGTGTTCACGCCGTGCCCCGAGAAGCCCTGCGCGAAATACATCGTCGGCGCGACACGCCCGAAGTGCGGCGCGCGGTTCATCGTGATGTCGACGAAGCCGCCCCATGCGTAGTCGACCTTCACGTCCGCGAGCTGCGGGAACGTCTTCAGCATGTCCGCGCGCATCGCGGCGGCGAGATTGCGCGGCGCCCGCGTCGAATAGCTGACCTTGCCGCCCCACACGAGCCGCGTGTCGGGCGCCGGGCGGAAATAGTCGAGCACGAAGCGGCTGTCGCAGATCGCCGCGCGCGCGGGCATCAGCGCGGCGGCGCGCGCTTCGCCGAGCGGCTCGGTCGCGATCACGTAGGTGCCGACCGGCATGATCTTTCTCGACAGCGCGGGCGCGAGCGTGCCGACGTAGGTGTTGCAGGCGAGCACGACGAAGCGCGCGCGCACGTGCCCCTGGTCCGTTTCCACGACATGACCGCCCGCGACGTCGCGCACGCGCGCCACGCAGCTGTCCTCGTGGATCCTCACGCCGGCGTCGGTCGCCGCGCGCGCGAGCCCGAGCGTGTAGTTCAGCGGATGCAGGTGGCCGCTGTCGGGGTCGTACAGGCCGCCGCGATAGCGCGCCGACTGCACGTAGTCGCCGAGTTCGTCCGCTTCGACGAAATGGAAGCGGTCGTAGCCGAAGCGCTGCGCGGCTTCGTCGCGCCAGCGCTTCAGCGCATCGGCGTCGCGCTCGGTGTTGGCCGCGGTCAGGTAGCCGGGCACGAGCGCGCAGTCGATGTCGTGCCGCGCGATGCGCGACTTCACGAGCGACAGCGTTTCGAGCCCCATGTCCCAGATCCGCTTCACGTCGCCTTCCGGCATGAAGTTGCCGAACGTATCGATGTCGCACGCGAAGCCGCCGATCAGCTGGCCGCCGTTGCGTCCGCTCGCCGCCCATCCGACCCGCGACGCTTCGAGCACGGTCACCGAATGACCGCGCTCGGCGAGGTTGAGCGCGGCGGACAAACCGGTGAGGCCCGCGCCGATCACGCACACGTCGGCGTCGGTCGCGCCAGCGAGCGGCGCATGGCGGGTCGTATCGTTGGCGCTCGCCGCGTAGTACGACGCGACGTGCGGCTGGTTGGCGAATGTCTGCATGATCAGGAGAACGGAGAAAGGAGGCTCAGAACAGCTCGCGCACGCGGTGGTACAGCATCCCGAGTTCGAGCGCGGGCTGCCGCCACGCGTCGCCGCCGGGAAAGCGCCGGTGGCGCAGCTGGGCGAACAGGTCGAACGCGCGCGTGTCGCCCGCGATCGCGCCGGCGATCGCGCGCCCGGCGATGCCGGTCAGCGCGACGCCGTGTCCGCTGAAGCCCTGCACGTAGAAGAAGTTCGGATCGAGCGCGCCGAAGTCCGGCGCGCGATTGCGCGTGACGTCGACGAAGCCGCCCCACGCGTGGTCGACGCGCACGTCGGCGAGCTGCGGGAACACGCCGACCATGCGCCGCCGGATCGTTTCGGCGAGCGTGTCGGGCGATGCGCCCGCGGAATTCGCGCGGCCGCCGAACAGCATCCGGTGGTCGGCCGACAGCCGGAAGTAGTCGAGGAAGAAGTTGTTGTCGCACACGGCTTCGCGCTGCGCGATCAGCGCGTCGGCGCGCGCGCGGCCGAGCGATTCGGTCGCGATGATGTACGACGCGATCGGCGCGATGCGCGCGGCGGTCGCGGCCGGCAGGATGCCGCCGGGGCCCGCGTTGCAGCACGACACGACGAAGCGGCAGCGCACTTCGCCCGACGGCGTGCGCACGACGGGACGCGCACCGCGCACGACCTCGAGCGCGGGCGTATGCGCATGGAGCGCGACGCCTTCGCGGCGTGCGGCATCGGCGAGGCCGACGCAATACTTGAGCGGATGCAGGTGGCCCGACAGCGGATCGTAGACGCCCGCCAGATAGCGGGACGACGCGATGCGCGCGCGCACCTCGCCGGTGTCGAGCCACGACAGCGACGGATGGCCCCAGCGCGAGCGCGCGGCGTCCATCCATGCGCGCAGGTCATCGATCCGGCGCGGCTTCGTCGCGACCGTCAGGTAGCCGCGCGTGAAGTCGCAGTCGATCCCATACCGCGCGATCCGCTCGGCGATCAGCTCGACGCCGTCGAGCGACAGCGACCATGCGGCGCGTGCCCCGGCGGCGCCGAGCTGCCGCTCGATCACCTCGTCTTTCGCGAAACCGGTGATCGCCTGGCCGCCGTTGCGACCCGACGCGCCCCAGCCGGGCCGGTGCGCGTCGATCACGGCAACCGACAGCCCGCGCGCGCGGCAATCGAGCGCCGTCGACAGGCCCGCGAAGCCCGCGCCGATCACGCACACGTCGACGTCGATCGCGTCCTCAAGCATGGGATCATCGGCCAACGGCCGCGTTGCGGTCGCTTCGTAGTACGAGTCGCGCGCAAGCGCGTCGGCGCGGCGGGTGAAAGACTGCGTCATCAAACCGACTCCCTCGAAGACGGCCGGCGCCGGTGCGCGACGCACCGCGGTCCGGCCGGGTGAAATGGCGCGGGACGCCATGCGTGCGGCACGGCGCCCGCGCGGCCAGCGTCAGAACGAATAGATGAACTGCGTCGCGAGCAGGTCGTTGGACTTGCCGTACGAACCGTCGTTGCGCAGGAACACCTTGTTGTTCGCCCAGTCGTGCCGGTATTCGACCTTCACGGTGATCTGCTGGGTCGGATAGAACAGCAGGTCGAGCGCGACGTCCTGGCGGACCGCACCCTTGCAGTCGAAGCCCAGCCCCCCGTTCGCCTTCGACGTCGCGAGGCAGTCCGCGTCGACACCGAAGCCGTTGGACGGATCCATCCCGTTGCCGTTCAGCGCGATGCCGCCGCCGCCGCCGCCGTTCTTGCGGTTCACGAGCGCATCGTAGCGCAGCGTCACGCCCATGCGGCCGACCACCGGTGCGTTGAACTTGCGGTGCGCGAGCAGCGACAGGCCGTACCACTGCGCGAGCCCGCCGTTGTACGCCGCATGCTGCTGCTGGCCGTAGTCGAGCTCGGCGTTGTACTGGATGTCGGCCAGCGTGTAGGTCGCGTCGACTTCGCCGAAGAAGAACGTGCCGTACGCGCTCGGCGCGGCGCCGCCCGGGCCGTAGTGGACGTTGCCGTCCGCATCGATCGCGCTCGCCAGCGTCTGCCGGCCGATGTTGAACGAGCCGCCGATGTCGAGTGCGCTCGACCACGTGTAGTCCGCGCGCGCGGTGAAGGTCGGCACCTTGTTGCTGGTCGTGATCGGGTCGCCGAGCGCATTGGTGCCCGTCTGCGTGACCGAGCCGTAGGTGCGGTACTGCTCGTTGCCGACGAAGAACTTCCACGCCCAGTTGCCCTTCGTGTAGTTCGCGCCCGCACCGACGTAGCTGCCCGGATCGGAGAAGTCGTACAGCAGGTTGTGCGTGAGCGTGAGCATCTGGTTCGACTGCTGCACCTCGTAGCCGCCGAAGCTCGGGATCAGGCCGGCGACGAGCGTGGTCGACGCGGTGATCGGCACGTTGATGACTGCGGTGTTCAGCAGGTTGTCGGTGATCGAGCCGCGCGAGTTCTGCAGCAGCGTGATGCCGTTGCCGCGGTTCGGCATCAGCGTGATCTCGGCCGACGGCGCCATCGGGCCGACGCCGAAGGTCTTCTTGATGTCGAGGTACAGGTCGCCGAACGTGCTGTTGAAGTAGTTGTACGCGTTCTCGTGGTTCGCGAACAGGAACGACGACGTGCCGGCCGCGCGGTTATAGATGTAGGTCGGATCGATGTAGCCCGTCACCGACAACCCCGCGAGCGGCCCGGTGCTGGCTGCGTCCGTGAGCGAGTCGACCTTCAGCTGCTGGTTGGCGATCTGCTGCTTCATTTCGCTGACTTCGTCGTTGGTCAGCGCGGCCTGCGCACGGCCATAGTCCGGCGAGGCCGGGTCGGCGGCCACGATCACGGGCCTCGCCGTGGCCGCCGCACCGGCCTGCGCGACCGGTGCGCCGCCCGGCTTCCCGGCGAGCTGCGCCTGCATGGCCTTCATCTGCTTCTGCAACGCGGCCACCTGCGCCTGCAATGCCTTGATTTCGGCGGAGGTCGAGTCAGCCAGCGCGATGCCCGGCAACGCGCCGGCCACCAGCAGGCAGATCAGTTTCTTCTTCATTGCGGATTCTCCTTGTCGTGTGCCTGTCAATCTGCGTTTCGGTGCGCGCCGCAAATGCGCAGCGCGCAGGTCTTGTTATCGATGGATGGGGGAAGGGGCGTCAGGCCGCCGCGAACGCCGCCTTCAGGTCGGCCACCCGACGCCGTTCGCGCGCGATCATCATCTGGTTCACGACGATCACGCCGATCGTCACCGCGGTGATGAACAGCGTCGCGAGCGCGTTCATCTCGGGATTCAGACCGAGCCGCACGCGCGAGAACACCACCAGCGGCAGCGTCGTCGAGCCCGGCCCCGACAGGAACGCCGACAGCACCAGATCGTCGATCGACAGCGTGAACGACAGCAGCCAGCCCGACAGCAGCGCCTGCGAGATCAGCGGCAGCGTCACCACGAAGAACACCTTCAGCGGCGTCGCGCCCAGATCCAGCGCCGCTTCTTCCAGCGACTTGTTCATCTCCTTCACGCGCGACTGCACGATGATCGCCACGTACGACACGCACAACATCACGTGGCCGATCCAGATCGTCACCATTCCGCGGCCCTTCGGCCAGCCGAACATCTGCTCGAGCGCCACGAACAGCAGGAGCAGCGAGATCCCCTGGATCACCTCTGGAATCACCAGCGGCGCGTTGATCATCCCCGTGTACAGCGTGAAGCCCTTGAAACGGCCGAAGCGCGCGAGCACGAAGCCCGCCCACGTGCCGATCACGACCGACGCGGTGGCCGTCAAGAGGCCGATCTTCAGCGACAGCCACGCGGCGGTGAGCAGCTCGTCGTCTTCCAGAAGCGCCGCGTACCACTTCAGCGAGAAGCCCGACCACACCGTCACCAGCTTCGATTCGTTGAACGAGTACACGACCAGGCTGATGATCGGGATGTACAGAAACAGGAAGCCGCAGGCGAGAACGCCCGTCGACAGCGGTTTGTTCGGCTTGATCATTTCGCTTCCTCCAGTTCCTTGACCTGGTAGTACTGGAACAGCGCCATCGGCACCAGCAACAGCAGCACCATCGCGACCGTCACCGCGGACGCCATCGGCCAGTCCATGTTGTTGAAGAACTCGTCCCACATCACGCGGCCGATCATCAGCGTGTCGGCCCCGCCGAGCAGTTCCGGAATCACGTACTCGCCCACCGCCGGAATGAACACCAGCAGGCTGCCGGCGATGATCCCGTTCTTCGACAGCGGCAGCGTGATGCGCGTGAACGCGACCCACGGCTTCGCACCGAGGTCGTACGCGGCCTCGAGCAGCGTGAGGTCCATCTTCACGAGGTGCGCATAGAGCGGCATGATCATGAACGGCAGGTACGAATAGACCATCCCGATGTAGACGCCCGCATCGCTGTGATAAAGGCGCAGCGGCGAGTGGATGATGCCGAGCGCGATCAGCGTGTGATTCAGCAGGCCGTCGTCCTTCAGGATTCCGATCCATGCGTATACGCGGATCAGGAACGACGTCCAGAACGGCAGCATCACGGCCATCATCAGCACGTTGCGCCGGCCCGGCTCGGCACGGGCGATGTAGTACGCCATCGGGTAGCCGATCAGCAGGCACAGCACCGTCGACACGGCGGCCATCTTCAGCGAGCTGAGGTAGGTCGCGATGTACAGGTCGTCCTGCAGCAGGAACGCGTAGTGCGACAGCTGCAGCGCGAAGTGCACGACGCCGTCCTTGAACTGGACGAGTGACGTGTACGGCGGGATCCCCATCACCTGGTCGGCGAAGCTGATCTTGAACACCAGCACGAACGGGAGCGCGAAGAAGATCGTGAGCCACAGAAACGGCCCGCCGATCGCGACGGTGCGGCCCGACGGCAGGAAGCGCGACAGCGCGGCGAAGCGGCCGCGGCGCGCGCGGCCGGCGCCGGCGCCGCTGCTTGCCGCACCGGTCGACACCGGCGCGGACGGAGTGGAAGCGGAAGTTCTTATCATGTCGTCCTCACTGCGTCAGCACGACGCCGCTGGCCGGCGACCACGACACGAACACGTCGTCGTTCCACGACGGCGCACCGTCGTGCAGCAGGTGCGAGCTCGACAGGTTCGACACGACCGTCTTGCCGCTCGGCAAACGCACGTGATACAGCGAGTAGCTGCCCATGTACGCGATGTCGGTGACGACGCCGCGCGCCCAGTTGTGACGCGAGCCGGGTTTGTCGCGCGACACATGCACGCGCTCGGGCCGCACCGAGATGCCGACGGGCATCCCCAGCGGGCCGGTCACGCCATGACTCACGTACATGCGTGCTTCGAGATCGTCGCTCTCGACGAAGATGTGATCGGGTTCGTCCTCGACCACGCGCCCCTCGAACAGGTTCGTCGAGCCGATGAACTCGGCCGAGAAACGGCTGTTCGGGTATTCGTACACTTCGCCGGGCGTGCCGATCTGCACGATCTTGCCTTCGCTCATCACCGCGAGGCGGCTCGCCATCGTCATCGCCTCTTCCTGGTCGTGCGTGACCATCACGCAGGTCACGTCGACCTTCTCGATGATGTTCACGAGTTCGAGCTGGGTCTTCTGGCGGATCTTCTTGTCGAGCGCGGACATCGGTTCGTCGAGCAGCAGCAGCTTCGGGCGCTTGACGAGCGAGCGGGCCAGCGCGACGCGCTGCTGCTGGCCGCCGGACAGCTGGTGCGGCTTGCGCTTCGCATACTTGCTCATCTGCACGAGCGCGAGCGCGTCGGCCACGCGTTCCTTGATCTCGTTCTTCGGCGTGCCTTCCTGCTTCAGCCCGAACGCGACGTTCGACTCGACCGACATGTGCGGGAACAGCGCGTACGACTGGAACATCATGTTCACCGGGCGGCGATACGGCGGCAGCGCGGCAAGGTCCTCCCCGTCGACGAGGATCTTGCCGGATGTGGCCGTCTCCAGCCCGGCGAGCATGCGCAACAGCGTCGACTTGCCGCAGCCCGAGCTGCCGAGCAGCGCGAACAGCTCGTTCTTCGCGATCGTCAGGTTCACGTTGTCGACGGCGGTGCTGTCGCCGAACTTCTTCACGACGTTTTCGATGCGCACGAACGCGTCGTTCTTCGAACGGGCCGCGGCGGCGGGCTGGGTGTGGCGTACGGCAGCGGAAGAGGGTATCGATTGCATGGGAGTCACCATTCGTTCTTCACGGATTGCTGGCGCGAGCGTTCCCGCGCGAGGCGCGCAACGCGACTCGCGGACAACGGCTCATGCCGGATGGAACAGGGCGCGCGGCGCGCGCGGGCAGACGGAAAGTCCGCGGATCCCGGGCGGGCAGGCGTTCAGCCGATGCCTGCGCCGCCGTGCCGGGGCGCGGTCAGTGGCCCGTCTTCAGCTGCGCCCACAGACGGTTCTCGAGGCGCAGGATGTCGGAAGGCATCGGCTTCATCAGCACCATCTTCCTGAGCACGTCTTCCGGCGGATAGACGGTCGGGTCCTGCGCGACGGCCGGCGTGACGAACGGGTGCGCGGCCTTGTTCGCGGTCGGGTAGAACACCGTGTTGGTGATCGCCGCGTTGACCTTCGGGTCGGACACGTAGTTGATCCACTTCATCGCGGCCTCGGGGTGCGGTGCATCCTTCGGGATCACCATCACGTCGAACCACAGCAGGCCGCCTTCCTTCGGGTTCGCGAACTTGATGTCGTACGCGCGCTTCGCCTCCGCCGAGCGGCGGTGCGCGATGCCGATGTCGCCCGACCAGCCGAGCGCGACGCACACGTCGTTGTTCGCGAGGTCGTTGATGTAGCCGGACGAATTGAACTGGGTGATGTACGGGCGGACTTTCTTCAGGACTTCGAAGGCAGCCTGGTAATCGCCGGGGTTCTTGCTGTTCGGATCCTTGCCCATGTATTGCAGCGTGGCCGCGAACACGTCGACGGCCTGATCGAGGAACGACACGCCGCAGCTCTTCAGCTTCTCCATGTTGGCCGGGTCGAACACCAGCGCCCAGCTGTCGACCGGCGCCTTGTCGCCGAGCGCCTTCTTCACCGCCTGCGCGTTGTAGCCGATGCCGTCCGTGCCGTAGGCCCAGGGCACGCCGTACTGGTTGCCCGGATCGGCATCGGCGATCATCTTCATCAGCAGCGGGTCGAGGTTCGCGAGGTTCGGCAGCTTCGACTTGTCGAGCTTCTGGTACACGCCGGCCTGGATCTGCTTGGCCATGTAGTTCGACGTCGGCACGACGATGTCGTAGCCCGAGCTGCCCGCCAGCAGCTTCGCCTGCAGCGTGTCGTCGCTGTCGTAGTTGTCGTACTTGACGTGGATGCCCGTCTGTTTCTGGAAGTTCGGGATCGTGTCGGGGGCGATGTAGTCGGACCAGTTGTAGACGTTGAGCTCATCGGCATGCGCCGACGGGCTGGCGACCGACGTGAACGCGGCCGCGGCGGCGAGGGCGGCAACGGAACAGGCTTGGCGAAGAAAGCAGGCACGCATGGTGGAATTCCCCTGGATGATGGTGGCGTGCGGCGCCCGCCGCACGCCCGTAGGCAAGGTCGTTACGAAAGGCCCAGTTGCTGGGCGGTCGCATCGACGGCCTTCTTCGCCTTCGATACGAGTTCATCGATTTCCTGACGCGAGATCACGAGCGGCGGCGACAGCAGCATCCGGTCGCCGGTCGCGCGCATGATCAGGTTGCCGTTGAAGCAGAAGTCGCGGCAGATCGTGCCGACGTCGCCGCCGTTCGCGAAGCGCCGACGTTCGGCCGGCGCTTCGGCGAGCTGCAGGCTCGCGACGAGGCCGTGGCCGTGCACCTCGCCGACGATCGGATGACGCGCGAAGGTCTCGCGCATCAGCGCCTGGAAGTACGGGCCCGTGTCGTTCTTCACGCGCTCGACGATCCCTTCGTCGCGCAGCAGCTTCAGGTTCGCGACCGCGACGGCTGCCGCCACCGGGTGACCCGAGTACGTGAGGCCGTGATTGAATTCGCCGTTGTCGATGATCGGGCGCGCGACGCGCTCGTGGATGCCCACCGCGCCCATCGGCACGTAGCCCGACGTGAGGCCCTTGGCCATCGTGATCAGGTCCGGCTCGAAGTCGAAGTGCTGGTGCGCGAACCATTCGCCGGTGCGCCCGAAGCCGCCGATCACTTCGTCGGCGACGAGCAGGATGTCGTACTTGCGGCAGATCCGCTGGATTTCCGGCCAGTACGTCGACGGCGGGAAGATTACGCCGCCCGCGCCCTGGAACGGCTCGCCGATGAACGCCGCGACGTTCTCCGCGCCGAGTTCGAGGATCTTCGCCTCGAGCTGCCGCGCGCGTGCGAGGCCGAACGCTTCGGGCGTCTCGCCGGCTTGCGCTTCGCCGAAGAAGTACGGCTGGTCGATGTGCACGATGTGCTCGACCTTCGACGGCATCTGCTCGTGCATGTAGCCCATCCCGCCGAGCGTGCCGCCCGCGATCGTCGAGCCGTGATAGCCGTTCTTGCGCGAGATCACGAACTTCTTCTGCGGCTGGCCCTGCACGCGCCAGTACTGGTGCACGACGCGCAGCACGGTGTCGTTGCCTTCGGAGCCGCTGTTGCAATAGAAGAAGTGATTGAAGCCCGCGGGCGTGAGTTCGGCGAGCAGCGCCGACAGTTCGATCACCGGCGGGTGCGTGGTCTTGAAGAACGTGTTGTAGAACGGCAGTTCCTGCAGCTGGCGATACGCGGCGTCGGCGAGCTCCTTGCGGCCGTAGCCGACGTTCACGCACCAGAGGCCGGCCATCCCGTCGATCACCTTGTTGCCGTCGGAGTCCCACAGGTAGACGCCGTCGGCCTTCACGATCACGCGGCTGCCCGCGCGATTGAGCGCGCCCATGTCCGAGAACGGGTGAATGTGATGCGCGGCGTCGAGCGCGCGGTATTCGGCGGTCGTGCGGGCCTGCGTCGTGCGCGGCGCGGCGGCGGGTGCGGCCGGCTGGATCCACGCTGATTCGTTGCGGTACGTCATGTTTCCTCCGTATTTCCTTGGTACGTTCGTGCGCGCGCTTACACGTGCAGCAGCAGATGGCGGCGTTCCCACGAGCTGATCACGCGGAAGAACGCTTCGTATTCGGTTTCCTTCAGCGCGAAATACGCCTTCAGGAACTTGTGGCCGAGAATCTCGCCGAGCGGCTCGCACGCGGCCATCAGCGTGAGCCCTTCCTCGAGGTTGCGCGGCAGCTGGTACGGCAGGTCGTAGCCGTCGCTGACGAGCGGTTCAGTCGGCTCGAGGCGCTGCGTCATGCCGAGATAGCCGGCCGCGAGCGTCGCCGCGAGCGCGAGGTACGGGTTGCAGTCGACGCCCGGAATCCGGTTCTCGATGCGGCGCGCGGCCGGGCCCGAATGCGGGATGCGGAAGCCGACCGTGCGGTTGTCGTAGCCCCACTGCACGTTGATCGGCGCGGCCATGAAGCGCGACAGCCGGCGATACGAGTTGATGTACGGCGCGAAGATCGGCATCAGTGCCGGCGTGTACTTCTGCAGCCCGGCGAGGTAGTTGTAGAACAGCGAGGTCGCACCGCCCGTCTCCGGCGACGTGAACAGGTTGCGGCCCGTTTCCTCGTCGACGATGCTCTGGTGCACGTGCATCGCGGAGCCCGGCTCGCCTTCCATCGGCTTGGCCATGAACGTCGCGTACATGTTGTGCCGCAGCGCCGCCTCGCGCACCGTGCGTTTGAACAGGAACACCTGGTCGGCCAGCGACAGCGCGTCGCCGTGCATGAAGTTGATCTCCATCTGCGCGGCGCCGACTTCGTGGATCAGCGTGTCGATGTCGAGACCCTGCGTTTCGCAGTACTCGTAGATGTCCTCGAACAGCGGATCGAACTCGTTGACAGCTTCGATCGAATACGACTGGCGGCCCGTTTCAGGGCGGCCCGTACGGCCGACCGGCGGGCGCAGCGGCAGGTCCGGATCCTTGTTCATGTCGACCAGGTAGAACTCCAGCTCCGGCGCGACCACTGGCTTCCAGCCCTTCGCCTTGTACAGCGCGAGCACGCGGCGCAGCACATAGCGCGGCGAGATCTCGACCGGCGAGCCGTCGAAGTGCACGCAGTCGTGGATCACCTGCGCGGTCGGGTCGACGGCCCACGGGATCAGGCGGATCGTCGACGTGTCGGGCACGCACACCATGTCGGGATCGGTCACGCCGGTCAGCGAGCCGTCTTCCGGATATTCGCCGGTGACGGTCTGCACCATCACGGCCTGCGGCAGGCGCATCGATTCACCGGACGTGAACTTGTTGCGCGGCGTGATCTTGCCGCGTGCGATGCCGGCCATGTCGGGAATGATCGCCTCGACTTCGGTGATCCGGTGCTGTCTCAGAAAGTCTTCCATGTCTTGCATGTCCGTTCTCGTTGTGTGGGTCGGCGCGCTCAGGCGAGCGCGGCGGCGGCCGTGGTGTGCGTGCGGGCGGCGCGGCGGGCGCGGCAGGCGTCGCCGAACGCGCGAAAGATCGCGCTCGACAGCGGGTCCTGCGCGTGCCGCCATTCCGGATGCCATTGCACGGCGAGTGCGAAAGCCGGTGCGTCGACGACGCTCACGGCCTCGATCAGGCCGTCCGGTGCGACGGCTTCGACGGCGAGGCCGGCGCCGAGCTGCGCGATGCCCTGCTTGTGCAGCGAGTTCACGTGCACTTCGTCGCGCCCGCCGGCGAGCGCTTGCAGCTTGCCGCCGGGCGTCAGGTGCACGACGTGCGCGGGGCCGTATTGCGATTCCATCGGCGCGGCGTCGTCCTCGCGGTGATCCGCGAAGCCCGGCACGTCGTGCACGTGCTGATGCAGCGTGCCGCCGCAGACGACGTTCAGCTCCTGGAAGCCGCGGCATACGGCGAGCACCGGCACGCCCGCCGCGATCGCCGCGCGCAGCAGCGGCAGCGTCGTCGCATCGCGCGCGGGGTCGTGCTTCGTGCCGGGTGTGCTCGGCTCGCCGCCGTACAGATGCGGCTCGACGTTCGAATAGCTGCCGGTAAACAGCAGGCCGTCGACCGTGTCGAGCACGTCGTCGACCGACTGCCGATCGCCGAGAGCGGGCAGCACCATCGCGAACGCGTGCGCGCCGTCGACGATCGCCGCGACGTACTTGTCGCCGACCGTGTGCGACGCGTGTGCGCCGATCTGCGTGAAGTCGGCGGTGATGCCGACGAGGGGTTTCCTTTCCATGACGTCAATCAGTTATCCATAAGGCTTGCGCGTGCGTTGCGCCGGAGATGGCAAAACGCGGGCGCGACAGAGCCCCGCAGCCTGGCGCAGAGCGCCGGGGCCGCTGGTGAATGGGCACGACGGGGTCGCGTGGCGGCCCGCGCTGTGCGCGACGGTCAGGCGATCGTTCGTTTCATTGCGATACGCGACGCGGCAATCGATGCGCGAACGCGTTCCGTCACCGCGCGGAAAACGCGGCAGACGAACAGGCAGCTGAAACGGACGACGAGAAAAGGGGGAGAGGCGCTATGGCAGCAGCGACGCGACTTCGTCGGTATCGACGGCCACGAATGCACGTGCGGATACGGCGTTGTGGCGCCGAACGGAACGACGGGACAGGATGGTGTAGATCGACAGGTGCAGCAGGCGAGGACTATGCCAGCCGCAACTGCCATCGGAAGCGGGACCAGCGCTGCGCAAACTTCGCACATCGCCTCGATCCCACCTCACCAGAGGGCCACGGACTCTCACGATTACACTCGACTGGTTGTTGAAAGTATTGAACACCTGATCGTTTCGGCGCGCGGGGCGTTTAAAATAATCGAGGTGCCGGGCCTGCGTCATTTACATCGATCGGCATCGTTTTTTTACGTTGCGATAACGTTTTTCGGTGCCGGTGAATGGTCAATGACGCTGACCTGAGAGCCAGCATATACGAGCCAAAAACGGCGTCAAATGTTTTTTGACGGTGTCGTGTCAGGGCTTTCCCGAGGCATTCCGAACAAAATATTCGCAAATGGAATGCGGTTTCGCGTGTTCATTATTTCGAACGCCTTTCAGGGTTTTCCCCGCTGATGCACGGCATAAAGTGATTAGAATATTCAACGGCTGCCCAATGCGTCGTTTCACCTTTTCACCGCACTACTATCGTGTCCGAAACCGAATCGATGTCTACCGAAGTCGCCGAGCGCCTGCGTTTCGTGCGCAACAAGCATGGCCTGTCGCAGCGCGAACTCGCGAAGCGGGCCGGCGTGACCAACGGCACGATCTCGCTGATCGAACAGGGCCGCGTGAGCCCGTCGGTCGGCTCGCTGAAGAAGCTGCTCGAATGCATCCCGATGAGTCTCGCGGAGTTCTTCACGTTCGAGCTGGTCGAGTCGCGCTCGATCGTGTCGCGCCGTGACGAGATGCCGAACCTCGGCAACGACACGCTCGCGTTTCACCTGGTCGGCGCGGGCGTGAAGGATCGCAACATGTGCATCATGCGCGAGATCTACCAGCCGCTTGCCGATACGGGGCCCGAGATGCTCGTGCATGCGGGCCACGAGGGCGGTGTGGTCGTGTCGGGCCGGCTGGAGCTCACCGTCGACAGCGCGACCTGGCTGCTCGACCCCGGAGACGGCTACTACTTCGAAAGCCGTTTGCCGCACCGTTTTCGCAATCCCAGCGCGGAACAGCTCTGCGAGGTCGTGTCGGCCAATTCGCCGGCGACCTTCTGACCGCGCATCACCGCATTCGCCGCCGGCAGTGTTGCCATTGCGCGGCGCTCTGCTGCGCGAATGCCACGACAATTGAGGCATCCTGATGAACAAGTTGACTTTGGCTGACTGGCAGGACAAGGCGGCGTCGCTCGAGATCGAAGGGCGCGCATTCATCGACGGCGCGTCGCGCGACGCGCACGGCGGCAAGACGTTCGACTGCGTGAGCCCGATCGACGGCCGCGTGCTCGCGAAGGTGGCCGATTGCGGCGAAGCCGATGTGAACGCCGCGGTGGCGGCCGCGCGTCGCGCGTTCGACGCCGGCGTGTGGGCCGGACTGAATCCGCGCGCGCGCAAGGCCGTGCTGCTGCGCTGGGCCGCGCTGATGCGCGAGCATCTCGACGAACTGTCGCTGCTCGAGACGCTCGACGCGGGCAAGCCGATCGGCGATACGACGACGGTCGACGTGCCGGGCGCCGCGTATTGCGTCGAGTGGTTCGCCGAAGCGATCGACAAGGTCGGCGGCGAAGTCGCGCCGGCCGACCATCATCTCGTCGGTCTCGTCACGCGCGAGCCGGTCGGCGTGGTGGCGGCCGTCGTGCCGTGGAACTTCCCGATCCTGATGGCCGCATGGAAGTTCGGCCCGGCGCTCGCGGCCGGCAACAGCGTCGTGCTGAAACCGTCGGAGAAGTCGCCGCTCACCGCGATCCGCGTCGCGCAGCTCGCGCTCGAGGCCGGCATCCCGGCCGGCGTGTTCAACGTCGTGCCGGGCGCGGGCGAACCGGGCAAGCTGCTCGCGCTGCATCGCGACGTCGACTGCATCGCGTTTACCGGTTCCACCGCGGTCGGCAAGCTGATCATGCAGTACGCCGCGCAGTCGAACCTCAAGCGTGCATGGCTCGAACTCGGCGGCAAGTCGCCGAACATCGTGCTGCCCGATTGTCCGGATCTCGACCGCGCCGCGCAGGCCGCGGCCGGCGCGATCTTCTACAACATGGGCGAGATGTGCACGGCCGGCTCGCGCCTGCTCGTGCATCGCGACATCAAGGATACGTTCATCGAGAAGCTAGTCGCGGCCGCGCGTGCGTACGTGCCGGGCAACCCGCTCGATCCGTCGGTATCGATGGGCGCGATCGTCGACGGGATCCAGCTCGAGCGCGTGCTGGGCTACATCGACGCCGGGCGCAAGGAAGGCACGCTCGTCACGGGCGGCGCACGCGTGAACGAGGCATCGGGCGGCTTCTACGTGGAGCCGACGGTGTTCGAGGTGAAGCCCGATGCGAGAATCGCGCGCGAGGAGATCTTCGGTCCCGTGCTGTCGGTGATCGTGTTCGACGATGTCGACGAGGCAGTGAGGATCGCGAACGATACCGAGTACGGGCTCGCGGCGGCCGTGTGGACGTCGGATCTGACGACCGCGCACGACGTGTCGCGCCGGCTGCGCGCGGGCACGGTGTGGGTGAACTGCTACGACGAGGGCGGCGACATGAACTTCCCGTTCGGCGGCTACAAGCAGTCGGGCAATGGCCGCGACAAGTCGCTGCACGCGCTCGAGAAGTACACCGAACTGAAGTCGACGCTGATCCGGCTGCGCTGACGCGGCCCGTGTGCGGGCGCGGTGCCGTGCACTGCGCCCGCGTGCGCCGCACCCGCGTCAGGCCGAGCGCAGTGCCGGGTGGAAGCCCGCGGCCTCGATGATCGACTGCACACGCTCGGCGCCTTGCGCCGATTCGACCTTGACGCGCTTCGCGGCCACGTCGATATCGAGCTTCGCGGCCGGGTCCGCCGCCGTCACGGCGCGCGTGATCGCGTTGGCGCAGCCGCCGCAGGTCATGTCCTGGACTTCGAATTCCATCGTGTTCTCCTGAGTTGACGATTGACGATTACATCCAGCATGAAGCTTGCCATGGTGGGAAGGTCAAGTCCGTTCGCGGCGTGCGGGTGCGCAACAGCTGTTTGTAAACATGAAGTCTGACGAATTGTCGGCTTGCCTGCGCACGTCGACCCGAACTTCTCCCGATTGACGACCGCACATTGTCGGCGAAACCTGGCGCAGCCTTGCGCGACAACGCGCATGCGAAATCGACGCTGCACGATCTCCATGTTCCGAGTAAGGGTACTTGGAGTTGAAAATGCGAATCGATCTTAGTATCGATTCCCCTCGATACTTCTTTTCATTACCAACATGACTCGTTTCGCCATCGGCTTCGCACTGGCCCTCCTGGGCGCATCGGCAACGTCCGCCTTCGCGGCCGACGATGTCGTCAACCTGACGCTCAAGGACCACAAGTTCTCGCCCGATGGCGTGACGATCCCGGCCGGCAAGAAGGTGAAGTTCGTCGTGAAGAACCTCGACGCGACGCCCGCGGAATTCGAAAGCGACGATTTCAAGGCGGAGAAGGTCGTGCCGGCCGGCAAGTCGGTCGAGATTCTCGTCGGGCCGCTCAAGGCCGGCACCTACGAGTTTCACGACGAGTATCACGAAGCGCAGTCGAAGACGCACCTGACCGTCAAGTAAGCGGATATCGCCATGCTGTCGACCGCCCTGATCGTCTTTCGTGAAGTGCTCGAGGCCGCGCTGGTGGTCTCGATCGTGATGGCCGCCACGAAGGGCGTGCCGCGGCGCGGCTGGTGGGTCGGCGGCGGGCTCGTCGGCGGCGTGATCGGCGCGGGCCTGATCGCCGCGTTCGCCGACGTGATCTCGCAATGGGCGTCCGGCATGGGGCAGGAAGTCTTCAACGCGGGCGTGATGTTCGTCGCGACGCTGATGCTGGCGTGGCACTGCATCTGGATGAGCAGCCACGGCCGCGAGATGGCGCTGCACATGGGCGAAGTCGGGCGGGCCGTCGCGGCCGGCAGCCGGCCGCTGACGGGGCTTGCGATCGTGGTCGGCGTCGCGGTGTTGCGCGAAGGCTCCGAGGCCGTGCTGTTCCTGTACGGCATCGCGGCGGGCGATCCGGGACAGACGCCGCAGATGATCGTCGGCGGGCTGCTCGGCGTGCTCGGCGGAGCCGGGCTCGGCTACGCGATGTACGCGGGCCTGCTGCAGATTCCGCTGAAGCGCCTGTTCTCCGTCACCAATGCGCTGATCGTGCTGCTCGCGGCGGGGATGGCGAGCCAGTGCGCCGGCTTCCTGCTCGCGGCGGGACTCGTGCCGTCGTGGGGCGATACGGTGTGGGACACGTCGTGGCTGCTCAAGGAATCGAGCATCGTCGGCAAGGCGCTGCACACGCTGGTCGGCTATACCGCGCGTCCGGCGGGGATTCAGATCGTCGCGTACGTCGTCACGCTGGTCGCGATCGTCGTGCTCACGCGGCTCGTCGGCCGCCCGCGTACGGCCATGAGGCCGCCGCGTCCCGTCGCCTGAGCCGGCGGGCCGGAAATGCAAAAAGGGGCGTCGTGGACGCCCCTTTTTCTTTGCGTTGACGGTTCGCGCGCAGTTCGCGCATGACCCGTTCAGCGATGACCGTCGATCCATGCACGGGCCCATTCGAGCCCTGCTTCGCGCGCTTCGTCCTCGGTATCGAACACGCCGAGCACGCCCGACGCTTCGACGAGCCGATTGTTCTGCGTGATCGTGCCGCTCGCCGCAAAGCGTTCGGGCTGCAGGATCTCGTCCTGCTGCAGGATGGCGTGGCCCCAGATCTGGTAGCCGTGATAGCTCTGCGCTTCCATTATCGCGTCACCTTCGCGGAACGGGCGTTCGTGCCGACGCGCAGCACGTTGCCGTCCGGCGTGTATTGCCGCGGGATGTGGGAGTAATTGAGCGCGTGCGGCGTGTCGGGCGCCGCCGGCTGCATCACCGTGAGCCGGCCCGGCGCGGGCTGCGCGACCGGGCGCGGTGCGGCCGGCGCGTCGACCGTCGCGGCGGGCGGACGATGTGGGGCGGCCTTCACGGCTTGCGCGACGCGGCGCTTGTGCGGCTTGACCGCGGCCTTCGGCTGCACGCTCGCGTGCTTTTCCGCGGCCTTGCCGCCGGCGTGCGCGTCGGCGCTCGTGCGCGGGGCTGGCGTACGGGCATCCGGCGTACGGGCATCCGGCGTATGGGCATCCGGTGTACGTGCTGCCGGATGCCGCGCCTCCGGCGGGTTCCAGACTTCGACGTAGTGCTCGGCCGCCCAGCCCGTCGACGCGAACGTCAGCGCCAGCAATCCGCATCCAAACAGTCTTACCATGGTCTCTCCGTCATCTTGCTTGCGGCTCGCGCGCGGTGTCCGGTGGGGGATCGGCCGCCCGTGCGCATTCGGGGAAGGCGGTTCAGGAGAACACCTCGAGCCCGTGCTTCTCGACGATCTGCAGCATACGCGCGGCGATGCCGCTCGGACGCTTGTCGCCCTGTTCCCACTGGCGGATCGTCGATGTGGTCGTGTTCAGATAGAGCGCGAACACGCTCTGGCTGACGTTGACCGACTTGCGGATACGGGCGATCGCCTCCGGATCGAACTGCGGTGCAGCTTCGATGCAGAGCGCGTCGTATTCGCGCATCGTCTTCTTGTCGATCAATTGCGCGTGATAAAGGCCCGACGCGGCGCTGTGGACCGCCTCCGTCGCGTCGCTCTTGAATCGACTCTTAGCCATTGCAAATCTCCACCCACTCGTTCAGTGCGACCAGCGTCGCGATGTCGACGTCGGTGTGTCGACCGACATCCGCGGCGAGCTTCCTGAAGGCGCGCAGCTCGCGTGCATCGATGTTGTCGCGATCACGTTTCGCGAACAGGAACACGAACACCCACGTATGCCCGACCTTGCCCAGCACGATGCCTCGGTGGCGATTGTCGTCCAGGCGCTTCTTCCAGACGTTGCCGCCGAGGTCGATGCCGTGGCCCCGCGCCAGTTCCCGAACCGCCCGGCACAGTTCGCGATCGGCGATTCCCGCTTTTCCTGCTGCCTTGTGAAACCACTTCGTCTTGAACACGCGTCGTACGGAAGCAGACATGTCGAGCCAGTCGAGTTAGCACAGGATTATATACCACTACGTGGTACATATTTCGACCTGGCCGAACGGCCTGCTTCGTGCGCTGCTTCGTACCGATACGCGGTCCGGACGGGGCAGCGACAGCCCGTCCGGGGGACCTGCATTACTCCACCGTCACCGACTTCGCGAGGTTGCGCGGCTTGTCCACATCGGTGCCGCGCGCGCACGCGGTGTGATACGCGAGCAGCTGCAGTGGCACGACGTGCAGGATCGGCGACAACTGCCCGTAGTGTTCCGGCATCCGGATCACGTGCAGGCCGTCGTCGTTGACGATCTGCGTGTCGGCATCCGCGAACACGTACAGCTCGCCGCCGCGCGCACGCACTTCCTGCATGTTCGATTTCAGCTTCTCGAGCAGCGTGTCGTTCGGCGCGACCGTCACCACCGGCATCGCTTCCGTGACGAGCGCGAGCGGCCCGTGCTTCAGTTCGCCGGCCGGATAGGCCTCCGCGTGGATGTACGAGATTTCCTTCAGCTTCAGCGCGCCTTCGAGCGCGATCGGGTAGTGCAGCCCGCGGCCCAGGAACAGCGCGTTTTCCTTGCGTGCGAATTCCTCCGACCACGCGATGATCTGCGGCTCGAGCGCGAGCACGCTGTTCAGCGCGGCCGGCAGGTGGCGCAGCTGCTTCAGGAATTCCGCTTCCTGCGCGGCGTCGACGTGCCCGCGCAGCTTGCCGAGCGTCGCGGCCAGCACGAACAGCGCGACGAGCTGGGTCGTGAACGCCTTCGTCGACGCGACGCCGATCTCGGTGCCCGCGTGCGTCAGGAACTGCATCTCGGTGAGGCGCACCATCGCGCTCGTCGCGACGTTGCACACCGCGAGCGTATGCGTGTGGCCGAGCGACTGCGCGTGCTTGAGCGCGGCGAGCGTGTCGGCCGTCTCGCCCGATTGCGAGATCACCAGCACGAGCTGGCGCGGGTTCGGCACCGATTCGCGGTAGCGGTATTCGCTCGCGATCTCGACCTGGGTCGGGATCTTCGCGATCGATTCGAGCCAGTACTTCGCGGTGAGACCCGAGTAGTAGCTCGTGCCGCATGCGAGGATCAGCAGGCTGTCGATGCCGGCGAACGCGGCGGGGGCCGCCTCGCCGAACAGCGTCGCGTCGAACGCTTCGGTTTGCGGCACCGTGTCGCCGATCGCGCGCGGCTGCTCGAAGATTTCCTTCTGCATGAAGTGGCGATACGGGCCCAGCTCGACCGCGCCGCCGTACGCGCTGACGACGCGGATCTCGCGCTGCGCGAGCGCGCCGTGGCGGTCGACGATCTTCACGCCGTCGAGCGACAGTTCGCACACGTCGCCTTCCTCGAGGAATGTGAAGCGGTCGGTGCTGCCGGCCAGCGCCAGCGCGTCGGACGCGAGGAAGTTCTCGCCGTCGCCGTGACCGACGACGAGCGGTGAGCCCTGGCGCGCCCCGACGACCGTATGCGGCTCGTCCTTGTGGGTGACCGCGATCGCATACGCGCCGTGCAGCTGCTGCACGGCTTCGCGCACGGCGTCGAACAGGTTGCCGCGATACAGGCTGTGCACGAGGTGCGCGATCACTTCGGTGTCGGTCTGCGACACGAATTCGTAACCCTTCGCGCGCAGCGCGTCGCGCAGCGTCTCGAAGTTCTCGATGATGCCGTTGTGCACCAGCGCGAGCGCGTTCGACGAGAAGATCGGGTGCGCATTGTGCGTGACGGGCGCGCCGTGCGTCGCCCAGCGCGTGTGCGCGACGCCGGTCGTGCCTTCGAGGTGCGAATCGTGGACCTGCGCGTCGAGATCGGCGACGCGCGCGACGCTGCGCGCGCGCTTCGGTGCGTCCGGCTCGAGCACGGCGACACCGCACGAATCGTAGCCACGGTATTCGAGGCGCCGCAATCCTTCGATCAGCACCGGAACGATATTACGCTGCGCAACTGCGCCGACAATGCCGCACATGAAAATCTACCCTCTATGTGGAAACGGGCGCCGTGGGGCGCCCGCGTGATGTCAACTTTTCTTCTTGACCGGGCGGACGTAGCCGCTCTTCGCGGTCTGCGTCTTCTCGTTCAACGCGAGGACGCCCTCGGCGACGTCCTTCCAGATCGTCGTGCCGGCCGCGATCGTCACGCCGCGGCCGACGCGCACCGGCGCGACGAACTGCGTGTCCGAGCCGACGAACACGTCGTCCTCGATGACGGTGCGGAACTTGTTCGCGCCGTCGTAGTTGCAGGTGATCGTGCCTGCGCCGATGTTCACGCGCGCGCCGATGTCGGCGTCGCCGATGTACGTCAGGTGGTTCGCCTTCGAGCCGTGGCCGATCACCGCGTTCTTCACCTCGACGAAGTTGCCGACGTGCGCTTCGTCCGCGAGCTGCGCGCCCGGGCGCAGCCGCGCGTACGGGCCGATCACGGTGTCCGCGCCGAGCTCGGCGCCGTCGATGTGCGTGAAGGAATCGATGCGCGTGCCGGCGCCGACCGATGCGTTGCGGATCACGCAGTTCGCACCGATCGTCACGTTGTCGGCGAGCGTCACGTTGCCTTCGAACACGCAGTTCACGTCGATCGACACGTCGCGGCCGCAGCGCAGCGTGCCGCGGACGTCGAGGCGCGCCGGATCGGCGAGCGTGACGCCGTCGACGAGCAGCGCATCGGCGACGTTGCGCTGATGGATGCGCTCGAGTTCCGCGAGCTGCGCCTTGCTGTTCACGCCGAGCGTTTCCCATTCGTCGTCGGGCTGCGACGTGACGACCTCGAAGCCGGCCTCGATCGCGAGTTCGACGACGTCGGTCAGGTAGTACTCGCCCTGCGCGTTCTCGTTCCTCAGCGCGCCGAGCCACATCGACAGCTGGCCCGTGGGCGTGACGATGATGCCGGTGTTGATCTCGGCGATCTTCAGCTGCTCGGGCGACGCGTCCTTCTGCTCGACGATGCGCGTGACGAAGCCGGACGTGTCGCGCACGATGCGGCCGTAGCCGGTGGGATCGTCGAGGGTGACGGTCAGAATCCCGTAGCGGCCTTCGCGCGCGGCGTCGACGAGACGGCGCAGCGTCGACGCGCGGGTGAGCGGCACGTCGCCGTACAGCACCAGCGTCGGTTGCGCGGGATCGAGCAGCGGCAGCGCCTGGCGCACCGCATGGCCGGTGCCGAGCTGCTCGGCCTGCAGCGCGAACTGGACGTCGGGCGCGGCGACGGCGGCCTGGACCTGCTCGGCGCCATGACCGACGACGACGACGAGCCGCGACGGCTGCAGCGTGCGCGCGGTGTCGATCACGTGGGAGAGGAGCGGCCTGCCGGCCAGGGGATGAAGCACTTTCGGCAGCGCGGAACGCATGCGCTTGCCGGTGCCTGCCGCCAAAATCACGATATTCATGGCGCCAGCTTGTCAGAGGAGTTCGAAGCCGTCCATTTTAGCATGCGGCCCCTGGCGTTCCGGGCCTGTCGCGGCGGGGCGACAGCGCCGGAATGCGGCCGTGGGCGGGGGTTCCGGCGGGTGTTCCGGCCCTGCTTACAGGTCGTCGAACTGGACGATCGAGATCGGTCGGGTGCCGTCACGCGCGGCGGCGGTGTCGTCGCCGGACGCGCACGGCTCCTCGTCGAACGCGATGTCGCCCTGCGGATCGGCCTGGCCGGTCGCGCGCAGCGACGCGAACGGGAACTGGGTCGTATCCATCAGGTGCGACGGCACGACGTTCGCGAGCGCGCTGAACATGTTGTCGACGCGGCCCGGGAAGCGCTTGTCCCAGTCGCGGATCAGCGCCTTCATTTCCGCGCGCTTCAGGTTCGGCTGGCTGCCGCACAGGTTGCACGGGATGATCGGGAATTCGCGCAGCTCCGCGAATTTCTCGAGATCGGTCTCCTTCACGTACGCGAGCGGCCGGATCACGACGTTCTTGCCGTCGTCCGACTGCAGTTTCGGCGGCATCCCCTTCAGCTTGCCCCCGTAGAACATGTTGAGCAGGAGTGTCTGCAGGATGTCGTCGCGGTGGTGGCCGAGCGCGATCTTGGTCGCGCCGAGCTCGCCGGCCACGCGGTACAGGATCCCGCGGCGCAGCCGCGAGCACAGCGAGCAGGTCGTCTTGCCCTCGGGCACGAGCCGCTTGACGATGCTGTAGGTGTCCTGGTTCTCGATGTGGAACGGCACGCCGATCTGCGTCAGGTATTCGGGCAGCACGTGCTCGGGGAAGCCCGGCTGCTTCTGGTCGAGGTTGACCGCGACGATGTCGAAGTCGATCGGCGCGCGCTCGCGCAGGCGCAGCAGCACGTCGAGCATCGCGTAGCTGTCCTTGCCGCCCGACAGGCACACCATCACCTTGTCGCCCTGCTCGATCATGTTGTAGTCGCCGATCGCCTGGCCGACCTGGCGCACGATCCGCTTGAACAGCTTGTTGTTCTCGTACGCTTCCTTCTGCTCGCGGCGCGTCAGCGCGGGGCGGGCGATGTCGGCGACGGTGGCTTCGATGGCGGCGCCATCGGCCGCCGTGTCATGCATGTGGGGGGCGTTCATGCGCGCTCCTCGTCCTTGATGCGAAAGACTTCGACGCCGACGGCGTCGCAGTCCGGATAGGCGTCCGGTTTCTCGGTACGGACACGTACCGCGCGCACGGTGTCGTGCGCCAGCAGGTTCGCGGCGATCGCGTCGCACAGCGTTTCCTGCAGGTGGATGTGGCCGCGCGCGAGGCACTGCGCGACGCTCTGCTTCATCAGGTCGTAGTCGACGACTTCATGCAGCCGGTCGTCGACGGGGGTGGACAGCGCGAGCGGCACGAACAGGTCGACGTTGATGATGACGCGCTGCTCGCCGCGCTTCTCGTGTTCGAAGGCCCCGATGTTGATGTGCACCTCGTAGTCGCGCAGGTAGAGCCTGCGGCAGTCCGCGAGGCGGGGGTGCAGGAGAGCGGAAAACATGGTCGTCCCAGTCAAATTGGCGTGCGCGCACGCAAAGCGGTGCGGACGGCGGCTATCAGGCCGCGCGTTTCCGCGCAGTTCATTCATTCGGGCCGGCGGCGGGCGGCACCAGGTGCTCGCCGCCGTCGACGGTCAGCGTCGCGCCCGTCACGCCGGGCGCGCTCGCGAGATAGCAGGCGGCCGCCGCGATGTCGTCCGCGTGCGGCGCGTGGCCGCGCACGAGCGCCGCGACGCGCACCTTCGGCGCGAGCGCCAGCGCCAGCGCGGCGGTCGCGCGGTTCAGCGCGGCCTGCATCAGCGCGTGCGACAGCTGGGCCGGCGCCGGGTGAAACAGCGCCTGGTCGAGCACGTGGATCACGCACGCGCGCAGCGTTTCATCGTCGTGCGCGGCGTCGGGCGTCGCATCGGCGAGCGCGCGGGCCAGCGCGAGCGGCGCCGTCACGTTGCGGGCCAGCGCGCCGGCGAGCGATGCGCCGTTTACCGTGTGCGCGTCGTCGGTGCCGGCGCACGCGCTCACGAACACCGCACACGTGGGCCGGCCGAGCGCCGTGCCGCAGGCGGCGACGAGCGCGCCCGCGTCGGCTTCCAGGGCCAGATCGGCGTCGAGTACGGCCGCGCGGCGGCCCCGGGCGGCGATTTCGGCGATGAGCGCGTCGCCGGCCGCGCGCGGCGCGCCCGGGCTGCGTTGCAGCGCGACGTCCCAGCCGCGCTGCGCGAAGGCGGTCGCGAGCGCACGACCGAGCGACGCGGCGTCGGCCGCGCTGTCCAGCGCGCCTGCGACGAGCGCGATGCGCGGGGTCGACGTATCGGCTGAAACGGTCATTTACAATGCCGGGATGAACCCGAAAGCTCACGAATCCGCTAGTTTACCTGCTCCCGGCCCTGACGCGCTCGCGCAGTCCGAAACCCTCGCCGCGCAACTGCGCGACGAGATCGCGGCGGCCGGCGGCTGGCTGCCGTTCGACCGCTTCATGGAGCGCGCGCTGTACGCGCCCGGCCTCGGCTATTACAGCGGCGGCGCGCGCAAGTTCGGACGCCGCGCCGACGACGGCAGCGATTTCGTGACGGCCCCCGAGCTGTCGCCGCTGTTCGCGCGGACGCTCGCGAATCCCGTCGCGGACGCGCTCGCGGCGAGCGGCACGCGTCGCGTGATGGAGTTCGGCGCGGGCACGGGCAAGCTCGCGGCCGGGCTGCTGGCGGCACTCGATGCGCTCGGCGTCGAACTCGACGAATACCTGATCGTCGATCTGTCGGGCGAACTGCGGGAACGGCAGCGCGACACGATCGCGGCCGCCGCGCCGGCGCTCGCCGGCAAGGTGCGCTGGCTCGACGCGCTGCCCGAGCGCTTCGACGGCGTCGTGGTCGGCAACGAGGTGCTCGATGCGATGCCGGTGCGCCTGTTCGCGAAGGCGGGCGGCGCGTGGCTCGAGCGCGGCGTCGCGCTCGACGCGCGGCACGCGTTCGTGTTCGACGACCGGCCCGCCGGCGCTGTCGGCCTGCCGCCGGTGCTCGCGACGCTCGACGTCGACGACGGCTATGTGACCGAGACGCACGAAGCCGCGCTCGCGTTCACGCGCACCGTGTGCACGATGCTCGCGCGCGGCGCGGTGCTGCTGGTCGACTACGGCTTTCCCGCGCATGAGTACTACCATCCGCAGCGCGACCGCGGCACGCTCATGTGCCACTACCGCCACCACGCGCACGACGACGCCTTCCTGTACCCGGGGCTGCAGGACATCACCGCGCACGTCGAATTCACCGGCATCTACGACGCGGGCGTCGGCACCGGCGCCGACCTGCTCGGCTACACGTCGCAGGCGCGCTTCCTGTTGAACGCGGGCATCACCGACGCGCTGGCCGCGATCGATCCGTCCGACGTCCACCAGTTCCTGCCGGCCGCGAACGCGGTGCAGAAGCTGATCTCGGAAGCCGAGATGGGCGAGCTGTTCAAGGTGATCGCCTTCTCGCGCGGGATCGACGGCACGCTCGACGCGTTCGCGCGCGGCGACCGCTCGCACGCGCTCTGACGGGGCGAGGGCCTGTTTCCATATGGAACGCACATGCGAATGCCCGAAATCGCTCGTCCCCCAAGGGGACTTCCTTCGGGGCGTATGGCAAGGAGTGAGGAGCGCCGTTTGGCCGCGCCAAACAAGCGACGAGCGACGCCGCCATACGGGCGATTTCGGGCATTCCCGTGACATGATTTTTTTAATTTGGGGTTGCCACGAGAACGGCCGCTCGCCGCGTTGCGCTCCTTGCGAATACGTCCAGTATTCGCGGCGTCGCTCGCCTCGCGAGCGGCCGTTCTCGTGGCAACGCATGCGCGTTCCATATGGAAACAGGCCCTAGCATGCTGCGCTGGCTGATGGCGTCGTTCTTCGCGGTGATGATCCTGACGCGTTGCTGGCCGTGGCTCGGCAAGCTCGGCATCGGGCGGATGCCGGGCGACGTCACGCTGACGCTCGGCGGGCGGCGCTACCCGTTCCCGTTCATGTCGACGCTGGTGCTGACGATGCTGGTGTCGATGGTCGCGCGGCTGCTCTGAGCCGCGCCGCATGCGGCGGCGCGTCGCGCTCCGGCCGCGGCGCGCGCGATGGTCCCGCGCATTACGGTGCGCGCATCACAGTTCGATCTCGCCGAGGATCCGGTGCGCGAGCGCCTTCGCTTCGTCGAACGCCTCTTCCTCGCTCGGGCTCGTCGTGTGGACGTCGTAGCGCATGTTCTCCGTCTCGTCGCCGTCGTCCCGGGCGAGGATCACGTAGCCCTGGAACTGCCCGTTGGCGGTGTGCTGCGTATGCGCCTTGGCCGTGTAGATGCCTTTCGTGAACGTGTTCGTGTCCATCGTGCCTCTCCCGCAATAGGACATTTCATCGTAGCACTGCGGCGCAGCATGTACAGCGCCGCTAATCGGCGACCGATCAGCGCGCCGGCCCATGCCGTCCCCATGCCGTCACCGTTCGAGCAGCGCGACGACCTCGTCGAGCGTCGGCGCGTGCGCGCCCGTATGCCGGCACGCGGCCGCGCCCGCCGCGAGGGCGAACGCGAGATGCTCGCGCCACGACCGCTGCGGTGCGGCCATCAGGCTGAACAGCAGGCCGCCGATCGACGCGTCGCCCGCGCCCACGGTGTCGACCACCTCGACGCGCGGCGGGCTCGCCTCGAGCACGTCGCCGTCCGCGTAGAGCGTCGCCGACTGCGCGCCGCGCGTGACGAGCACGGCCGCGCGCGGATTCAGCGCGCGCACCGCGTCGACCGCGTCGGGGCCATCGCCGCCGAACAGGTGGCGCAGGTCCTCGTCGGACACCTTGATCAGGTCGGCGAGGCCGGCCATCTTCTCCAGTGTCGGCCGGTACGCGGCCGTCATCAGGTTCCGGTAGTTCGGATCGAAGCTGATCTTCACGCCGCGCGCGTGCAAGTCGGCCGCGAGCGAGACGAGCGTGCCCGCGAGCGGTTCGCGCACCAGGCTGATGCAGCCGAAGTGCGCCCATTGCACGTGTTCGGTCCAGCCGGCCGGCAGCCGCGCCGGGTCGAACGCGAGGTCCGCGCTGGCGTCGCCGATGAAGAAGTATGCAGGCGGCCGGGTCTCGTGGACGATCGCGAGCAGCGGCGCGCGCGGCACGCGCTGCAGGAAGCGCAGGTCGAGCCCGGCCGCGTCGCTGGTGCGCCACAGCACGTCGGAGAAGCAGTCCTCGCCGATCGCGCCCGCGAGCGCGCTCGGCACGCCGAGCCGCGCGACCGCGCGTGCGACGTTCCAGCCGGCGCCGCCCGGCACGGAGGTCCACTGCGCGTCGCCCGCGCGCACCATGTCGGTCAGGATGTCGCCTGCCGACACGAATGCCGGAAACGTGCCGCCGCTCATTGCGTCGGCTCGCTGCGCGCCGCGCGCGCGAGGGTCGCGAGCACGTCGTAGCACGCGCCCATCGTGTGATAGTCGGTCTTGCCGGCCGGGCTCTTCTCGTCGCTGTACTTGCGGTTGTCGCAGGTGAGGATCCGGTACCACGCGCCGTAGCGGTGATCGACGAAATGCGCCCAGCTGTAGCGCCAGATCTCGTCGTACCAGTCCCAGAAGCGCTCGCTGCCGGTGCGCGCGCCGAGCATCGCGGCCGCCGCGAAGGTTTCCGCCTGCACCCAGAAATACTTGTTGTGGTCGCAGATCGTGAAGTCGGGGCCGAAGCCGTAGCAGAGGCCGCCGTGATCGGCGTCCCACGCGTGCGTGAGCGCCGCGTCGAACAGCTCGGCCGCGCGCGGCACCAGCCAGTCGAGCGGGCGATGCCGCTCCAGAATCAGCAGCAGCTTCGCCCATTCGGTCTGGTGCCCGGGCTGGAAGCCCCACGGACGGAAGATGTTCGAGCTGTCTTCCTTGTTGTAGTCCCAGTCGACCGACCAGTCCGCATGGTAGTGCTCCCACACGAGGCCGCCCGACAGCGCGGCCTGGCGCTGCGTGATATGGGTCGCGAGCTTCTCCGCGCGGTCGAGGTAGGTGACGTGGCCGGTCGCCTCGTAGGCCGCGAGCAGCGCCTCCGTCATGTGCATGTTCGCGTTCTGGCCGCGGTACGACGACACGTTCCAGTTCGGCGTCGCGTCGTCCGCATAGAGGCCCGCGGCCGCATCCCAGAAGCGGTGCTCGGCGAGCTCGAAGGTCGACGCGATCAGCGCACGCGCTTCGTCGATGCCGGCCATCGTCGCGTGCGCGGCGGCCAGCAGCACGAACGCGAGCCCGTAGCAGTGGCGCGTGGCATCGAGCGTCTCGCGCTTCGCGCCGTCGCGCCAGTCGAGTTCCCAGTCGTAGCCCTGCAGGGCGTCGTCCCAGTGCGCGTCGCGCAGGAAGCGCAGCCCGTGTCGCGCGTACTCGAGATGGCGCGGATCGCCGAAATGCCGGTACGCCATCGCGTAGTTGAAGACGAACCGGCAACTGCTGACCAGATGCCGCGACGTGTGGTTGTAGATGCTGCCGTCGTCGCGGAAGTAGTGGTAGAAGCCGCCCGTCGGGTCGAACGCGTTCGTCGCGTAGAAGCGCAGCGTGTCCTCGATGTGCGACAGCAGGAACGACGGATCGCGGAAGCTCGCGACGAACGGCGCCGCTTGCGCGTGGTTGGCCGGCGTGGCCGTACGGGATTGGACCGGGGGCATGTTCATGATTCGGTGACCGTGGCGGTATCGAGTGCCGGTGAGCCGGCGGGCTGGCTGCTGGCCCGCACGATCAGCTCGACGGGCAGGGAGATCTCGGTGCGCTCGGGCGCTTCGGCGAGCAGCAGTTCGACGCCGCGGCGGCCGAGCGCTTCCTTGTCGACGGCGAGCGTCGTGAGCGGCGGGTTCGCGTGCGCGGCGGCGGGGATGTCGTCGAAGCCGACGATCGCGATGTCTTCCGGAATCCGCACGCCGCGCGCGATGCACACGCGCTGCGCGGCCAGCGCGGCGGCGTCGTTGTACGCGAACACGGCGTCGGGGCTCGGGCCCGGCGCGTCGAGCAGCTGCTGCATCGCGCGCGCGGCGCCGGTGTCGGGATCGAGCCCGGCGTCGATCGTCACTTCGTACGCGGGATCGAACAGCCGCCCGGCCTCGAAGAACGCGCGCCGATAGCCGATCGCGCGCTGCGCGATGCTGTAGTGCGCGGCGGAGCCGCCGATGAACGCGATCCGCGAGCGGCCGGTGGCGAGCAGGTGGCGCATCGCGAGCGCCGCGCCCGTCGCGTTGTCGATGTTCACCGAGCGCAGCCCGGGCGCCCACAGGTCGATCAGCACGAGCGGACGGCCGGTCGCGGCGAGCGCCTCGATCGTCTCGGGCTCGATGAAGCCGGCCACCGCGATCGCGTCGGGCGCGTGCGCGCGCATCTGGCGCAGCACGTCGTCGTTCGGGCCGACCGTGAGCAGCGTCGGCACGATGCCGCGCTCGCGGCACGCGTCCTCGACGCCGTGCAGCACGTGCGAGAAGAACGGGCTGGCGGGAAAGCGGTTGTGCTGGCGGTGCAGCAGGAAGGTGAGCCGGCGCACGCGCGGGCGCAACTGGGCCGGGTCGTAACCGAGCCGCTGCGCGATCTCGACGATGCGCGCGCGCGTGGCTTCGGACAGGCCCGGCTGGTTTTTCAGCGCGCGGGAGACGGTGCCGATCGAGACCTCTGCCGCCCGCGCTACGTCGCGAATGGTGGTGCCCATCGTTCGGGATCCGGTTTGTTTAGGGTGACGGCGATTGTATAGTAAAAATCGGCGCCAAATCCGGGCCGGATAACCGGGGAATACCCGGAAATAGCGGGTTTTTACGCGCTAATCTGCGAAAACGCCGTTACTAAAAATACTAAACAAAACGCGAAAAAGGCAAGGTGATCGCATGCAGCGCGGTGGTGCCGGGAGGCGGCGCGTCGCATGCGTTCGGATCTTCGGCGCGAAAGGGCCGGTCGGATAGGCGTCGCCGGGGATTGGCGCGGCACGGGCGTGCAGCACCGGGAATGTCGTTCGGGCAAGCCGACGGCCGGTCGAGCGGCCGCCCGGCATGCGGCCGGCCGCTGGTCGGCTTTCGGCCCGCCGTTCCGCCCGCCGCTCGCCGCGCAGCCCGCGCCGTTCAGCCCACCGCTCAGCCCGTCGTTCAGCCCACCGCTCAGCCCGTCGTTCAACCCACCGCTCAACCCACCGCTCAACCCGCCGCTCAACCCACCGCTCAACCCACCACTCAGCCCACCGCTCAGCCCACCACTCAACCCACCGCTCAGCCCGCCACCGCGAGCGGCGGCTCGCCGCGCTCGCGCAGCGCCGCGCGGCCCGCGTCGAGATCGACGACCGCGAGCCCGCCCGGCTGCTGTTTCGCCCGCCGCTTCGCGAGCGCCGCGACCGACGCGATCTCGTCGCTGCCATAGCGCATCGCGCCGTGCGCGCCCGCCGGCACGCCGACCGCGCCGATTGCCATCGTCACGAAGCCGAAGAACGCGGGGTTGCCGTGGCGGTCCTCGCCGCGCAGCCCGCCCGCCAGCCGATCGGCCTGCGTGTAGAAGCGCTGCGCGCCGTCGTTGAAGCGCGCGATCGCGTCGGTCGCCCGCGCGCGCCAGTCGTCGCGCTGGAACAGCACGAGGAAATCGTCACCGCCGACGTGCCCGAGAAAATCCCGCTGCGGATCGCACACGCCGGCCAGCACCGTCGCCGCGAACTTCAGCACTTCGTCGCCCCGCCAGTAGCCGTACTGGTCGTTGAACGGCTTGAACTGGTTCAGGTCGACGTAGCACGCATGGAAGCCGGCGTCGCGCTCCAGCAGGCGGTCGATATGCGCGCTGATCGGGATGTTGCCGGGCAGGAAGGTCAGCGGATTCGCGTAGCGCGCGGCCTCGATGCGCATCTCCGTCACCGCGCGCACGAGGCTCTCGCCGGTGCCGAGCCCGAGGTAGCGGCCGTGTTCGGTGATCACGAAACCGTCCGCGAGATAGCGCTGGTCGTGGCTCGCGAGCAGCAACGCGAGCTGCTCGACCGACGTCGCGTTGTCGATCATCAGCGGCGCGTCGTTCGCGAACTGCAGGCACGGCTTCTTGCCGAACACCTCGCGGTGGTACGGCAGCGTGAAGCGGTCGATGAAGCCGCGCCGGTTCACCAGCGCGACCGGCCGCCCGCGTTCGACGAGCGCGACCGCGTGCAGGCCGGGCATCCGGTTGAACAGCTCGAGCACGTCGTTGCTGGTCGCCTCGCGCGGCAGCGCCGGCGCGGGGACGAGCATCTTCGCCGCGATCGTGCCGGCCGGCCGCGCGGTGCGCGTCGCGCCGGGGAACACCGCGATGTGCGGGGTGCGGATCGCGTCGCGCGCGGCCGGCGCGACGACCGGCGACGGCCGCGCGCTCGGCCGGCCGAGCAGGAAGCCCTGCACGCAGCGGATGCCCATGTCGCGCACGACGATCAGGTCGCTCGCGTTCTCGATGCCTTCCGCGATCAGCTGCGCGCCGCTCGCGTGCGCGAAGTGCTGCATCGCCCTGACCGCCTCGAACTTGAGCGGGTCGCGCGCGATGTCGTGGATGAAGAAGCGGTCGATCTTCACGACATCCGGGTGCAGGCGCAGCCACAGGTTCATGCTCGCGTTCGCGGTGCCGTAGTCGTCGAGCGCGAACTGGATGCCTGCGTCGCGCAGCGACGCGACCGCCGGCTCGATGCGCGCGACGTCCGGCATCGCGGTCTGCTCGGTCAGCTCGATCACGATGCGCTCGGCGCCGACGCCCGCCCGGCCGAGCAGTTGCCGCGCGCGCTCGCGCTCGCGGGCGAGTTGCACGATCGTGCCCGCACTGAAGTTGAGGAACAGCTTGCCGTCGCAGCCGAGCGCCGCGAACGCGTCGAGGCAGGTGAGCGCGGCCGCCTGCTCGAGTGCGATCGTCGCGCCGTCGCGGGCGGCCTGCGCGAACAGCGCGGCCGGCGGCTCGAGGTCCGTGCCGCGCGGGCCGCGGATCAGGCCTTCGTAGCCGACGACCGTGCCCGAGCCGAGGTCGACGATCGGCTGGAACACGGCGGCGAGCGCGCGCTCCGCGATCAGGCGCGTGGTGGGAGCAACGGACGAGTCAGGATGGGGCGCGGGCATGGAGGAGGGCGGCCGAGGCGACGGGACGCCCGACTTTAACGGCAGCGCGCGCGAAGAATTGAATGAAGATTTCGTGACACGATGCGCGTCGATGGTGCGTGCATCACGTCGGGCTGAAAGGGCGCGGCGCGGGAGGCCGAGGCGGGAGCGCAAGGGCGCGTACCTCCGCGCGGCCCGCCATGCCGGCCGCGCCGCTGCCGCGTCAGCGCTTGCCTGCGTTCAGCGTACCCTGCGTGCGCGCCGTGCCGGCCGCGGCATCCTCGCCGTCGCGCTCGCCGCGCGTGTCGCGCGCCCCCCAGCGCTGCGCGAGCGCCGCGCACGCCATCAGCTGGATCTGGTGGAACAGCATCAGCGGCAGCACGATCGCGCCGACCGCCTGCGCGGAGAAGATCACCTTCGCCATCGGCACGCCGGCCGCGAGGCTCTTTTTCGACCCGCAGAAGATGATCGTGATCTGGTCGGCGCGGTTGAAGCCGAGCCGCTTGCTGACGACCGTGGTCAGCACCAGCGCGATCACGAGCAGCACGACGTTGACCACCAGCAGGCCGCCGAGCGCGCGCGCCGGAATCTGGTGCCACAGCCCCTGGTTCACGGCCTCGCTGAATGCGACGTACACCACGAGCAGGATCGAGCCCTGGTCGACGAAGCGCAGCACGCCGCGATTGCGCTCGATCCAGCCGCCGATCACGGGCCGCAGCAGCTGGCCGGCGACGAACGGCACGAGCAGCTGCATCACGATGCTGCCGACGGTACTCCACGGCGACGCGGCCGCGGCCGACTGCGACGTGATCATCAGGCCGACAAGCGCCGGCGTCACGAAGATCCCGAGCAGGCTCGACGCGGACGCCGCGCACACGGCGGCCGGCACGTTGCCCTTCGCGATCGACGTGAACGCGATCGACGACTGGACCGTCGACGGCAGCGTGCACAGAAAGAGCACGCCGGCATAGAGCGTCGGGGTGACGAGCGGCTGCAGCACGGGCTTCAGCGCGAGGCCGAGCAGCGGGAACAGCGCGAACGTGCTGAGCAGCACGACCGCATGCAGCCGCCAGTGGGTTGCCCCCGCGACGACGGCTTCGCGCGACAGCTTCGCGCCATGCAGGAAGAACAGCAGGCCGACCGCGATATTGGTCGCCCAGTTGAACGCATGGGCGGCCGGGCCGCGGCACGGCAACAGGCTCGCGAGCACGACGGTGCCGACGAGCGCGAGCGTGAAGTTGTCGGGGAGGAAACGGGGACGGGCCATCGGGGAGCTCGATTCGGAAACGGCGGCGCGCATCTCGCGCGCGCGAAGTCGATATTGTCCCGGCTGCTCATTCAATAGACAAATTCATTGTGAGAATCGATTGATGAATCGATTGCATGCGGCAGGCCCGCCCGACGGCGCGCGAATGGGCAGAAGAATGTTCTGCCACGATTGGCAGCGGAAGTGAAAAAACCTAGCAGTAACATGGTGTTACACCGATGCCGGCGACCTAACACTTTTTGGCTCGACACCGTTTCGGACCGCTCATAAATTACTGCTGAAAGGCTTGCGTCAGCCGAAAACACCGGCGGCGAGCGGCAACAGGCAATGAATGATGACGGAACGCGTGAAACTGAAGGTCGGACGATGGGTGGCAGGCGTGCTCGGCACGCTGCTGATGCCGTTCGCGCTCGCGCAACCGCCGCACGGCGGTCATGCGTTCGGCGGCCACGGTTTCGACGGCGGCGACATGCGCGCGTACGGCCAGTCGGCCGCCGGCGCGCAGGTCTGGCGCCGGGCGCTGCCGCCGGGCGGCGCCCGTGCCGGCGGTGTGAGCGGCTACGGATCCCGCTGGGGGCTGCGGCCGACGCCGTCGTACGGCCATTACGCCGCGCAAAGCCCGTATCGCCCGATCAGCACCGACTCCCGCCAGATGCCGCGCCCGCCGGGCGGCGGCAACGTGCCGCTGCGTGCCGGCTCCATCCGCGCCGACGTCGCGCGCTACAACGAGGAGCGCGGCGGCCGTCCGATGCCGCCGCCCCGCGCGCAGGAAGAACCTGCCCACTCGCCGTCTTTCTCCCCGTTCTACCGAAACTGAGCGCCCCGCGCGTTCGTTGAGCGCCGCCGCGCGCTCGTCCCCCGCCGGCTGTGATGCGAATTCGCCACAGTCGCGCGCAGATTTCCGCTGATTTTCCCGCCGCATTGCGCTATCTTTCGCGCCCGGCACGGGCGCCGTCCCGCGGCCGTCCCGTCGCGTGCCGCCCCGCGCGGGCCCGCCGCGACGCGTGCGGCCATCTGTCGATTCCGCGAAGTTAATGCCGCCGCTATACCCGCAATAAGTGTGCGCAATTTTGACCGGACAAATGATCCGTAAAGATGGCTGCGCCCCATACGACGCAAGCAATCGGCTCCAAAAAACAACGCTCGCGCCACTTATCGACCATTCGACAAATCCTGGAGATCCAATGAAAGCATTCGCTCGCCGTGCGTCGCGCACGTCCGTCAAGCTGATCGCCGCGGCCGCCTGCGTGGCGGCCGCCGCACCCGTCCACGCGCAGTCGAGCGTCTCGCTCTACGGTCAGGTGGACGAATGGATCGGCGCAACCAAGTTCCCGGGCGGCGATCGCGCGTGGAACGTGTCGGGCGGCGGGATGTCGACCTCGTACTGGGGCCTGCACGGTGCGGAGGATCTCGGCGACGGCTACAAGGCGATCTTCACGCTGGAGAGCTTCTTCCGCGCGCAGAACGGCCAGTTTGGCCGCTTCCAGGGCGATACGTTCTTCGCGCGCAACGCGTACGTCGGCGTCAGCTCGCCGTACGGCACGGTGACGGCGGGCCGCCTGACGACGCACCTGTTCCTGTCGACGATCCTGTTCAACCCGTTCTACGATTCGTACACCTTCTCGCCGATGGTGTACCACGTGTTCCTCGGCCTCGGCACGTTCCCGACCTATCCGAGCGACCAGGGCGCGGTCGGCGATTCGGGGTGGAACAACGCGCTGTCGTACACGTCGCCTTCGTTCGGCGGCCTGAATTTCGGGGCGATGTACGCGCTCGGCAACACGGCCGGCGACAACCGCTCGAAGAAGTGGAGCGCGCAGTTCAACTACGCGAACGGCCCGTTCGCCGCGACCGCCGTCTACCAGTACGTGAACTTCAACAACGGCCCGCAGGACCTGAGCTCGCTCGTGACGGGCATGAAGAGCCAGGGCATCGGGCTGGTGGGCGCGACCTACGACCTGAAGTACGTGAAGCTGTTCGGCCAGTATATGTATACGAAGAACGACCAGGTCGCCGGCAGCTGGCACGTGAATACCGCACAGGGCGGCGTGTCGGTGCCGCTCGGCGTCGGCAACGCGATGGCGTCGTATGCGTACTCGCGCGACGCGGGCGGCCTCGACCAGACGCGCCAGACCTGGGCCGTCGGCTACGACTATCCGCTGTCCAAGCGCACCGACGTCTACGCCGCGTACATGAACGACCACATCAGCGGCCTGTCGAGCGGCAACACGTTCGGCGCCGGTATCCGCGCAAAGTTCTGACGAGACGATGGCGGGACGCGAATCAGCCACGCGCATCCCGCCCGCCAGTTTCCCGCCCCGAAACGGCGCCGCTTTTCGCAGCGCCGTTTTGCCATTGTTGACCTTTTTGTTTCCTATCCTTTGCTACCCTATCTCGTAATTGCATGATTCCCAGGAATTGCGAGCTAGTTCGATGGATACCCTCGTCAGCATGAATGTGTTTCGCTACGTCGTCGAAGTGGGCAGCTTCGTCGGCGCGGCGGAGCGCATGCAGATGTCGGCCGCGATGGCGAGCAAGCACGTGATGCATCTCGAGCAGCAGCTCGGCGCGCGGCTGCTGCATCGCACGACACGACGTGTCGCGCCGACCGAGGCGGGACGCGAATACTATGAGCGCCTCGTGCAGGCGCTGTCGGAACTCGACGAAGCCGGACAGGCGGTCGGCGCCGCGAGCGTCGTGCCGCAGGGCCGCCTGCGCGTGACGTCGCTGTCCGCGTTCGGATTGCGGCACGTGATGCAGGCCGTCACCGATTATGCGGGCCGGTTCCCGGACGTGATCGTCGACATGACGCTGTCCGATCGCGTGGTCGACCTGATCGAGGAAGGCTATGACATCGCGGTGCGCGCGGCGCCCAACGGACTGAAATCCTCGTCGCTGGTCGCGCGGCAGATCGCGACCGCGCACATCCTGCTGGTCGCGTCGCCCGAGTATCTCGAGAAGCACGGCACGCCCGAGACGATCACCGATCTCGCGCACCACAATTACCTGCGCCGCGATTCGAATTCGACGATGCTCGATTCGCTCGTGATCGACGCGGCCGCCGCCTCGCGTGTGAACCTGAACGGCAACCTGATCGTGAATCATCTCGAAGGGCTGCGCGCGGCCGTGCTCGCGGGCGCGGGCATCGCGCTGCTCGGCACCGAGGTGGTCGGCGACGACATCGAATCCGGCCGGCTCGTGCCGGTGTTGCTCGACTCCGTGCCGCCGCACGAGGCGCCGATCTATGCGGTGTATGCGAGCCGCCGCCACGTGTCCGCGAAGGTGCGCTCGTTCGTCGACTTCCTCGCCGCGCGTTTCGAAGGGCAGTCGCTGTGCCCGTCGATCGAATCGCGCCTGCGCGTGCTGCCGATCACGCGGATCAAGCGCACGGGCTGACCGGCGCCGCGCCCTGCGGGCGGACATGAAAAAAGCGCGAGCCGTTGCGGTTCGCGCTTTTTCGTTTGGGTCCGGCGTGATGCGCGGATGCGCGGCGGTGGCGCTACCCGCCGCGTGCGTCAGCGTGCGATGCCGAGCCGTGCCTTCGCGTCGTCGTACTCGCGCTTCATCCGCTCGACGAGCTCGCCGACGCTCGGCAGGTCGTCCATCAGGCCGACGCCCTGGCCGGCACCCCAGATGTCCTTCCACGCCTTTGCCTTGTCGCCGCCGAAATTCATCTTCGACTTGTCCGATTCGGGCAGCGCGTCCGGATCGAGGCCGGCCTTCTCGATGCTCTCGCGGATGTAGTTGCCGTGTACGCCGGTGAAGAGGTTCGTATAGATGATGTCGGACGATTTCGCGTTGAGGATCGCGTGCTTGTAGTCCTCGACCGCGTGCGCTTCCTGCGTCGCGATGAAGCGCGTGCCCATGTACGCGAAGTCGGCGCCCATCGCCTGCGCGGCGAGGATCGACCCGCCGTTCGCGATCGAGCCGGACAGCACGATCGGGCCGTCGAACATCCTGCGCACTTCGCCGACGAGCGCGAACGGGGAGGTCGTGCCCGCGTGGCCGCCGGCGCCGGCCGCGACGAGGATCAGCCCGTCGACGCCGGCTTCGAGCGCCTTCTGCGCGTGACGCAGGTTGATCACGTCGTGCAGCACGATGCCGCCGTAGCCGTGCACCGCGTCGACGATCTCGCGCGCCGGCGCGCGCAGGCTCGTGATGAAGATCGGCACCTTGTGCTCGACGCATACGCGCACGTCATGCTCGAGGCGCACATTCGACTGATGGACGATCTGGTTGACCGCGATCGGGCCGATCACCGCGTCCGGGTGCTTCGCCTTGTGGTCGGCGAGCTCGGACTGGATCTGCGTGAGCCACTCGTCGAGCAGTTCGGCCGGGCGGGCGTTGAGCGCGGGGAATGATCCGACGATACCCGCCTTGCATTGCGCAAGAACGAGTTCGGGGTAGCTGACGATGAACATCGGCGACGCGATGACGGGCAGCGTCAGGTTCTGCAGGACTGCGGGCAATGCCATGTGATGTCTCCAGTCTCGAGGGGCGGCCGGACCCGGCGCGATCGCGCCGGCTTCGGCATTCATGCTTGGCGGTCGAACGGTGCTTCGAGTGTAGCGGCGTGGCGCTGCGCCCATATTAATACGAACGGTCGTGCGGTTCTACGCGAGCTTAGCAAACTGCGCGGCGTGACGACAATCGAGTGAGTGTTCTCTTTCTACGCATTCGGGGGCTCAGCCGCGTGCAGCAGCCGGCCGGGCGCTCCTACAATACCCGCCATAACAAACCCACGAGAAACAAACCATGTCGTTCGACGCTTTTGCATCGTTTCGCGTGACGATGCAGGACACCGACATCTTCGGTGTCAAAGGAGGCGCGGGGCCGCCGCTTCTGCTGCTGCACGGCCATCCGCAGACCCACATGATCTGGCATCGCGTCGCCGCGACGCTGGCGAATCACTTCACGGTGATCGCGACCGACCTGCGCGGCTACGGCGCGTCGGGCAGGCCGCCGAGCGACGCGCTGCATGCGCCGTATTCGAAACGCGCGATGGCGGCCGACCAGGTCGCCGTGATGCGGCACTTCGGCTTCGAGCAATTCCACGTGTGCGCGCACGATCGCGGCGCGCGCGTCGCGCACCGGCTCGCGCTCGATCATCCGGCGGCCGTCGAACGGATGATGCTGCTCGACATCGCGCCGACGCTCGCGATGTACGAGCAAACCGATCGTGCGTTCGCGACCGCGTATTTCCACTGGTTCTTCCTGATCCAGCCGGCGCCGCTGCCCGAAACGCTGATCGAAGGCCGCACCGATGCGTATATCGAGCGGGTGATGGGCAACCGTTCCGCCGGGCTCGCGCCGTTCGCGCCGGAGGCGCTCGCCGCGTATCGCGCCGCGCTCGCGCAGCCGGGCGCCGTGCACGCGATGTGCGAGGACTACCGCGCGTCGGCGACGATCGACCTCGAACACGACCGCGCGGATCTCGAGCGCGGCAACAAGGTCGCGTGCCCGCTGCGCGTGCTGTGGGGCGAGAATGGGATCGTCGGCCGCTGCTTCGATCCGCTCGACGAGTGGCGGCGCGTCGCGCGCGACGTCAGCGGCCGCGCGCTCGATTGCGGGCACTACATTCCGGAAGAGGCGCCCGTCGCGCTGCTCGACGAGCTGCTCGCGTTCTTCGACGCGCGCGACGCGGCCGCGTGAGCGGCACGGGCCGCGGCGGCAAGCGCGCCGACGGTCAGCGGCGCGCGGCGTCGTCTTCGACGAGCGGCGGCAGGCGGCGCGGCACGGGCGTGGATTTCACGATCGCCGTGCTCGTTTCCGCGCGCTCCGTCACTTTCGACAGGATGTCGTCGAGGTGATCGATCGTGCGCAGGTAGAGCCGGCAGATGAAGCAGTCCTCGCCGGTCACCTTGTCGCATTCGACGAATTCGGGAATCCGCCGCAACACCTCCTCGACCAGATGCAGCTGCCCCGGCAGCGGCTTCACGCGGACGATCGCCTGCAGCGTGTAGCCGAGCGCGCGCGGGTCGAGCTCGACGGTGAAGCCTGCAATCACGCCCTGCGCTTCGAGCCGCCGCACGCGGTCGGCGGTCGCGGGCGCCGACAGCCCGATCTGCCGCGCCAGTTCGCTGGTGGCGATGCGCGCATCCTCGGCAAGCGCGGCGAGGATCGCGCGGTCGGTCGCGTCCAGTGACGCGACGGCGGGCGGGGAAAGGCGTTTCGACATGATCGCTTTGCTTTCGAAGGTGAATCGGTGGTTTCGCTTCAGTTTAGTCGTGGATGCGCGGAAAGCAAGTTCCTAGAATCGAAGTCATCTTCTCTCGTCGAATGGAGTCCCTGATGGCCTCGAACGAAACCCGCCGCGGCGCCGCCGAGATGGTCGTCGCGATGATGATGTCCGGCACGATCGGCTGGCTCGTGATGTCGTCGCAGCAACCGCTCACCAACGTCGTGTTCTTCCGCTGCCTGTTCGGCGCGGCGACGCTCGCGATCGTCTGCGCGGCGCTCGGCTTCCTGCGCCGCGCGCTGTTCTCGCCGCGCATGCTCGCGCTGGCGACGCTCGGCAGCGTCGCGATCGTCGCGAACTGGCTGCTGCTGTTCGCCGCGTATTCGCGAGCGTCGATCTCGATGGCGACCGCCGTCTACAACACGCAGCCGTTCATGCTCGTCGCACTCGGCGCGATCGTATTTCGCGAACGGGTCAGCGCATCGACGATCACGTGGCTCGCGCTCGCCTTCGTCGGGCTCGTGTGCGTGGTGCGGGTCGAGCCGGCGGTGCTCGCGGTACCCGGCGAATATCTCGAAGGCGTCGCGCTGTCGCTCGGCGCGGCGTTCCTGTACGCGGTGTCGTCGATCGTCACGAAGCACCTGAAGGGCACGCCGCCGCATCTGCTCGCGCTGCTGCAGGCCGGCCTCGGCATCGTGCTGCTCGCGCCGTTCGCCCACTTCGGCACGTTGCCGGCGACGCCCGCGCAGTGGCTCGATCTCGTCGTGCTGGGCGTCGTGAACACGGGCCTGATGTATGTGCTGCTGTACGGCGCGATCCAGAAGCTGCCGGTCGCGATGACGGGCGCGCTGTCGTTCGTCTATCCGGTCGTCGCGATCATCGTCGATCGCGTCGCGTTCGGGCAGACGCTCGCGTGGACCCAGGTGCTCGGCGCGCTGCTGATCCTGCTCGCGGCGGCCGGCGTGAACCTCGGCTGGCGCATCGTGCCCGCGCGTCGCGCGAGCGTCGGCAACTGAAACGTTCGTGCGATTCGGCGGGCAGTTTCGGCTCGTCGCCCGGGTCGGCTGCCGCGCCTGTCGGCGCCGCGTCCGGGAACGCCGATTGCCCGCGAAAAGAGCTGTAAGGAGTTGTAGGGAAACACCCGATGCGACGCCGCGGCGTCGCTCGTATGATGCGGGCTGTGACGTTGATCACGTTCACAGGATTCCGATCTCATGCCGTTCGCCTGACAGGCCGAACGGCATTTTTTTATGCGCCGCTCCGGGCGAGCAGACGCCGCCGCGCGTCGAGCCGCGCGAGCAGCGCGCGTCTCGCGTCGTCGTCCGACGCGCGCCATCCCTTGATCTCGTCGCGCGTGCGCAGGCAGCCCGCGCACCAGTCGGTACGCGGGTCGATCCTGCATACGTCGGTGCACGGCGAGGCGACCGTGCCGATCGGCACCGGCACGTCGCTCATGCGTCGTTCCTCAGCGCGACGTCGGCGACCGGCGCGCCCGTCAGCGACACGAGCTCCTGCGGCGACAGGTTGAACACCGCGTGCGGATGGCCGGCGGCCGCCCACAGGCTGTCGAGCTCGAGCAGGTCGGCGTCGATCAACGTGACCGGTTCGACGAGATGGCCGATCGGGCAGACGCCGCCGATCGCATAGCCGGTGTGGTCACGCACGAACTTCGCATCCGCACGCCCGACCGGGCCGACCTGAGCGGCGACCTTCTTCTCGTCGACGCGGTTTACACCGCTCGCGACGACGAGCACCGGCAGCCCGTCCGATTCGCGCCGAAACAGGATCGACTTCGCGATCTGCGCGACGGAGCAGCCGAGCCCGGCCGCGGCCTCGGCGGAGGTCTTGCCGGTTTCGGCGAGCATCACGATGCCTTTCGAATGGCCGCGCTCGCGCAGCAGCAGCGCGACGCGTCGCGCGGAATCGGGGAGGGCGTCGAATGAAGTGGGTGTCGTCATGGAGAGTCCGTGAATGTCGGGGTCAGACGCAGCTCGGCGCGTCGGTCGCGCTCTGCGCCTTGGCGAGCAGCGCGCGGCCGGCGCGCGACACGTTCGCGCGGCCGATCGCGTTCGAGATGAAGTCGCCGGCGGCGACCACCTGCGCGAGGTCGATGCCGGTGTCGATGCCGAGGCCCTGCATCAGGTACAGCACGTCCTCGGTCGCGACGTTGCCGGTCGCGCCCTTCGCGTACGGACAGCCGCCGAGGCCGGCGACCGACGCGTGGAAGATCTCGATCCCTTCGAACAGCGCCGCGTAGATGTTCGCGAGCGCCTGGCCGTAGGTGTCGTGGAAGTGGCCCGACAGCCGTTCGCGCGGAAACACGCGCGTGACGGCCGACAGCACTTCGCGCGTGCGCTTCGGCGTGCCGACGCCGATCGTGTCGGCGATGTCGATCTCGTCGCAGCCGAGCGCGGCGAAGCGCTCGACGACGTCGACGACCGACGCGACCGGCACTTCGCCCTGGTACGGGCAGCCGAGCGTGCACGACACGCTGCCGCGCAGCCGCACGCCGGCATCCTTCGCGGCCTTCGCGACCGGCTCGAAGCGCGCGATGCTTTCCGCGATGCTGCAGTTGATGTTCCGTTGCGAGAACGCCTCGCTCGCCGCGCCGAAGATCACCACTTCGTCCGCGCGTGCGGCGAGTGCGTTCTCGAAGCCCTTCAGGTTCGGCGTGAGCACCGAGTACACCGTGCCCGCCCGACGCTCGATGCCGGCCATCACGTCGGCGCCGTCGGCCATCTGCGGCACCCATTTCGGCGACACGAACGACGCGGCCTCGATGTTGCGGAAACCGGCGCGCGACAGCCGGTCGACGAGCGCGATCTTCACGTCGGTCGGCACGAAGGACTTTTCGTTCTGCAGCCCGTCGCGCGGGCCGACTTCGACGATCTTGACGGCGGTGGGGAACGTCATGGTTGTCTCCAGTTTGTGTAGGGCGGAATTCAGTAGCCGCGCGCGTAGTCGACGATGCCGCCCACCCGCTCGCCGCGCTCGAGCGCGCGGATCTTGCCCGCGATCTGCTCGACGGCTTCGTCGCGCAGCGTCTCGGCCGAACAGTGCGGCGTGATCGTGATGCGCGGCGTGTGCCAGAACGGATGATCGGCCGGCAGCGGCTCGTGCTGGAACACGTCGAGCGTCGCCGCGGCGAGCTGGCCGCTCGCGAGCGCGTCGAGCAGGTCGGCTTCGACGAGATGCGCGCCGCGTGCGACGTTCACCAGGTACGCACCCGGCGCCAGCCGGGCGAAGGTGCGCGCAGACAGGATTCCGTCGGTATCGCGCGTGCTCGGCAGCAGGTTCACGAGTACCTTCGCGCCGTCGATGCACGCGTCGAACGCGTCGTCGCCCGCGAAGGTGTCGATACCGTCGAGCTGCTTCGGCCCGCGGCTGTAGCCGCGCACCGGCAGGCCGAGCGCGGCGAGCGCCTGCGCGACCTGCGCACCGAGCACGCCGAGGCCGAGCACCGCGACGATGAAGCCCGCGCGCGGATGCGGCGCGAGCACCTGCCAGCGGCGCTCGCGCTGCAGCGCTTCGTATTCATCGAAGCGGCGCAGGTAGCGCAGCACCGCGTGCGTCACGTATTCGATCATCTGCTGCGCCATGCCCGAATCCTCGAGACGCACCAGCGGCACGTCGCGCGGCAGCGTGCCGGGATGCGCGCGCTCGAGCGCGAGCAGCGCATCGACGCCCGCGCCGAGATTGAAGATCGCGCGCAGGCCGTCGCGCGGCGCGAACAGCTCGCGCGGCGCGCGCCACACGAGCGCGTAGTCGGCGGCGGCCGTGTCGCCCGGCTGCCACGCGCGCAGCTGCGCGTGGGGCAGCGCGTGCGCGAGCGCGTCGCGCCATGCGCCGGCTTCCTGATGCGGCGAGTAGAACAGGATCTTCATGCGCTTACTTCGCGAATAACTGGCCAATGTCGGCGAACGCCTTGAATTCGAGCGCGTTGCCGCACGGATCGAGGAAGAACATCGTCGCCTGCTCGCCAACCTCACCCTTGAAGCGGATGTGCGGCTCGATCACGAAGCGCGTGTGCGCGGCCTTGAGTTTATCGGCGAGCGCATGCCATTCGTCCATCGACAGCACGACGCCGAAATGGCGCACGGGCACGTTGTCGCCGTCGACCGGATTGACCGCGCTCGCGCCGGTTTCGTCCGGCGCGAGATGCGCGACGAGCTGGTGGCCGAAAAAGTCGAAGTCGACCCAGTGATCCGAGCTGCGGCCCTCGGGGCAGCCGAGCAGGCCGCCGTAGAACGCGCGCGCGTCGGCGAGGCTCGATACGGGAAAGGCGAGATGGAACGGGCGCAGCGCGCCGGCGGGCGTAGCGGACATCGTGCGTCTCCTGTCGATCGGAACCGGCGCGGCGGCGCGCGGGTCGATCCGATGCATGGCAAGCGGGAAGCCCACATTCTACGGTTTCGCGGCGTGTTGCGCCGCGGCGGGGCCGTCGCCCACAAAAGCAAAGCACAAAATATTGGTTCGGCCGCCGCGCGCGGCGCGCCACAATCGAGCCTCGTTTCCAAGCAAAGCAAGCGAGGGCAATCATGCGCGCATGCAGCAAATCGGCGTGGCCGCCGCGGCTCGTGACCGTTCCGGGCCTGCACGGCAGCGAAGGCGCCCACTGGCAGACCTGGCTGGAGCGGCAGTTTCCGCGTTCGCTGCGGGTCGCGCAGGCCGACTGGGACGCCCCCGATCTCGCGCGCTGGGCGCAGTCGGTGCGCGCGCTGCTCGAGCGCGAGCGCGGCCCGGTCGTGCTGGCCGCGCACAGCTTCGGCTGCCTCGCGGCCGCGCATGCGCTCGCGCAATGGCCGCAGGCGGCCGACGTCGCGGGCGTGCTGCTCGTCGCACCGGCCAGTCCCAAGAAATTCACGTTCGCCGGAGCGTTCGACGCGCGCCGGCTCGCGGTGCCGTCGATCGTGATCGGCAGTGAGACCGATCCGTGGATGCCGCTCGCCGATGCGCGCACGCTCGCGCAGCGGCTCGGCAGCGCATTCGTGAACCTCGGCGACGCGGGGCACATCAACACCGCGGCCGGCTTCGGGCCGTGGCCGCGCGCGAAATATTTCGTCGACACGCTGGTGCATTGCGCGGCGCCGCTGCGCTTTCGCGACGCGGACGACGGCTTCGACGCCGCGCTCGTCGACCGTGCGCTCGCGCACGCGATCTGACACTCGCCGGCACGCGCTGCGCAGCGGGAGCCGCGCAGTGTCGCGGCGCCGCTACGACGCGGCGACGGGCGCCACCGCGGCCGGATCCGAGTAGCTCGACCGGCCGTTCTCGACGTGACCCGCGAAGCGGCGCGAGAACGTGCCGTTCGCGCCGTCGCTCACCGTCACGTCATACCAGTGGTGGCTCGATGCGAGCGCCCATTGCTCGACGCGCACGTCGCCGCCGTGCAGCGTCACCTGGCGCGCGGGCGCGCCGTACGCGTTGTCGGCCAGCGTCAGCGTGACGTGGCCCGCGCCATGGTTGCGCAGCTTCAGGTACAGGTTGCCGTTCGCGATGTCGTAGCCGGCCTTCACCTCCGGCTGCGCGTGGTTGCGGCGGCGCGCGGTCGCGGCCGACACGTTGCCCGCGAACATCCGGACGAAGCCGTTCGGCCCGTACACCGAGAACGCATACACGCCGTTCGTCTCCGTCAGGTCGAAGTCCGCGTGCAGCACGCGGCGCGCGCCGACCGTGTAGCGCCACGGGCCGTCGGTGCGGTTCGCCGCGTACACCTGGAAGTGCGCACCCTGGTTGCCGCGGTTCGCGAACTCGATGCGCAGCGTGTTGCCGCCGTAGATGCTCGCGTTCACATGCAGTTCGTAAGGCAGCGCGCGTGCGGGCCGCACGCCGGGTTCCTGCGGGACGATCGGCGACGGCGTCGCGGGCACGGTGGGCGCGGGTTGCGACGTGCATTGCTGGTCGGCGATCGAGCGGTACTGGCTCGTATCGGGCAGCGACGGGAACGATGCATCCGACGAGCGGAAGTCGAACGCGGCGGTGAGGTCGCCGCAGACGGTGCGGCGCCACGGCGTGATGTTCGGCTCGTCGATGCCGAAGCGCTCGCCGATGAAGCGGATCACCGACGTGTGGTCGAACACCTGGGAGCACACGAAGCCGCCTTTCGACCACGGCGACACGACGGTCATCGGCACGCGCGGCCCGAGGCCGTACGGCAGCCCGTCGGCGGTGTAGCTGCCGCCGCGCCCCGGGTTCACGACGGTATGCAGCTCGCCGTCGGTCGTCACGGTCGAGGCACCCTGCGCGGCGGAGGTGGGCGGTTGCGGCGGCACGACGTGGTCGAAGAAGCCGTCGTTCTCGTCGTACATGATGAACAGCACGGTCTTCGCCCACACGTCCGGATTCGACGTCAGCGCGTCGAGGATCTGCGACGTGTAGTTCGCGCCGTACGCGGGCGTGTATTTCGGATGCTCGGAGAACGCGGCGGGCGGCAGCAGCCACGAAACCTGCGGCAGCCGGTCGTTGATCACGTCGTCCTTCAGGTTGTCGAGCGTGCGCACCGTCTGCGCGCGCTGGTACAGCGACGAGCCCGGCTTCGCGTTGATGAAGTTCGTGAAGTTCTGCAGGATGTTCGTGCCGTAGTTGCCGTTGTACGGGTCGGCCCAGGTGAGCCCCTGCTGGTAGATCTGCCACGACACGCCGTGCGCCTCCAGCCGTTCGGGGAAGGTCGTCCACGACAGCAACTGGTACGCAGGCGGCAGGTCGCCGTCGACGTAGTCGGCGTTGTCGAGCAGCGGGCCGCCGAACTTGCCGGTCGGGTCGACCGTCCCCGTCATCAGGTACGCGCGGTTCGGGTGCGTCGGCCCCGGCAGCGAGCAGAAGTAGTGGTCGCACACGGTGAACGCATCGGCGAGCGCGTAGTGGAACGGGATGTCCTCGCGCACGTGATAGCCCATCGTCATGTCGGTCTTGTTCGCGGGCCACTGGTCGTAGCGGCCGCCGTCGATCGCCGCGTGGGTCTTCGCCCACGAGTGGTCGAGCGCGCCGAGGCACTGCGCGCTGGTCGTCTTCGTGTCGAGCCGGAACGGCAGCACCGGTTTCGTCGGATCTTCCTTCGACGGCTGGTACCACACCGGCTTGCCGTTCGGCAGCGGGATCGGGAAGCGGTCGTTGTAGCCGCGCACGCCGCGCAGGTGTCCGAAGTAATGGTCGAACGAGCGGTTCTCCTGCATGAACACGACGATGTGCTGGACATCGCGGATCGTGCCGGTGCCGCGCGCGGCCGGAATCGCGAGCGCGCGGCGGATCGATTCAGGGAACGCGTTGAGCGCGACGGCGGCGCCCGCTGACTGTGCGACGGTATGCAGGAAACGGCGGCGGCTGGATGACGTCATGTTGTTTCACCTCGGTTCTGCGATCGGGGACGGGACAGGAACGGCGGGATCAGTGCGGCGACGACGCGGCGACGCCGGACGAGCCCGCATTCGTCGCGGGCTTGGCGTCGTCGTCATCGTCGGGCGGGTAGTGGACGACGGGCGGCGCAAGCGGTGCGGCTTCCGACGCGGCGGCGCTCGCGCCTGCACCGCTGTTGAATGCGCTCGCGGCGCCGGCCGATGCCCCGGCCGGTGGCGAGCCGTCGGCCGTATGCGCGTCGTGCGGCGCGTCGTCGCTGCAGGCGGCGACGAAGGTGGCGGCACACAGAACGACGACGAGGGCAACGCGACGCATGACTTCTCTCCTGGCAGGCGGATCGGGAAACGATTTCCAGTATGCCGATGCGATGCGACGATTCGGTGAATCGTTTGCAACCGGGGCGTGATCGCGAAAGGCTTTCGTGAAGCTGACCGGATGCTTTCGCGAAGCATCGCATGCTCGCATGGCGGAATTTTCCAGCGCACGCGCAGGCCGCACGTATTTACACGCGTCGGGAATGCGGCGACCGAGGGATCGCGCGGCCTGCGCCGTGCTCGGCACCGCGAATGCGATCGGCAATCGGCGGTTGATGCGCCGCGGGTCACGCCGAAAAGCGGGCGTTTTTGCCGCTTTGCCAGCGCACGGCCAGCCACGCGCCAGCGTAGTGCCATGCATGCGTCACGAAAGGCGGCGCGGCCGATGCGCTGCGCGCTCGCGCCCCGTGTCGACGCCGGCGCCGCGCGCAGGCGCTACCCCGCGCATGGCCGCGGCACCGGAATTGCTAACTGCGCCGATGCGCGTGCCGTCGCGCGCGGCCATCCGCGCACGGGCGGCACATCTGCATCCATTCACCCCATGGAGCGAGCAGAAGTCATGTCCAGCGATCGAACCGATTCCCCCTCCGCCGAACCCGCGCGCGATGCCGGCCCGCCGGCACCCGCGCCCGTCCATTCAGCGGCGCTGCCGTTGCCGCACGATACGCCGTCGAGTGCCGCACGGCGCCGTTTTCTGCAATCCGCGGCCGCCGCCGCGACGGTCAGCGCCGCATCGCACGTTCATCCACAGCCCGCGCACGCCGCGTCCGCTTCGGCTGCCCCGCACCGCGATCCGGTACCGGCACAACCGGTTCATCTCGACATCAACGGGCGCGCCTACACGCTGCAGCTCGAGCCGCGCGTCACGCTGCTCGATGCGCTGCGCGAATATGCCGGTCTCACGGGCACGAAGAAGGGCTGCGACCGCGGGCAGTGCGGCGCATGCACGGTGCTCGTCGAAGGACGGCGCATCAATGCGTGCCTCACGCTCGCGGTGATGCACGAAGGCGAGCGGATCACGACCGTCGAGGGCCTCGCGCGCGGCGGCGTATTGAGCCCCGTGCAGCGTGCGTTCGTCGAACACGATGCGTTCCAGTGCGGCTACTGCACGTCCGGCCAGCTCTGCTCCGCGACCGCGCTGCTCGACGAGTTCTCGTCCGGGGCCGCGAGCGCCGTCACCGACGATGTGCGGCGGCGACCAGTGCAACTGTCGGACGACGAGATCCGCGAACGCATGAGCGGCAACCTGTGCCGCTGCGGTGCGTATCAGAACATCGTCGCCGCCGTGCGCGCCGCGCACGCGGCGCACGGTTAGCCGACGGAGGGCACCGCAATGGAAGCGATCTCCTACGAACGCGCGACCGACGTCGCCGCTGCCGTGCGCGCGGCGCAGCGGCCGGGCGCGGTGTTCATCGGCGGCGGCACGAACCTGCTCGACCTGATGAAGGGCGGCGTCGCGCGGCCCGTCGCGCTCATCGACATCACGCGCATCGCGGGCCTCGATACGGTCGATGCATTGCCCGGCGGCGGGCTGCGCATCGGTGCGCTCGTGCGCAACAGCGACGCGGCCGACCATCCGCGCATTCGCGCCGACTATCCGCTGCTGTCGCAGGCGCTGCTCGCCGGCGCGTCCGCGCAATTGCGCAACATGGCGACCGTGGGCGGCAACCTGATGCAGCGCACGCGCTGTCCGTATTTCTACGATCCGGCGTTCGCGCAATGCAACAAGCGCGCGCCGGGCAGCGGCTGCGCGGCGATCGGCGGCCACAACCGGATGCACGCGATACTCGGCGCGAGCCCGCAGTGCGTGGCGGTGAACCCGTCGGACATGAGCGTCGCGCTCGCGGCGCTCGACGCCGTCGTGCAGGTGAGCGGCCCGCATGGCGCGCGGCAGATTCCGTTCGCGTCGTTTCACCGGTTGCCCGGCGATCGGCCCGATCTCGACACGACGCTCGAGCCCGGCGAACTGATCACCGCGGTCGACCTGCCGCCGCCGCGCTTCGCCGACCATGCGCACTATCTGAAGGTGCGCGACCGCGCGAGCTACGCGTTCGCGCTGGTGGCCGTGGCCGCCGCGTTGCGGATGGACGGCCCGCGCATCGCGGAGGCGCGGATCGCGCTCGGCGGCGTCGCGCACAAGCCGCTGCGCGCGACGGCCGCGGAACGGCATCTCGCGGGGCGCGCGCCGACCGATGCCGCGCTGCGCGAGGCGGCCGCGCTCGAGTTGCGCGATGCGCGGCCGCTCGACGGTAACGGATTCAAGGTCGCGCTCGCGCAGCGCGCGATCGTGCGCGCGGTGACTATCGCCGCCGGCGCGCCGGGAGGTGCCGCATGAACACGGTGACGGGACAGCCGCTCGACCGGGTCGACGGCGAACTCAAGGTGACGGGCGGCGCGCGTTACGCGGCCGAGTTTGCCGATGCGCGGCTCGCGCATGCGGTGCTCGTGACCAGCACGATTGCATCCGGACGCATCGCGTCGATCGACACGGCGCACGCCCGCGCGATGCCGGGCGTGCTGCTCGTGATGACGCACGAGAATGCGATGCGGCTGCCGAACGGCGGCCGCCCGCCGCTGTCGCCGCCCGCCGGGCGCAGGCTCACGCTGCTGCAGGACGACGCGGTGCGCTACAGCAACGAGCCCGTCGCGGTCGTCGTCGCCGACACGCTCGAGCACGCGACCGACGCCGCGAATGCGGTGCACGTGCGCTATCGCGCGAGCGATGCCGCGCTCGATTTCGCGCGCGAGAAGGGCGCCGCGCGCGTGCCGCCCAAGCAGCAGGGGCGCCCGATGGATACGCAGCGCGGCGACGTCGAGGCGGGCCTGCGCGAAGGCGCGGTGCACGTCGACGCGACCTACACGACGCCGATGCAGCATCACAACCCGATCGAGCCGCACGCGACCATGGCGCACTGGGACGGGCCGACGCTCACGCTGCATGATGCGACGCAGGGTGTGTCGGGCGCGAGCACCGCGGTGGCCGCGGTCTTCGGCATCGCACCGGAACAGGTTCGCGTGATTTCACCGTTCCTCGGCGGCGGCTTCGGCTGCAAGGGGTCGTCGTGGTCGCACGTGTCGCTGTGCGCGATGGCCGCGAAGCAGGTCGGTCGTCCGGTCCGGCTCGCGCTGACGCGGCCGCAGATGTTCGGCCCGGTCGGCGGGCGCCCGTTCACCGAACAGCGCGTCGTGCTGGCCGCCCGCCACGACGGCACGCTGACCGCGATGTGCCACGACTCGATCGTCACCACGTCGACCTTCGAGGACTGGACGGAGATGTGCGGGATGCCGTCGCGCATCATGTATGCGGTGCCGAACCAGGCAACCACGCACCGGATCGTGGCGCTGAACGTCGGCACGCCGACGTTCATGCGCGCGCCCGGCGAGGCGTCCGGCTCGTTCGCGCTCGAGTCGGCGATGGACGAACTCGCGTGGCGGCTCGGGATGGATCCGGTCGCGCTGCGGCTCGCGAATTATGCCGAGGTCGATCCGCAGGACGGCAAGCCGTGGTCGAGCAACGAGCTGCGCGAGTGCTACCGCGTCGGCGCGCAGCGCTTCGGCTGGTCGCGCCGCACCGGCGCGCCGCGCACGATGCGCGACGGCGACACGCTGATCGGCCTCGGGATGGCGGCCGCCACGTATCCGGCGAACCGCAGCGAGGCGGCGGCGCGGGCGCGCATCCTGCCGGACGGCACGGCCGAAGTGGCGTCGGGCACGCAGGACATCGGTACGGGCACCTACACGGTGATGACGCAGGTCGCCGCCGACGCGCTCGGCTTCGCGCCGCAACACGTGCGTTTCTTGCTCGGCGATTCGAGCCTGCCGCGCGCGCCGGTATCGGGCGGCTCGCAATCGGCGGCGAGCGTCGCGCCGGCCGTGCGCGAGGCCGCCCTGCAGGCGCGCGCGAAGCTGATCGCGCTGGCGCTCGCCGATCCGGGCTCGCCGCTGCACGGCGCGGCGGCCGACGACGTGACGGTCGACGACGGCTGGCTCGTGCATCGCGGCGACCCGTCGCGGCGCGATCCGGCCGCCGCGGTGATCGCGCGGGCGGGCGGCCGTCCGATCGACGCGCAGGCGACGACGAAGCCGGGCGACGAGAAGTCGCGCTACGCATCCCATTCGTTCGGCGCGGTGTTCGCGGAAGTGCACGTCGACGCCGAACTCGGCACGATCCGCGTGCCGCGCATCGTCGGCGTGTACAGCGTCGGCCGCCTGCTCAATGCGAAGACCGCGCGCAGCCAGCTGATCGGCGGGATGGTGTGGGGGCTGGGCACCGCGCTCGAGGAAGGTTCGCATCTCGATGTGCGGCACGGCCGCTTCACGAATGCGAACCTCGCCGAATATCACGTGCCGGTGAATGCGGATATCGGCGAGTTCGACGTGGCCTTCGTCGACGAGAGCGACACGCATTTCAATCCGCTCGGCATCCGCGGCATCCGCGGCATCGGCGAGATCGGGATTACCGGCGTGCCGGCCGCGATTGCCAACGCCGTTTATCACGCGACGGGCGTGCGCGTGCGCGATCTGCCGATCACGCTCGACAAGGTGGCGATGCCGGCGCGGGCCTGAGCGCGTCAGCGCCGCGGCGTCCTGCGCCGCACTTCGCTGCGCAGCCAGTCGAGCCACGTGCGGATCGCCGCTTCGTGCGGATGGCCGGGGCGCCACACCACGTAGTGCGCATAGACGTCGGTCACGCGCACCGTCGACACGCGCACGAGCGTGCCGGCCGCGAGTTCGGGTTCGATCAGCGAGCGGCGCGCGAGCGCGACGCCGCGTCCTTTCAGCGCCGCGTCGATCAACGCGTTCGCATCGGTGAAGCGCGGCGCGCGCGCGGATTCGACGAGGTCGAGGCGCGCGGCCTGGAACCACGGTTCCCACGGCTGCGCGGGGTGGCGCAGCAGGGTCGCGCGCACGAGATCGGCCGGCGTGCGCGGCGCGATGCCGTCGCGATTGCGGTACGCGGGGCTCGCGACCGGAAAGACCGTCTCGTTCATCAGCTTCTCGGCGACGACCCCCGGCCAGGTGCCGGGCCCGTAGCGCAGCGCGACGTCGATGCGGTCGCGCTTGCGCAGCGGCGCGAGCGCCGCGTCCGGATGCAGCGCGATCGCGATGTGCGGATGCGCGGCCGCGAAGCGCGGCAGGCGCGGCGCGAGCCAGCGCTCGGCGACGCTCGGCAGCACGCTCACGTTCAACGTGACGTCGCACGCGCGCGGGCGGTCGCGCACGGCGAGCGCCGGCTCGAACGCGCGTTCGAGCACGCTCAGGCCCTGGCGCACCTGCAGCACGAGCGCATGCGCGGCATGCGTCGGCGTGGCGCCGTTGCGCTCGCGCGTGAACAGCGGATGGCCGAGCTGCGCTTCGAGCGCGCGGATGTGCTGGCTGACCGCGCCCTGCGTGAGCGCGAGTTCGTCGGCCGCACGCGTGAAGCTCTGCAGCCGCACGGCGGCTTCGAACGCACGCAGCGTCTGCAGCGGGGGAAGGTGGATGCGTCGCATCACGCATTAGTAACACTAATGCCCGAGCACGACAATTCATCGTTTGTGGCGGCCGGCCACGCGCTCCTACACTCGGTTCGTCTTTCAACGGGCCCGCCGGGCAACGCCATCATGAACGCATATCGTCTCTATCTTTCGCCGGGCGCGTGTTCGCTCGCCGCCCACATCGCGCTCGAGGAAACCGGCGCGCCGTTCGACGTCGAGATCGTGTCCGTGCGCGAGCGGCAGAATCTCGACGCGCGCTATCTCGCGATCAACCCGAAGGCGCGGGTGCCCGTGCTCGCGATTCCGGGCGAGCCGCGCGTGCTGACCGAAACGCCCGCGATCCTCACGTATCTCGCGCGCCGTCATCCGGACGCGCGGCTGCTGCCGCTCGACGATCCGCTGCGCGAGGCGCGCTGCCACGAATGGCTCGCCTGGCTGGTCGGCTGGGTGCACGGCGTCGGCTACGGCACGCTGTGGCGGCCGGGGCGCTTCATCGGCGACGCCGCGCTGCACGGCGCGATCAGCGCGCACGGGCGCGGCCTGATCGACGCCGCGAACGCATCGATCGAAGCCGTGCTCGCCGACGGCCGCACGTGGGCCGAGCCGGGCGGTCATTCGATCGTCGATCCGTTCCTGCTGGTGCTGTATCGCTGGGGTGTCGCGATCGGGCTCGACATGACGCGGCATCCGGCATGGACTGCCCATGCCCAGCGCGAGGCCGAGCGGCCGGCTGCTCAGCGCGCGCTCGCGCGCGAGCAGGTCTGACACGCGGCCGTGGCTGGCCGGTCGGCGGGATTGCCGCTGCGTCCGAGGGTTCGTTCGGATGACGAAGTTCGGACGTGTCCAATTGCCCTGTCGCGCTCATTCCATCGTAATGAGAAGTCATTCTCGACAATGGATTGGCGTGAACATGAGCCGTTGCATTCAGTCGAGCGCGACGCCGCCGCGCCGGCCCGCTAGCGTGCAAACAGCGGATACGTCGCGCCTGCGATCAGCGCGGCGGCGAGCCACACCACGCTCCACGAACCGACGGCGAGCAGCGGCGGAATCGCGAGCGGCGTGGCGAACAGCCCGAGATAGACGATCGTGTTCGCCATCCCGAGCGCGGTGCCCGCATGGTTCGCGCCCGCGAGCGTCGCGAGTTCGGTGTACGCGACGCCGTGCCATGCCGACACGCAGATGCCGGCGAACACGAGAATCGCGACGATCGCGGCGAGCGGCACGTGCGGGCTGCCGGCGGTCGCGGCCGCGAGCAGCGCGAACGATCCGGCCGCGACGCACACCGAGCCGCGCAGATACGCGCGCCGGTTGCCGTGCCGGTCGGTATGACGACCGCTCCAGACCCGCATCACCATCGCGCCCGCCTGCAGCGCGACCATCGCCGCGCTGATGCCGGCGAGGCCGAGCCGGCCGAAATCGTGCAGGAACACGGTCGCGAACGTGAGCACCGCGAACTGCGGCGCGCACAGCGCGCCGATGCCGAGCACGATGCGCCAGACGCGAGCGCTCGCGAGCGGGCTGCGCGCGGCCGCGGCCGGCGATTGCTGCCGTGCGACGGGGCGGTGCGCGGCGGGGCCATGCGCGTCGGCCGGCGCGTCGGGCGGTTCGTGCAGCCAGCGCCACGTGAGTGCGGCCGATCCCGCACACAGCAGCATCAGCGCGCCGTACACCGCGGCGAAGCCGGCATGCGACGCGAGCGACGGCAGCAGCGCCGCGCCGACGCCGCCGCCGAGCGGCACGGCCGTCTGGCGGATGCTCATTGCGAGCCCGCGTTCGCGCTCGCCGAACCAGCGCATCACCGCGCGTCCGCTCGAGCCGTTCACGCTGCCGCCCAGCAGGCCGACGCAGCTCATCGCCGCGATGACGCGCATGAGCGGCGGCACGGCGTGTGCGTTCGGGACGATCGTGATCACCATCAGCGCCAGCATCGCGGCCGTCGCGACGAGGCCGGTGAGCAACACGCGGCGGTCGCCGAAACGGTCGGCCGCGATCCCCCATGGCAGCTCCGACAGCGCGACGCCGAAGCCGAGCGCGCCGAGCACGAGGCCGAGCGCGCCGTTGTCGAGGTGGTAGGCCGAGCGCATCCACACGGCGGTGGTCGGAATGCCGGCCGCGGCGGCGGAAAAGCTCATGTTCGCGGCGACGCCGGCCGCGAGCACGCGCCAGCGATGGGCCGGGCCGCGCGCGTCGTGCGCGGGCGAGGACGAAGACGAGGAGGAGGACGGGGAAGCGAGGCAGGAGGTATCCATGGCGACAGAGCCCGTTCGGGAAATTGACATCGCCAGTGTGGCGACCTACAATCATCCTGAAAATCGGAAAGTTTTTGATGAATCGTTCGATAAAACGGGATGATCGACATGTCCGGACAACACAATGCCCACGGTGCGACGCCGCTCGCGGCACCCGACGCCGCGCTGGCCCGGCCGAACTTCGACGTCGCGGCGTTGCGCAGCCTGGTGGCGGGCGTGGATCTCGGCAGCTTCGCGAAGGCTGCCGATCGCGTCGCGCGTTCGTCGTCGGCGGTGAGCGCGCAGATCCGCAAGCTCGAGGAGCAGGCCGGCACGCCGCTGTTCATGAAGGCCGGGCGCGGGCTCGCGCTGACCGACGCCGGCGACGCGATGCTGCGCTATGCGCGGCGGATGATCGAACTGAACGACGAAGCGGCCGCGGCCGTGCGCGGCGTGAATCTCGACGGCTGGGTGCGGGTCGGCCTGCAGGAGGATTTCGGCGAAGCGATCCTGCCCGACGTGCTCGGGCGTTTCGCGCGTGCGCATCCGAAGGTGAGGATCGAGGCGCGCGTCGCGCGCAACGCCGAGCTGCTCGAGCGGCTCGACGCGAACCAGCTCGATCTCGCGCTGGTGTGGGGCGACCCGGCGTCGGCGACGCTCGTGTCACGCGCGGGCATCGACAGCGCCGCGATCGCGCAGGTGCCGATGAAGTGGATCGCGGCGGTCGGCGCGGCGGGCTTCGGCGTGCCGGATGGCGGCGGCCCGGCGGAGGCGGCCGACGACGGCGACGCGAGTCTTCATGTGATGCGCGCGTCGGGCGAGCCGCTGCCGCTCGTCGTGTTCGACCGGCCGTGCCGCTTCTTCGGCGCGGCGACGGACGCACTCGACCGCGCGGGCGTGGCGTGGCGCGTCGCGTTCACGACGCCGAGCCTGGCCGGGCTGTGGGCCGCGGCGGCAGCCGGCCTCGGACTGACGGTGCGCTCGCATTATGGGTTGCCCGCGTCGGTGCGCGTGCTCGACGCGGCGTCGTTTGGGCTGCCCGAATTGCCGAGCCTGCCGCTGATGCTGCTGCGGCGTACGTCGTCGGCGACCCCGACCGTCGAGCGGCTCGCGCGGATCGTCACGCAGGCGGTGCGGGACGCGACGCAGGCAGAGGTGGGCGCGCTGGCGGCTTGACGCAGCGTTCCGGCGCGCCGGCGCGCCGGCGCGGCATGCGTCGGCACTCCACTGCCGATCGGCCGAATGGAGCGATCAGGCGAACGGGACTACAGTGATGGACACCTGAAACGGAGGTCATCATGCAAGACGCGAACCTGCCCAACGGCGTTGCGATCGGTCCATCGCAGCAAGGCGACGTATCGAGCCCGGCTGACGATACTCACGTCGATCCAGTCGGGTCGGGGAAGTTGCCCATTCGCTTCGGCGTTCTCCAAGGTCAGGCGTGGATCGCGGATGATTTCGACGCACCGTTGCCGGCGTATCTGCTGGACGCGTTCGAGGGACGCTGATGCGCTTGCTGCTCGATACGCACATCTTCCTGTGGATCGTGACCAACGACCCGAAGCTTAGCGCGCGGGCGCGCAAACTGATTTCGGGGGCGGACGAACGCTTCGTCAGCAGCGCGAGTATCTGGGAGGCTGCCATCAAGGCTGGCCTCGGGAAGCTCGACATCGATGTGGGCAGATTGATCGGCTCAATCAGCACGAGCGGAGTGCGCGAACTGCCGGTTCGCGCCGTGCATGGGGCGGCGCTGCGTGACTTACCGCACCACCATCGCGATCCGTTCGATCGCTTGCTCGTCGCGCAGGCTCGGCATGAACCGCTGCAACTCGTAACGGCCGACGCCCAACTTGCGCGGTACGGCCTGTCTCTCGTTCTGACGGTTTGAAACAATCTGGCGAAGATTCGCCCATCGCTCGAGCCGCGCGTCGCGCCGCGGCCTATGCGGCGGCGCTGCCCGGCGCGATTGCCCCGAGCGTGGCGAGAATGGCGGCCAGCCTGTCCCGCAACCCGTCGCTCGCCGGCACGAACGGCAGCCGCAACCCGTCCTCGCACCACCCGTGCGCGGCCAGCACAGCCTTCACCGGTGCCGGATTCGGCTCCGCGAACAGCGCCGCGACCAGCGGCTGCAGCGCGACCGACAGCTCGCGCGCGTCGGCGAGCCGGCCGTCGCGCAGCAGCGCATGGATGCGCACGTGCCACTCGGGCAGCACGTGCGCGCTGCTCGCGATCGCGCCGTGCGCGCCGGCGCACAGCGCGGCGAAGTTCTGGTTGTCGTCGCCGGAAAGGATCGCGAGCGGCGTGTCGTGCACGAGCCGGCTCATCCGCTCGAGCGTGCCGCCGCATTCCTTGATGCCCGCGACACGTGGGTCGCGCGCAAGCGCCTGCAGCGTCTCCAGTTCGACGTTCACGCCGGTGCGGTACGGGATGTTGTAGACGAGCACCGGCAGGTCGGCCGCGTCGACGATCGCTTCGATGTGGCGGCGGATGCCGTCCTGCGTCGGCCGAACGTAGACGGGCGGCGTGACGAGCAGCCCGTCGGGCCGCAACGCGGCGAGTTCGCGTGCGCGGGCGGCCGCGAAGTGCGTCGCGCTCGCGGTGAGCCCGACGACGACCGGCAGGTCGGGCACCGCATCGCGCAGCGTCGCGAACACGGCGTCCTGTTCGCGCGCGTCGAGCAGCACGCCTTCACCGGTCGTCGCGCCTGCGACGAAACCCGCGATACCCGCGGCCGCATAGTGGCGCGCGAGCCGCGCGAGCGCGCCGTGGTCGACCTCGCCGTCGTGAAACGGCGTGATGAGCGGCAGCCAGATACCTTCGAAACGTGTGTGCATGCAAAGCCTCAGGGTGGAAACGGAGTGGGAAGGAACCGTTCCGCCGGCGATGTGCCGGAGCAAGGCGTGCGAGCAAGGAAAAAGAAACGACCTGCGGGCATCCCGTCCGGCATTCGCCTGACGGGACGCGACGTCCCCGTCAGTCGAGGAGTCGTTTTTTCAGTTTCAGCCCGGCCGCGCGCGCACCTGCCGCGATGGCGGCAAGGATCGACGACGAGCGCAGGGCAGCGGACATGGATGAACCGTGAAAAGGGCTGAGCGGCGATCTTAACATCGGATCCGGCGCGCACGCGAGCGTGCGGCCGCCGGTTAGCAGAATTCGAGATTTGCTTTGCACGACAGATTGGAAGGCGCGCGACGCCCGGCCGCTAGAATGCCCGCTTACGTTTCGATGACAGCGCGCACGCGTGCCGTCACGCACCTTCAACACCACTGGAAACGGGGCATATCACGATGGCAAGCATCAAGGGGATCGGTCGCTGGCTGCACACGGGCACCGCGGCGGCGCTGGTCGTGGCGGCCGCGGCCGCGCATGCGGACACGTCGATCCTGAACGTGTCGTACGACGTGACGCGCGAGCTGTACAAGGACATCAACACGAGCTTCGCCGCCGCGTACAAGCAGCAGACCGGCGAAACCGTGGCGATCAAGCAGTCGCACGGCGCGTCGAGCGCGCAGGCGCTGTCGGTACTGCAGGGGCTGCAGGCCGATGTCGTGACGATGAACCAGCCGAACGATATCGACCTGCTCGCTGAGCGGGGCCAGTTACTGCCGAAGGACTGGCGCGCGCGCTTCCCCGACAGCAGCTCGCCGTACTCGACGACGATGGTGTTCCTCGTGCGCAAGGGCAACCCGAAGGCGATCAGGGACTGGAGCGATCTCGCGAAACCGGGCGTGCAGGTGATCATCGCGAACCCGAAGACGTCCGGCAACGGCCGCTACGCGTATCTCGCCGCGTGGGGCTACCAGAAGCAGAAGGGCGCGACCGACCAGCAGGCGCTCGACTTCGAGAAGGCGATCTTCCGCAACGTGCCGGTGCTGGACTCGGGCGGCCGCGGCGCGACGACGACCTTCACGCAGCGCGGCATCGGCGACGTGCTCGTCACGTTCGAGAACGAAGTCGCGCTGATGGACACGGGCGCGTCGGGGGCGGAATTCGACGCCGTGTACCCGTCGGCGAGCATTCTGGCGGAGCCGCCCGTCGCCGTCGTCGACAAGGTCGTCGACAAGAAGGGCACGCGCAAGATCGCGCAGGCGTATCTCGACTACCTGTACACGCCGCAGGCGCAGGAGATCATCGCGCAGCACCATCTGCGCCCGCGCGACGCGAACGTGCTGAAGAAGCATGCGGCCGAGTTCAAGCCGCTGAAGACGTTCAGCGTCGAGCAGGTTTTCGGCAACTGGGCGAACGCGCAGAAAACCCACTTCGCCGATGGCGGCACGTTCGATCGCGTGATCGTCGACCGCAAGTAGGCGGCACGCCGCACGCCGCGCGCGTGCCGGCAGGATGACCGCGCAGCCGGCCGCCGATGCGGCCGGTTTTTTTCGCGCCGGCGCGCGCAAGGCCGCTGCGCATCGCTCGCGCCGCACGCGCAACGCCGCCGCCAATCGCCCTGCATCGCCGCGCATTCCCGGCCGCCGCCCCGCGTGCTACGCTCATCGCCTTCTTGCTTCCGGCCTTGCGCGATGAACCTCGATTCGTCCTCCCCAGCCTCCCGCGGCCGTGGCCGCAAGCTCTGGTCGGGCACCCGCCCCGTTGTCGCATACGGGATGCCGCCGCTTGGCTGGCGCGACCTCTATCACCGCGCGCTGACGGTGAGCTGGCCCGTATTCTTCCTGTCGCTCGCGATACTGTTCCTGCTGCTCAACGGCGGCTTCGCGGCGCTCTACCTGCTCGGCCACGACGCGATCGCGAACCAGTCGCCGGCCGGCTTCGTCGGCGCGTTCTTTTTCAGCGTCGAGACGCTCGCGACGGTCGGCTACGGCGACATGCATCCGCAGACCGTCTACGCGCACGTGGTCTCGACCTTCGAGATCTTCATCGGGATGTCGGGCATCGCGCTGGCGACCGGGCTTGTGTTCGCGCGGTTTTCGCGGCCGCAGGCGAAGATCCTGTTCGCGCGGCTGGCGATCGTGCGCCCGCTGAACGGGCGAATGACGCTGATGGTGCGTGCCGCGAATGCGCGCCAGAACGTAATCGCCGAAGCGCAGGCGAAGCTGCGGCTGATGCGCGTGGAGGGGACGCACGAGGGTTATACGCTGCGCAAGATCCACGATCTGCCGCTCGTGCGCAGCGAGCATCCGATCTTCCTGCTCGGCTGGAACCTGATGCACGTGATCGACGAAACGAGCCCGCTGTTCGGCGAGACGGCCGAATCGCTCGCCGCGCACGACGCGTCGCTGCTGATCACGATCGAGGGCTCCGACGAGACGACCGCGCAGGTCATGCAGGCGCGCTACTCGTGGACGCATGCGGACATCCGCTGGCGTCACCGGTATGTCGACCTGATGCATGACGAAGACGGCATCACGCATATCGACTACACGCATTTTCACGATGTCGTGCCGGTCGACGCCGATAGCGACGAACGCGGTTCGGCGGGTGTGGTGATCGACGGCGGCACGGCGGCGCAGGCGTCCGGGCCGGCTGCTTGACGTCGGCGACCGGCGCGAACCGGCGCCGACGCCCGGCCGCGACCGCGACCGCCGCCGCAACCGACTGCCGCGCCGCACACGCGCACGCGTCACGGATGCAGCAGACGCGCCGCTTCGCGCTGTTCGACCGCCACCGCGCGGCGATGGCCGTCGCGGTCCTCAGCGCGCGTGACGTAGTCGCCGAGCACGCCTTCGTGCGGCAGCAGGTGGGCGTCGAACGCGATCTTCAGCGTGCTGGCGAGCAGCAGGTCGGCCGCGGTGAAGCGGTCGCCGACGAGCCAGCGGCTGTGGGCGAGCGTTTGCGCGAGTGCACGCTGCACACGCGTGATGTTGCCCCAGCCGAACGCGACCGGATTGCCCGACGCACCGATGAATTTCTCGGCCATCGCCGGTTCGAGGCAGGTGGGTGTGAAGAACATCCACTGCAGGAAGCGGCCGCGCAGCGGATCGTCGGGCGCGATGCCGAGCCCGGCGCCCGGGCAGCGATCGGCGAGATAGAGCAGCACCGCGCCGGATTCGGCGAACGGCTCGCTGCCGTCGTCGAGCGCGGGCAGCTTGGCCATCGGATTGACCTGGACGAACGCGTCGCTCCCCTGTTCGTGCGAACGCAGGTCGATCGGCACGAGCTCGTAGACGGCGCCGATTTCCTCCAGCATCCACAACGCCCGGAATGCCCGGGTTTTGGGCCAGTAGTAGAGCTTCATCGCGCCTCCGCGTTGGGTGTCCGTGCCGGTTCGGTCGATGCTCAAGCGTACCCGAGCGGGAGAGGTTCGGACAGGGGCGGGCGGTGCAAGCGGCCGATCATGGCAGGGCGGCGGGCGGCGCGGCGCGCGGGTTCGAGCCGTTGCGCATGGGCCAGAATTTCCCGCAGCGTCCCCATTCGACGACGATTTATTGTTTAACTAGTCATAAGTTAACTAGTTATGAATTGATGAGGGGTGTTCGGCTGAAACGAGCGGGACGACAGTGTCCGCCCGACCTTGCGGCAGCGTCGGCGCACGGCCGCATGCGCCTCAACGATGGCCGTCGACGAACCGCGAAGCGCGGAAACCCAGTCATCTCGCGCGGGTCGCTCGAATCATCGAATTCAAGACAGGGAATCGCATGCGCCGCATGCCGATTCGATCGCACACGGAGAACAGCAACGAATGGCGAACGACGATCGCACCACGATCATTCCCCGGCGCACGCCGGAATCGGCCGCGATGCGTGCCGAGCTCGCGCGAACGATGGCAATCACCGCCCGGCTCAACCGTCTGACGTTCGACGATGCGCACGAGGTCCGCGCCTTGTTCGGCGAACTGATCGGCAAGCCGATGGACGACGGCTTCCTGCTGATCCCGCCGTTCTATGCGACGGGCGGTGCCGACACACGGATCGGCCGCAACGTGTTCGTCAACCAGAACTGCACGTTCTATGACCTCGGCGGCCTCGACATCGGCGACGACGTGATGATCGGGCCGAACGTCAGCCTCATCACGTCGGGCCATCCGGTCGAGCCGTCCCACCGGCGCGACTTCGTCGTCGCGCGGCCGATCATGATCGGGAACAACGTGTGGATCGGCGCGGGCGCGACGATCATTGGCGGCGTGACGGTCGGCGAGAACTCGGTGGTCGGCGCGGGTTCCGTCGTGACGCGCGACGTTCCGCCGAATACGCTGGTCGGCGGCAACCCGGCGCGGATCATTCGCTCGATTGCCGAGTGACGGTGGCTGCGGGCCTCTCCCGCGTCGGCTTAAATGTGGACAACCGGGCCTTCCACCCACTCGAAACGCTGTGGATCCGAACGGTGAGTGTGTGGCCGGTGGCTGAATCGGCGGGGCTTCCCGGCATTCGACACCGGTCGGGGGCAAGTGCATGAGCCGACGTTGCCGATGCGCTGGTGGCGCATTCCTGCGCGGCGTCGGTTGTGGATATCCCGGCACCCAAATCACTCGGCACGCGGTGATTTTCATCGGTGAGCGCGATGCAAGGTGTGGACAACCGGCGCTCCGAACGACGAAAAATGCTGTGCTTTCGAAGGGTGAGCGTCGACGGCCGATCGCGCGTGAGGCTTGCCTGGTGTGGGCTTCCGGGAGTCGAGCGGGTGTCGTGCGAGAATTCCGGGCGCCGCGCATTCTAACGGCGCGCGCGGATCGGCGATAGATTCGGACCCGTATCACGGTGTGGATATCTCGCAGCCGAATTCACTCGAAGCGCTGTGTATTTCAATGGTGAGCGTCGGCGGCCGATCGAGCCGCGTGCCCGTTTCCGGTCTTCGGCACGGCTTCGAGGGTCGCGCATTCTAACCGCACTCGCGATCGCGCGTTCCGTTCGAGTCCGTGCGCCGATGTGGATAGCCGGTCGCGGAAGCCAGTCGACGTGCTGTGTATTTCAGCGGTGAGGGGCGCGTGCATGCGGCTCGGCCGCGCCTGCGCCAATCCGGCTGCACGGGCCGCCGAGCGGTTGCGGGCGCGGATGTTCGCGCCGGAGCGCCGCCTTCGTGTGACAGGATGCCCATGCTCACCGTTGAATTTCACAGCGTCTCGACTGGTCTCGGGTTGGGTTTGTCCACGCGCGAATCGGCGCCCTCGTTCGATCGTCGTGCCGTCGCTCACCGTTGGAATTCACAGTGTTTGGAGTTAACGCGGGTCGAGGGATTCGTACCCGAATCGGCGTGCACGTTTGATTGTCTGCCGTCACTCACCATCGAAATTCACAGCGTTTGGAGTTGTCGCGGAGCGGGCTATCCACACCCGAATCGGCACCATTGTTCGAGCGCGCGCCGTCACTCACCATCGAAATTCACAGCGTTTCGGGTCGTCGCGGGGCGAGTTGTTCACACCCGAATCGGCACCCTTGTTCGACCGCGCGCCGTCACTCACCATCGGAATTCACAGTGTTTCGAGTCGTCGCGGAGCGGGCTGTCCACATCCGAATCGGCACCGTTGTTCGAGCGCTGCCGATGCTCACCGTCGAATTTCGCAGCATTCAGGGTTGTCGCGAGGCGGGCTGACCACATCCGAATCGGCGCGTTGTTCGAGCGCGGGCCGGTGGTCACCATTGGAATTCACAGGGTTTCGAGTGCCCGTGGGTGGCGATATCCACACCCGTACCGGCGTCGCGTTCGACTGCACAACGGCGCGCACCGAGGCCGGACGGAGGTGTGGATATCCTGCCGCCGAATCGACTCACGACGCTGTGGATCCGGAAGGTGAGGGCGAACGTCGCAGCGGCGAGGCGAGGATCCGGCGGTGTGGATATCTCCTGTCGGCATCGACTCGTCGCGCTGTGGATTTCAACGGTGAGCGTCGGAATCCGCTGAACTGCGGACCGATTGCGATGTGGATATCCGGCGCCCGACGCGACTCGAAACCCTGTGCGATCGAACGGTGAGCACGATCACCAATTCGGCCGGCAGTCCCACATTGTGGACATCCCGCGCCCGCAACCAGTCCGAACGCTGTGCATTCCATCGGTGAGCACGCCCCCGTTTCCCGGCCGAAACCCTTGTCGCACGGGCCGCGAGCACCCGCCGCCACGCCCGCCGCCACGCCCGCCGCCACGCCCGCCGTCGCGCCCGCGGCCGCGACCGCCCGCCACGCCCGCGGCCTGCGTCCCGCTCGTCCCCGGCGATTCCGAAGCAAGCGCCCACCCATCCCGACCACCCCCACCGCCGCCTACCACCCCACGCGAAAACTCTCTCAATTCCCGCCCGAAACCTGCGCAGTTTTTCTCACTTCGGCACACGCCGAGCAAGATGAGAAAAAACTTTCTCGTCTCCCCGCGAAAAAATAGAGCCATCCAGCCGTCTCCGGCCGGCGTCGCCCGACGCCCCGGTGCGCGGCCCAGAACAGCACAATCAGGAGACATCCCCATGACCGCCCGCCTGCCCGTCGACGGTACGCCCGCTCTATCCGACTATCGTCTGACCGACAACCTGACCGCCACGCGCGGCCGGATCTTCCTGACCGGCACGCAGGCGCTGGTCCGCCTGTTGCTGATGCAGCGCGCGTCCGACGCCGCGCAGGGGCTCGACACGGCCGGCTTCGTCAGCGGCTACCGCGGCTCGCCGCTCGGGATGGTCGACCAGCAGCTGTGGAAGGCGAAGAAGCTGCTCGACGGTAGCGGCGTGCGCTTCCTGCCCGCGATCAACGAGGAACTGGGCGGCACCGCGGTGCTCGGCACGCAGCGCGTCGAGGCCGACCCGGAGCGCACCGTCGATGGCGTGTACGCGATGTGGTACGGCAAGGGCCCCGGCGTCGACCGCGCCGGTGACGCGCTCAAGCACGGCAACGCATACGGTTCGTCGCCGCACGGCGGCGTGCTGGTGGTGGCGGGCGACGACCATGGCTGCGTATCGTCGTCGATGCCGCACCAGAGCGACTTCGCGATGATCGCGTGGCACATGCCGGTCGTGAACCCGTCGAACATCGCCGACATGCTCGAGTTCGGCCTGTACGGCTGGGCGCTGTCGCGCTATTCGGGCGCATGGGTCGGCTTCAAGGCGATCTCGGAGACGGTCGAGTCCGGCTCGACCGTCGATCTCGATGCATTGCAGACGCAATGGCCGGCGCCGGCGGGCTTCACGCCGCCCGTGGGTGGCCTGCACAACCGCTGGCCCGACCTGCCGAGCCTCACGATCGAGGCGCGCCTCGCCGCGAAGCTCGACGCGGTGCGCCACTTCGCGCGCACCAACAGCATCGACAAGTGGATCGCCCCGAGCGCGCAGGCGAACGTCGGCATCGTCACCTGCGGCAAGGCGCACCTCGACCTGATGGAAGCGCTGCGCCGTCTCGACCTGACGGTGGCCGATCTCGACGCGGCCGGCGTGCGGATCTACAAGGTGGGCCTGTCGTATCCGCTCGAGATGACGCGCATCGAGACCTTCGTCGACGGGCTCGCCGAAGTGCTGGTGATCGAGGAGAAAGGCCCCGTCATCGAGCAGCAGATCAAGGACTACCTGTACAACCGCGCGGACGGCGCGCGCCCGCGCGTGCTCGGCAAGCACGATGCGCAGGGTGCCTGCCTGTTGTCCGAACTCGGCGAGCTGCGGCCGTCGCGGATCCTGCCGGTGTTCGCCGAATGGCTCGCGCGCCACAAGCCGGCGCTCGATCGCCGCGAACGCGTCGTCGATCTCGTCGCGCCGCGGATCCTGTCGAACGAAGCGGACGCGGTGAAGCGCACGCCGTACTTCTGCTCGGGCTGCCCGCACAACACGTCGACCAAGGTGCCGGAAGGCTCGATCGCGCAGGCCGGCATCGGCTGCCACTTCATGGCGTCGTGGATGGAGCGCGACACGACGGGCCTGATCCAGATGGGCGGCGAGGGCGTCGACTGGGCCGCGCACGCGATGTTCACCAACACGAAGCACGTGTTCCAGAACCTCGGCGACGGCACCTACTTCCACTCGGGCATCCTCGCGATCCGCCAGGCGGTCGCCGCGAAGGCGAACATCACGTACAAGATCCTCTACAACGACGCGGTCGCGATGACGGGCGGCCAGCCGGTCGACGGCAGCATCTCGGTGCCGCAGATCGCGCGGCAGGTCGAGGCGGAAGGCGTGTCGCGCTTCGTGGTGGTGTCCGACGAACCGGAGAAGTACGACGGCCATCACGGGCAGTTCCCGGCCGGCACGACGTTCCATCACCGCAGCGAGCTCGACACGGTGCAGCGCGAGCTGCGCGAGACGCCGGGCGTCACCGTGCTGATCTACGACCAGACCTGCGCGGCGGAGAAGCGTCGCCGCCGCAAGAAGGGCGAGTTCCCCGACCCGGACAAGCGCCTGTTCATCAACGACGCGGTGTGCGAAGGCTGCGGCGACTGCGGCGTGCAGTCGAACTGCCTGTCGGTCGAGCCGCTCGAGACGCCGCTCGGCCGCAAGCGCCGCATCGACCAGTCGTCGTGCAACAAGGACTACTCGTGCGTGAACGGCTTCTGCCCGAGCTTCGTGACGGTCGAAGGCGCGGCGCTGAAGAAGGCCGCGGGCGCGGCGTTCGACGAGGCGGCGCTCGCCGTGCGCGTCGACGCGCTGCCAGTGCCGGCGACGCATCTCGACGCGGCGCCGTACGACATGCTCGTGACGGGCGTGGGCGGCACGGGCGTCGTGACGGTCGGCGCGCTGATCAGCATGGCCGCGCACCTCGAGGGCAAGAGCGCGTCGGTGCTCGACTTCATGGGCTTCGCGCAGAAGGGCGGCTCGGTGCTGTCGTTCGTGCGGATCGCGTCGAGCGACCAGTGGCTGAACCAGGTGCGCATCGACACGCAGCAAGCCGACGTGCTGCTCGCGTGCGACATGGTCGTCGGCGCGAGTGCCGAGGCGCTGCAGACGGTGCGCCACGAGCGTTCGCGGATCGTCGTCAACACGCACCGGATTCCGAACGCGTCGTTCGTGCAGGATCCCGACGCGAACCTGCACGCGGATGCGCTGCTCGAGAAGATGCATCACGCGGCCGGCGACGGCTACCTGTCGAGCTGCGACGCGCAGGCGCTCGCCGCGAAGTTCCTCGGCGACCCGATCGGCGCGAACATCCTGATGCTCGGCTACGCGTGGCAGCTCGGCCTCGTGCCGGTGTCGCTCGCCGCGATGATGCGCGCGATCGAGCTGAACAACGTCGCGGTGCCGATGAACAAGCTCGCGTTCTCGATCGGCCGGATGGCGGCCGGCGACGCGGCGGGCCTCGACGCATTGTGGAACGCGCGTCATACGGGGGCCGCGCAGGCCGCGCCGGAGACGCTCGCCGACCTGATCGCCGATCGTGAAGCGCGCCTCGACGCATACGGCGGCGCGCGTTACGTCGAGCGCTACCGCGCACTGGTGAAGGCGGCGCGCGCGAAGGGCGACGACGCGCTGACGCGTGCGGTCGCGACGACGTTCTACCGGCTGCTCGCGGTGAAGGACGAATACGAGGTCGCGCGGCTGTATGCGGACGGCGCATTCCGCACGGCGCTCGAAGCGCAGTTCGAAGGCGTGCCGGGGCAGGACTATCGCGTGAAGTTCAACCTGGCGCCGCCGACGGTCGCGAAGGCGGGACGCGACGGCAGCGCGCCGAAGAAGCGCGTGTTCGGCCAGTGGATGTGGCCGGTGTTCGGCATGCTGGCGCGCGTGCGCAGCCTGCGCGGCACGTGGCTCGATCCGTTCGGCCGCACGGCCGAGCGCAGGATGGAGCGCGCGCTCGCGGACGACTACGAGACGACGCTCACGCGCGCGCTTGCCGCGCTGACGGCCGGCAATGCGGCGCAGGTCTCGCAGGTTGCGCAACTGGCCGACCTGCACGCGCGCGTGCGCGGCTTCGGCCACGTGAAGGTGCGCAACCTGGCCGGCGTGAAGCGCACGGAGCGCGAGCTCGCGCTGCAACTCGGCATCGACGCGGCGACGAGCGCGGCCGTGCAGCACGCGCTCGACGAGATGAAGGGTGCGGGGATGCTGAAGGGCATTCCGGTCGTCGTCGCGAAGTAACGCGAACGCGCGGCGCGGCGATCCGTTGCGGGGGAGCGGGGGCGAGGCGCCGCGCGCCTGAAGGGCATTCCGGTCGTCGTCGCGAAGTAATGCGAACGGGCCGGCGCAGCGATTCGTTGCGGGGACAGGGGAACGACGCGCCCGCGCGACGGCTGGCGGGGCGCGCCGTGGGTAGGCGGCCCGCCGGCCGGCCTGCGCGCCTGAGCTGCCTACGCCGCCTTACGCTACGCGATTGCCGGCGATGCGGCATGCGACGGGCGTCGCAGCAGGCCGCTGCGCGGCCCCACCGTCAGACGATCCCTTTCTTGCGCGTCGACAGCGCCGTTTCCGACAGGTCGATCTCGCGGATCAGCTTCGTCAGCGTCTCGTCGGAAATCTTGCTTTCGCCGCGCAGCCGGTACAGCACCGAACGTTCCGCGCGCACCGCCGCGATCCGCATCTGCAGTTCCATCGTTTCGGTCTGCTTTGCTTCCGCGCGCGGCGTCGGGCCGTCCTCGGCGAGTGCGGCGAGGCGGCGCCGGTACTGGTCCATTACGCGCGCGGAGATGTCCGCGCAGCGCGCGGCGCCCGATTCGTCGAGATCGGCCGAGATCGCGTCGTGCGACGAGTCGATCGCGCGGATCGCGGCCTGCGCGGCGGCCGCGCGCGCGGTGCGCTCCTCGTCGGCGAGCGGGTTGCGCGTCGAGCGCACGCCGCGCAGCAACAGCGGCAGCCCGATCACCGCGACGATCAGCGAACCGAGTATCACCGCCGACGCGACGAAGATCGCGGTGTCCCGCCCCGGCAGCGGTGCGCCGTCGGACAGCGCGACGGGGATCGACAGCACGCCCGCGAGCGTGACGGCGCCGCGCACGCCGCCGACCGTCATCACCGCGATCGTGCGGATGCCGGCCATCGTGCCCGTGAGGCCGTGGCGCGCGGCGCGGCGGCTCGCGATCCAGCGCAGCAGCCAGACCCACAGGAAGCGGATCGCATACAGCGCGAGCATCATCGCGCACACGTTGAAGATCATCCGGCCGACGAGCACGTCGCTCGTGTGGTGCGCGTCGACGAGCGCGCGGCCGATGATGTGCGGCAGCTGCAGCCCGAGCATGATGAACACCATGCCGTTGAACACGAACTCGATCATCGCCCACGTGCTTTCGGCACGCACGCGCGACGCGACGGTGCTTTTGCGGGAGAAGCTGGTGTAGTTCATCATCATCCCGGCCGACACGGCCGCGAGCACGCCCGACAGGTCGAGATGCTCCGCGAACAGATAGGCGGCGAACGGCACGAGGAGCGTCATCACGATGCCGGGGGCCGGGTCGCCTTCCTGTTCGGCGTTCAGGAAGCGCGTCGACAGCGCGCTGAACAGCCACGCGACGATCGCGCCTGTCGCCAGCCCGCCGGCGGCGACGATCACGAACGTGATCGACGCCTCGCGCAACGAGAACACGCCCGTGAGCGCGGCCGCGACCGCGAACTTCAGCGCGACGAGGCCCGACGCGTCGTTCATCAGCGCCTCGCCTTCGAGGATGTGCATCAGCTGCGGCGGAATCCGGCCACGGCCGGCGATGCCCGACAGCGCGACCGCGTCGGTGGGCGACAGCACGGCCGCGAGCGCGAACGCGATCGGCAGCGGCAACTCGGGTATCAGCCAGTGCGCGAAGTAGCCGACTGCGAGTACGGTCATGAACACGAGCCCGAACGCGAGCATCAGGATCGCGCGGCGCTGCAGGTACAGCTCGCGTTTCGGAATCCGCCAGCCATCCGCGAACAGCAGCGGCGGAATGAACAGCAGCATGAAGATTTCGGGATCGAACGTGACGTGCAGATTGAACTTCGGCCACGCGAGCATCGCGCCGAACGCGATCTGCATCAGCGGTAGCGGCAGCCGCAACGGCAGCACGCGCGTGGCCGCGCCGGACAGCGCGACGGTGAGCAGCAGAATCAGGACTGTGAAGACGATTTCCATCGATACGGCAATTGTGGAGAATGAAACGATCGGACGGAGTTTAGCGTGACGGTGTGACGGGTGCGTTCGAGTGCGCCGGTGCGCATGCACGCAAACGGTGCATCCGGCCCGCGCCACACTGGTGCGGCGCCGCCGCAGGCAGGCGTGGCGCGCGTGTTCAGCCCTTGCACGGAGCTTGCTTGATGCTTGCGTACCGTCCGGCACCGGCCGGGCAACCGAGGATTCGACCATGACATTGCGCGCGCCATTCCGAACCACTGCCGCGTTCGGCTGCATCGCCAGGAGGAAGCCATGACGATCGTGCAGCAGGAGCGCCCGGCCACCGCGTCGCCGTATCGTTTCGAGCGTGAGATGAGCTCCGGCCTCGAACGCCTGGCGACGCGCCACCACGACCTGTCGCTCACGACCGTGTTCCAGCCGATCTTCAGCCTGTCGCACCAGCGTGCGGTGGGCTACGAGGCGCTGTTGCGCGCGCATGACGCGCTCGACCGCGCGGTGTCGCCGCTCGACGTGTTCGGCGAGGCCGCGCGCCAGGGCGAGTTGCTGCAGCTCGACCGGCTCGCGCAGGCGCTGCACCTCGAGAACTTCGCGCTGCTCGGCGCCGAGCGCGAGTGGCTGTTCCTCAACGTGCATCCGGGCGTGCTCACCGATCCGTTCCAGGCCGCCGCGCTGCTCGCGAACCTGAAGCGGATCGGCATGCCGCCGCGCCGCGTCGTGCTCGAAGTGCTCGAACAGCGCGCGGAAGACGTCGAGCGGCTCGCCGACGCCGTGCGCGAGTTCCGCGCGCAGGGCTTCCTGATCGCGCTCGACGATTTCGGCGCCGGCCACTCGAACCTCGAGCGGATCTGGCAGTTGAACCCGGACATCGTGAAGCTCGACCGGATCATGCTGTCCCACGCGGCGCACCGCACGGGGCTCACCGCGATCCTGCACGGGCTCGTCACGCTGCTGCACGAGGCCGGCAAGCTGGTGCTCGTCGAAGGGATCGAGACCGAGCACGACGCGCAGATTGCGCTGTCGTGCGAGGCCGATTTCGTGCAGGGCTATTACTTCGGCCGGCCGGCGCCCGGGCTGCCCGACAGCGCGGCGGCGACCGGCTGCATCGGCGAGCTGACCGAGCGCTTTCGCGAGCAGACCGAAGCGCGCGAGCGGCGCGACGCGCAGCGGCTTGCGCCGTACCTGCGCGCGTTCGAACGCGCGGCCGAACGGGTCGCGGCCGGCGAGCCGCTCGACGAGGTGTGCTGGAACTTCCTCGCGCTCGACGCCGCCGCGCGCTGCTTCCTGCTCGACGCGCGGGGCCGCCAGTCGGGCCGCAACGTCGTGCTGCGTGCGGACCGTGCGCTCGCCGAGGCGCGCTTCTCGCCGCTGTCGGATGCGCAGGGCGCGAACTGGCTGCGCCGGCCGTATTTCCGCACGGCGATCGCCGAGCCCGGACGCGTGCAGGTGACGCGCCCGTACCTGTCGATCAACGAGGCGCAGCCGTGCGTGACGCTGTCGGTGGCCGTGCGCATCGGCGACGCGCAGCACGTGCTGTGCGGCGATATCGACTGGTTCGACGAGGAGGCCGGCGGCGCATAGCGCGGGCGCCGTGCTGGCGCGGTTCACGCCGCTCGGCTAGGATGCGCGAATTGTCCTGACGATTCGCGAGCCGCCGATGAACCGTACCGCCCGTTCCTCCGTCCTCCTCGAAGTGATCGCCACGACCGTCGGCGATGCGAAGGCCGCCGCCCGCGCGGGCGCCGACCGTCTCGAACTCGTGACCGCGATCACCGAAGGCGGGCTCACGCCGAGCGTCGGCCTGATCGAGGCCGTCGTGGCCGCGGTGCCGATTCCGGTCAACGTGATCGTGCGTCCGCACAGCCGCTCGTTCGTCTACGACGCCGACGACCTGCGCGTGATCGAACGCGACGTGCGCGCGGCCGTCGCGGCCGGCGCGAACGGCGTCGTGTTCGGTGCGCTCGATGCGCGCGGCGACGTCGATCTCGACGCGCTCGCCCGCATCGCGGCCGCCGCGGACGGGCGCGACCTGACGTTCCACCGCGCATTCGACGTGTCCCGCGATCTGAACGCCGCATTCGACGCGCTGCTGCGCGTGCCGACCGTCACGTCGGTGCTGACGTCGGGCGGCCATCCGTCGGTGCTCGACGCGGTCGCGACGATCACGCGGCTCGTGCGGCAGGCGGCGGGCACGACCTGCACGGTGCTGGCCGGCTCGGGGCTCAAGGTCGATGCGGTCGGCGATTTCGTTCGCGCCACCGGCGTGCGCGCCGTGCATTTCGGCTCGGGCGTGCGGGTGCGCGGTGAGGTGCTCGCTCCCGTCGACGCCCAGCACGTCGAGCGCGTGCGCGCGGCGCTGGACGGCGCGGCGTCGCACGTGTGACGCGCATGCCGAAGCTGCGCGTTGGCGCGGCGAGAAGAGCGTCGATCCGCGACGCGCACGGCGACCCGATGCAGACGATCGGGTAAAACAAAAGCCGGGACATGCCCGGCTTTTTCGTTGGCGGGTGCGGCGCGTCGGCCGTTACCGCTTATGCGTTCTCCGCCAGCGCGTCGGCCTGGCTCGCGCGGATGCCGAGGCGCTCGAACAGCGCGCGGTCGCGCTGCGTCTGCGGGTTGCTCGTCGTCAGCAGCTGGTCGCCGTAGAACATCGAGTTCGCGCCCGCGAGGAAGCACATCGCCTGCATCGCGTCGTCGAGCTGCTCGCGGCCGGCCGACAGGCGCACGACGGCCTTCGGCATCGTGATGCGCGCGACCGCGATCGTGCGCACGAACTCGAACGGGTCGAGCGGCGCGGTGCCTTCGAGCGGCGTGCCTTCGATCGCGACGAGGTTGTTGATCGGCACCGATTCCGGATACGGGTTCAGGTTCGCGAGTTGCGAGATCAGGCCCGCGCGTTCGCGGCGCGATTCACCCATCCCGATGATGCCGCCGCAGCACACGTTGATGCCCGCATCGCGCACGCGGTCGAGCGTGTCGAGCCGATCCTGGTACGTGCGCGTCGAGATCACCTGGCCGTAGAACTCCGGCGACGTGTCGAGGTTATGGTTGTAGTAGTCGAGGCCCGCGTCGGCGAGCTGCCGAGCCTGCTCGTTTTCCAGCATGCCGAGCGTCATGCAGGTCTCGAGGCCGAGTTCCTTCACGCCGCGCACCATCTCGGTCAGCGCCGGCATGTGGCGCTCCTTCGGGTTGCGCCACGCGGCGCCCATGCAGAAGCGGCTCGCACCGTTCGCCTTCGCCGCGCGCGCGGCGTCGAGCACCGTGTCGACGTCCATCAGCTTCTCGGCCTTCAGGCCCGTGTCATGGTGCGACGACTGCGAGCAGTAGCCGCAATCTTCCTCGCAGCCGCCCGTCTTGATCGACAGCAGCGTCGACAGCTGCACCGCGTTCGCGTCGAAGTGCTCGCGATGCACCTGCTGCGCGCGGAACATCAGGTCGTTGAACGGCAGCTCGAACAGCGCGACGACGTCGGCGACGCGCCAGCGCTGCGGCGCCGGCGCAGCCACGGGGATCGCGTCGGGTTGCACGGCGGCGGTCTGGACTTGGGTCATGGTGGTTTTCCTGTCGTGAATGCGGGGATCGGGGCGTCAATGCTGCGCGCGGCGCAGCGTGTCGACGAGCGCGGCGATGTCGAGCATCGCCGCGGCGGATTCGGGGGCGGCCGGGCGCAGGTGCGCGATGCGGCCGAGGAGCGGCGCGCGATGCTCGCGCGCGAGCCAGTCGCGAATCGTCGCGACGTTCTCGTCGGCGTACGACATGGCCGGGTCGACGTGGTTCGCGACCCAGCCGGCGAGCGTGAGACCGCGCTGGCGAATCGCATCGGCCGTCAGCAGCGCGTGGCTGATGCAGCCGAGCCGCACGCCGACGACGAGCACCACGGGCAGGCCGAGCGCGACCGCGAGATCGGCCGTGTCCTGCGTGTCGGTGAGCGGCACGCGGAAGCCGCCGACGCCCTCGACGACCACGACGTCCGCGGGCGTCAGCGCTTCACGGTGGCTCGTGACGATCGTGTCGATATCGAGCGTCACGCCTTCGTGCGCGGCGACGATGTGCGGTGCGGCGGGCGCCTTCAGCAGGAACGGCGTGCGCAGCTCGGGCGGCAGCACGACGTTCGCGGCCGCGTCGAGCTGGTCGGCGTCCTCGTTGCGCCAGACCCCGTCGCGTTCATACGCACCGGCGGCGACGGGCTTCAGCGCGGCCGCGCGCAGGCCGTGCCGCGTGAAGCCGTGCAGCATGGCGGCCGAGACGAAGGTCTTGCCGATTTCCGTGTCGGTGCCCGTGACGAAGACGGAGAGTGGTGCGGTCATGCTGCCTCCCGCCTGTCTGTTCCAAGCGGGGCGACCGCCGCTTCGGACGGCAGCGGACGTGTCGATCCGGAGTAGCGCTTTAGCGCGTACTCCGGTCCCATGCAAAGCCTGTGAGCGTGGGCGCGGTTCATCGTGCTTCCTTGCTGGCTTCCAGTAATGCGGCTTCGAGCCGCGCGAGATCGTCGAACGAATGCGCGGCCGACAGCGAGATGCGCAGCCGCGACGTGCCGGCCGGCACCGTCGGCGGCCGGATCGCGGGCACCCACAGGCCGTGCGCGTCGAGCGAGCGCATCGCCGCGAGCGTCGCGTCGTTGCTGCCGATCACGAGCGGCTGCACGGCCGTGTGCGAGTCGACCGGCTGCCAGCGCGTCATGCGCAGCAGCGTGCGCGTGCGCTCGATCAGCGCGGCGAGGTGTGCGCGTCGCGCGTCGCCTTCATCGCCGGCGATCACCTTCAGGCTCGCCGATACCGCATGCGCGACGGCCGGCGGCGCGGCCGTCGTGAAGATGTAGCTGCGCGCGCGCTGGATCATCCATTCGATCACGGTCTCGTGCGCGACGACGAACGCGCCCGCGACACCGGCGGCCTTGCCGAGCGTGCCGACGTAGACGAGGTTCGGCGAGCGCAGCGCGGCGGCCGCGAGCGCGCCGCGGCCCTGGGGCCCCAGCACGCCGAAGCCGTGTGCGTCGTCGACGACGAGCCACGCGCCGTGGCGTTCGGCCAGCGCGACGAGTTCGGCGAGCGGCGCGATGTCGCCATCCATGCTGAACACGGTGTCGCTGACGATCAGTTTCGTTTCGGCGTCGGACGCGTCGAGCAGCGCGGCGAGCGCGGCCATGTCCGCATGCGGGTAGACCTGCACGTTCGCGCGCGACAGCCGGATCCCATCGATCAGCGACGCGTGGTTCAGCGCATCGGAGAAGATCGTCGCGTGCTTGGCCGTCAGCGCCGTCATCGCGGCGAGGTTCGCCATGTAGCCGGTGCTGAAGTACAGCGCGCGCGGCGCGTCGGAGAAGCCGCCCGCGAAGCCGGCGAGTTCGTCCTCGAGCGTGGCGTGCGCACGGGAATGGCCGCCGAGCAGATGCGAGCCGCCGCTGCCGGAGCCATAGCGCCGCGCGCCTTCGGCGAACGCGGCGACGAGCGCCGGATGCGCGGCGAGGCCGAGATAGTCGTTACTCGCGAAGCCGACGATGTCGCGGCCGTCGACGCGCATGTGCGCATCGCACGCGGTGTCGGCGGTGCGGCGCACGCGGCGCAACCCTTGCGCGTCGAGTTCGGCGAGGCCGCGTTGCAGCGTATCGAGCAGGTTCGTCGCTGCGTTCCGCTCGGCGGGCGGCGAACGAAGTGAGTTTGGGGCCGTGTATGTCATTGCATGATCTCCGCGAGCGTCGCATCGAGCGTGTCGCGCGTGCGTTGCGCGAGCCACGCGATGTCGTCGTCGCTCATCACGTACGGCGGCATCAGGTACACGGTCGTGCCGATCGGACGCAGCAGCAGTTCGCGTTCGAGCGCGCGCTCGAAGAAGCGCCGCGAGAAGCCGCGTGCCGCGTCGCCGTCGAGCGCGACGTCGAATGCGAACAGCGTGCCGCGCTCGCGCAGGTGACGCACCTGCGGGTGCGCGTCGAGCGGCGCGAGCGCGGCGCGCATCGCCGCCGACTTGCGCGCGTTGCCGGCGAGCACGTCGTCGCGCGCGAACAGTTCGAGCGTCGCGACCGCCGCGCGGCACGCGAGCGGGTTGCCGGTGTACGAATGCGAATGCAGGAAGCCGCGCGTCGTGTCGTCGTCGTAGAAGGCCGCGAACACGTCGTCGCGCGTGAGTACGAGCGACAGCGGCAGGTAGCCGCCGCTGATGCCCTTCGACAGGCACAGGAAATCGGGCCAGACGCCGGCCTGCTCGCACGCGAAGAAGGTGCCGGTGCGGCCGCAGCCGACCGCGATCTCGTCGGCGATCAGGTGCACGCCGAACTCGTCGCACAGCGCGCGCAGCCCGCGCACGTACGACGGATCGTGCATCGCCATGCCGGCCGCGCATTGCACGAGCGGCTCGACGATCAGCGCGGCGATCCGGTCCGCGCGGTCGGCGAACAGGCGCCGCACGTCGTCGAGCGCGCGGCCCGCGACGTCGGCCGCCGTTTCGCCCGGCTGCGCGCCGCGTGCGTCGGGCGACGCGACCACGTGCGCGTTGCGGATCAGCGGATCGTACGCATCCTTGAACAGCGCCACGTCGGTCACGCCGAGTGCGCCGATGGTCTCGCCGTGATAGCTGTTCGCGACGCACACGAATTCGCGCTTGTCCGCGCGGCCGCGGTTGCGCCACGCGTGGAAGCTCATCTTCAGCGCGATCTCGACCGCCGACGCGCCGTCCGACGCGAAGAACGCATGGCCGAGCGTGCGCGCGGTGAGCACATGCAGCCGCTCGGCGAGCTCGATTGCCGGCTCGTGCGTGCAGCCGGCGAGCATCGCGTGCTCGAGCGTGTCGAGCTGGTGCTTCAGCGCCGCGTTGATGTGCGGGTTCGCATGGCCGAACAGGTTCACCCACCACGAGCTGATTGCATCGAAGTAGCGGCGGCCGTCGCGGTCGTACAGCCATACGCCCGCGCCGCGCGCGACGGGAATGAGCGGCAGGCGCTCATGGTGCTTCATCTGGGTGCAGGGATGCCAGACCGCGCGCAGGCTGCGCGCGACCCAGTCGTCGGTGGCTGGCGTACTCAAGGCGACTCCGGGGGGTAAAACGGCGGCGGGCATCGAACGGGATGCCGCGCGGCGACAGACGGAAAACGCGCTGAGATTAGCGTGTTCCGCCGCGCGTTGCACTACCGGTTACAAACGCCGCAAAGCCTTGGCGGGCGGGAGTTCGCCGCAGATCCGGGGTGCTCGGAACGGTACGCGCCAGATGGCCCGAAATGAGCGCAGATGACGACGGTCGAGTGAGACCCCCTGACAGAAAAAAATCGTGTGGCGGACCGGCGCCCGTCGATCAAAAATCGGGGCGGGAAGGGAAAAGGGACGCGAGGCGCGACGCCGATGCATGGGGCGGGCGCAGGGGGCGGGAAAGGCGCCGGGAAAATCGCTTCACGGGGTTTGCGGGCGCGCACGCTTCCGCGGCTCAGCTCACATGATGCGGCGACCGGGCGCGAACGCCGCTGCGAGCCGCGCGAGCATTCAGTACACGGACAGGAGCCAGAAGGGGACGATGCCGAAGGCCCCGGATGCCGGCCGTCGCGATATGCAAACGCCGCTGCGGGCCGCGCGCGTTCAGCGTTCAGTACAGGGAGCAGGGACAGAAGCGAAGGAGACGATGCCGACAACGCCCGATCCCGGGCGTCGCGATCTGCGCGTCAGCGCGAAGCCAGCGCGTGCGTATCGGCGTCGCCGTTGTCGGCCGTCTGCGTCGCGCTCGCGTTCCACACGACGCGGTCGTTGACCGCATACAGCCTGCATGCGCCCGCACCCTGCTTCGCGCAGTTGTCGAGCGCGAGCGCCATCGGGTCGTCGCCGCCTTCGGCCCACGACCACGCGCCTTCGGCGGACACCGCGAACGCGCGGCTCGGATGCTGGCTCAGGAAGCGGCGATAGCCTTCGCGGCCGGCCGCGTCGAGGAACGGCACCGCATCGACCGCATCGATCGACGCATAGCCGGTCGCATTCGGTTCGTGCGGGTTCGCGACCGCATAGCGCACCGAGGTCGGCAGGCTCAGTTCCGCGAGGAACGCATGCACGGCCGGCCACCACACGGGCACGCCGTCGCGGTCGACGATCAGCCGGTGCGCGTCATCTTTGTAGCGGCCGAAATCGATGAATTGCGCCTGCGTGCCGTGCGACACGTACGCGTCGTGCATCTGCGCGACGAGCGCGGGCGTCCACACCGAATCGTTCTCGCCGTACAGCCACAGCGAGCGCACGGCCGTATGCGCGCCGTATTGGCCGAATGCGTCGACGAGATTGCGCTGCCAGCCGTCGCAGAGATCCTGGCGCAGCCCGCCGGAGAAGTTGATGATGCCGCGCACGCCGGGCGCCGCTTCGGTGCCGTACGCGACCGACGCGAGGCCGCCATGCGACGTGCCGGCGACGACGATGCGCGACGCATCGATGTACGACTGACGCGACATGTAGCGGACCGTCGCGGCGACGTCGGCGGCCTGCGCGAGGCCGTTCTTGCCGACGTTGCAGCCTTCCTGCTGGTACGTGCCGCCCGACCCGGCGAAGCCTTGTCGGTTCGGCGCGATCACCGCATAGCCGCGGCGCACGAATTCACGGGCGAACGCGAGCGGGCGGCTGCGCGGCTGCTGATGAAGATCGCCGGTGTTCTTGCCGTGGTTGAAGACGACGAGCGGGAACGGGCCGGGGCCGTCCGGCTTGAACAGCGTGGCCTCGAGCATCACGGTGCCCGAAGCATCGGCCGGAATGCCGATGACTTGTTCGTTGAGGTTCGCGGCGACTTGCGGGAGGCGCGAATCGCCGTAATCGAAGCGCTCGGCATGGGCGAGCGAGCCGGCGGCCGCGGCCGCGCCGGCATGTGCGTTCGGCAGCGCACCGGCCTGAGCGGCCGACAGCGCACAGGCCGCCATCCATCCCACCAACACTTTGCTGAACGCCATTCGTAAGCCCCGCCATGCAACATGACCGATCCGAGGGCCATCGTAGCCCGACAAATTCAAGTTGTGCAATGCGGGAATTACCCGGCGTCTGACACGGCAACTATTTGTCAGCGTTCACTTACTTCGCCGTCGACATAACGCCAGAAACCGTGCTCGTCGCGGGCGAAGCGACTCGTCTCGTGGATCCGGTACGCGCGCCCGCCGACCTTGTAGCGGGCCGCGAATTCGACCTCCGCGTGCCGTTCGTCGAGCGGCGCGTGGCGTTTGACCGCGAGGCCGAGCCAGCGCGGCGCGTCGGGCGCATTCGGGTCGGCATCGAGATCGGCCGGGCAGGTGCGCGCGTCCCAGGTCGCGCGCAGGTAGTCGGTCGCGCCGAGCACGTACGCGCTGTACCGCGAGCGCATCAACTCCAGCGCGGTGGGCGCGGCTTCGCCGCCGTCGATAAAGCGGCCGCAGCAGGCCGCATAGCGAGGGGCCGCGGCTTTGCCGCCAGGGGTGGGGGACGCGCCGCCGCACGGGCACGCGTCAGGTCGGTTCAAAATCATGCCAATTGTGAATTAACGACGCCGGGTTGTCATGCCGGCTCACCAGCTGAGCTCGACGCCGTCGTACTGGAAGAAGCGGCCGTTGGCCTGCGACACGTCCGCGCCGGCTTCGGCGATCACGCGGCGCATGCCCGTCACGCTGGTTTCCGGATCGATCGCGGCCTGCGCGCCGCCCATGTCGGTGCGCACCCAGCCGGGATGGAGCGAGATGCACGCGGCGTGGCGCGTCTGCAGCGACGCGATGCGCAGCACGTCGTTCAGCGCGGCCTTGCTCGCGCGGTACAGCCAGCCGGTCGTGCCGGTCGCTTCCGCGATGCTGCCCATCCGGCTCGAGATGACGGCCAGCACGCCGCGCGCGTCCTCGACGAGCGGCAGCAGGATCGGCAGCAGCTGCATCGGCCCGCGCACGTTGGTATGCATCACCGCGTCGAAATCCTCGGTGCCGATCGTCTCGACGCCTTCGGTGCGTGGCCCGTACACGCCCGACACGAGCACGGCCGCGTCGAGCCGTTCGCCGTCGAGCTTCCAGCCGAGCGCCGCGATCTGTTCGGGTTGCGCGATGTCGAGCGCATAGGCTTGCGCGCCGAGTTCGCGCAGCGCGGCGAGCGATGCGTCGTCGCGCGCGGTCGCGATCACGTTCCAGCCGTCGCGGCGGTATTGCCGGACGAATTCGCGCCCCAAGCCGCGCGATGCGCCGACGATCAGTACGGTTTTCATGTTCGCCGCTCCTTTGCGTTGCACCGCCGTCGCGGCAGTGTCGGTGTCAGATCAGTTCGATACCCGTCGCGCCCAGGCTCGCGTGCAACTTCAGCCGGAGGACGCGCGGCGCGTGCGCGCCGCGCCGGCGCCGGTTACTTCGCGTCGCCGCACGACGGCTTGATCGTGTCGGCCACCGCCTGCGCGACGTCGTCGAGCCGCGCGGCGTCCGCCGCGACCATGTCGTTGTCGGGCGCATGCTGGCCGCGCGCGGTGAGCGCCGCGACGCAGCGCTTGTAGGTTTGGTCGAGCGCGTCGAAGTTCGACACGGCCATCCCGAGGTTGCGCATCCGCCCGTCGTGCACGCCGTACACGAGCCCGTGCACGGTGAGCGACTGGCCGCGCGCCCACGCGTCGTTGACGATCGTCGTGCGGCACACGTTGACGACCTGCTCGATCGAATTCAGCTCGATCAGGCGGCGATAGCGCGCCTCGCCGACCGGCCATTCGTCGAGCAGCGCCGCGTGGCGTTCGCGTACGTCCTGCACGTGGTGCAGCCAGTTGTCGGCGAGGCCCACGCGGCGGTTGTGCAGCGCTGCGTTCACGCCCGAGCAGCCGTAGTGGCCGACGACCATGATGTGCTTCACGCGCAGGATGTCGACCGCGAACTGGATCACCGACAGGCAGTTCAGGTCGCTGTGCACGACGACGTTTGCGATGTTGCGGTGCACGAACACTTCGCCCGGCGGCAGGCCGATGATCTGGTTCGCGGGCACGCGCGAATCCGAGCAGCCGATCCACAGATATTCCGGCGCCTGCTGGTCGGCGAGACGCGCGAAGAAATCGGGATCGTCGGCGAGCTGGCGCTTGACCCAGGCGTCGTTGTTGTCAAACAGGTGTGAAAGCGGATTGTCTTGAGTATTCATCGGGTGTGGATTCCGTTGGCGGAAAGCGGGTCGATAACGGGTTCGATTCGATTGGATCCGGTCGTGCGTCAGGCGGCGCGCTGCGCGTCGCCCGCACCGTCGTCGGCGTCCGGCGTCGCGTCGAAGCGATCGGGGTAGCGCACGCTGAAACGCAGCGACACGTCGTACGGGAAAAAATCGGGCAACTCGCCCTGCAGCAGCTTGTCCTTGCTGGCCTGCCACAGCGAGGCTTCGAAAAAGTCCGCGTGATGCTTCATGAAGACCGCCCGCACGCGCGGGTCGCCGAGCAGGAACGGTCCGTAGGTTTCCGGGAAGATGTCATGCGGGCCCACGGTATACCACGGTTCGCCGGACAGTTCGTCTTCCTCGTGGCGCGGCGGCGGCACGCGCCGCACGTTGCAGTCGGTCAGGTACTCGATCTCGTCGTAGTCGTAGAACACGACGCGGCCGTGGCGCGTGACGCCGAAGTTCTTGTAGAGCATGTCGCCGGGGAAGATGTTGGCCTTCATCAACTCCTTCACCGCGTTGCCGTACTCCTTCACGCCGTGCTCGATCTCGGCGTCGGTGCCGTTCTGCAGGTACAGGTTGAGCGGGATCATCCGGCGCTCGATGTACAGATGCTTGATCACGAGGTTGCCGTCCTCGTATTCGAGCAGCGACGGCACTTCCTTCTCCAGCTCGCGCACCAGCGCATGGTCGAGCCGCGAGAGCGGCAGCGCGACGCTCGAATACTCGAGCGTGTCGGCCATCCGTCCGAGACGGTCGTGGCGCTTCACGAGCTGGTACTTCTCCATGATCTGCTCGCGCGTCGTTTCCTTCGGCGGCGGGAATCGATCCTTGATGATCTTGAACACGTACGGGAACGACGGCAGCGTGAACACGAGCATCACGAGGCCCTTGATCCCGGGCGCGATGATGAAACGGTCGCTCGAATGCGACAGATGGTGCAGCAGGTCGCGGTAGAACAGGTTCTTGCCCTGCTTCTGCAGGCCGACCGACGTGTAGATCTCGGCCTTCGGCTTGCCCGGCATGATCGTGCCGAGAAACTCCACGTACGCGGACGGCACGCCCATGTCGACGAGGAAATACGAGTGCGAGAAGCTGAAGATGATCTGCAGCAGGTCGCGGCGCAGCAGCACGGTGTCGAGCGCGAGCAGCCCCGGACGCACGTGGCGGATCGGCACCGCGAACGGCAGCACACGATCGGCGTTGATGATGCGGCCGACGATGTACGCGCTCTTGTTGCGGAAGAACAGCGACGACAGCACGTGGATCTGGAAATTCGGCGCGGCGTCGAACTCGCCGAATTCGTCGGTGATTGCCTGCCTTACGCAGCCGATGTCGCGCGCGAGATCCTCGAACGGCGGCTCGAGCTGGAAGTTCGTGACGATGCGCTCGAGCGTGGCCGCGAGCCCGTCGGTGCCCGGGTAGTACGCGCGATAGGTCGGCTTCGCGGCCGGCTCGTCGTTCTCGAGGTATTCGGTCGAGATCGCGGGCCGCACGAAGATGAAATCGTTGCTGAAATACGAGCGGTGCAGGATCTTGCAGCACACCGAATTGAAGAACGTTTCCGCGCATTCGGGCTGGCGGTGCGACGTGAGCAGGCCGATGTAGTGCAGCTTGATCTGCTGCCACACCTCGTCGTCGATGTTCTCCGCGTCGTATTCGTCCTGCAGCACCTCGACGCATTCCTGCACGCGATCGTCGTACGACGTGATCCGCTCGCGCGCGAGCCGCTGCAGCCCGTGCCAGTCGGCGCGCTCGTATAGCGTCTTCGCGTCGACCGCGGCTTCCCGGAAGATCCGGTAGTGACGGTCGAAGTTTTCGAGCATCGTCTGCGCGACGTCGAAACCGATCTGCGACGACAGCAGTTTGGGGAAGTGATTCATTGCGTGCAGGCTCGTTCGAGAGGGACTGTAAGCACTCGCCATTTTAGCGCCCAAGTCGGCATTTCAAGGACTTTCGGGGGCCGCGCCCGAGCGCCGTCAATGCGCGGGTTGTGCGCGGTTGCATGCCGTTCGGTGCATCTTCGCGTAAAGATACGGGTACGGAACCGATTCTGACACGAACTTTTTTGCCCGGCCGATGCCCGCCGGGCACACGTTTCGCGCGACGGCGATAGAATCGACGCGATGCCCGCCGCGGCCTGCCGCCCGCGGCTCACGCACTCGCTATTCACCCCGCATGCGTACCCGCATTTGCAGCTGCATTTGCAACGACAACGACGAGACACCCGACCGATGAACGCACTGGAACACCAACTCGACTATCCCTTCGCCGACACGCTGCCTGCCGCGGGCGACACGTTCGAGGTCGCGCCCGGCGTGCGCTGGCTGCGCATGCCGCTGCCGTTTTCGCTCGATCACATCAATCTCTGGCTGCTGCGCGACGAGATCGACGGGCAGGCCGGTTGGACGATCGTCGACTGCGGGATCTCGTCGGATGCGATCCGTACGCACTGGGAACAGATCTTCGATCGGCATCTCGACGGGCTGCCGGTGCTGCGCGTGCTCGTCACGCACTGCCATCCCGATCACTTCGGCCTCGCGAACTGGCTGTGCGAAGGCGGTGACCAAGGCCGCTGGAACGTGCGGCTGTGGATGACGCTCGGCGAATACATGTTCGGCTGCCTGATGGCGGCGGGCAACGGCTCGAACGCCGGCGGCGCGGCCGCGGCCGATCACTTCGCGCGCCACGGCCTGACCGATCCGGCCGCGCTCGACAAGCTGCGCAGCCGCCGCAGCTACTACGCGGATCTCGTGCCGGCCGTGCCCCCGCGCTACCGGCGCCTGCGCGAAGGCGACGCGGTGAAGATCGGCGCGCGCACGTGGCGCGTCGTCACCGGCTACGGCCATTCGCCTGAACATTGCGCGCTGCACAGCGAAGCGGACGGCGTGCTGATCTCCGGCGACATGGTGCTGCCGCGCATCTCGACCAACGTGTCCGTGTTCGATCTCGAACCGGAAGCGAACCCGCTCGCGCTGTACCTGGAATCGCTCGGCCGCTACGAAACGATGGCGCCCGACACGCTCGTGCTGCCGTCGCACGGCAAGCCGTTTCGCGGCGTGCGCACGCGCATCGCGCAACTGCGCGCGCACCACGACGCGCGGCTCGACGAAGTGCGCACGGCTTGCGCGGAGCAGCCGATGAGCGCCGCCGACATCGTGCCGATCATGTTCCGCCGCCGCGAACTCGACATCCACCAGATGACGTTCGCGCTCGGCGAGGCGCTCGCCCACCTGAACCTGCTGTGGCTCGCGGGCGAGCTCAAGCGTGTCGAGGCGGCGGACGGCGTGATTCGCTTCACGCGGCCGTGAGCATGCGTCGGCGCACGCGCGTCGCGCTTTGGTACGATTTCCAGCCCCGATCTGAATACCCGTAGCGATCCATGCCTTCTCACGCTTCCCTTGCCGACGTCATCACCCTCGCGGAAATCCGCGCGCTGGCCGACCCGAAATCTTTCGAGCGCGGCAAGGCTTATTACCACGACGGCGTCGTTTCACGACTGACCGAACGCGACGGCCTGGTGTCGGCGAGCGTGCGCGGCACATACCGCTACCACGTTGAACTGACGGCTGACGACGACGGCACGCTCGATTATTCGTGCAATTGTCCCGTCGGCGAAGATGAGGTGTTCTGCAAGCATGCGGTGGCCGTCGCGTTGTCGTGGCTCGAAAACAGCGGCGAGGAAGTCTTTCACGAGACGGAGCGCGAGCCGTCGAAGCCGCGGGCCAAGCGCAAGACCCATGCGCAGCGGGTTCGCGAATACCTGGCGTCGCTCGACGAGCACGCGTTGCGACACTGGCTGCTCGATGCGGCCGAGCGCGACCGGTCGTTGCGAGACAGGCTGCTGTTCGAGGCGCGCGCCGCGAATGCCGACGACGTGACGAGCCTGCGTGCGGCCGTGCGCCAACTGGCGCGCGTGTCGCGGCCGCTCGGCTGGGACGAGGCGCACACCTATGGCGAGGGCCTGTTCGAGCTTGCCGACATGCTGCGTCGGCAGTTGACGGGCCCGCATGCCGCGCAGGTCGTCGAACTGACCGAACTCGCGATCGCCGAGGCGGAAGCGAGCCTCGAGCAGATCGACGACTCGGACGGCAGCGTGGCGCCCGGCATCGGCGAACTCGCCGCGCTGCATCTCGACGCGTGCATCCGGACGCGGCCGGACCCGGTGAAGCTGGCCGAACGCCTGTTTCGCCTGCAGGCCCACGGGCAGTGGGATACGTTCCGCGACGTACTGCCGGCCTACGAGGCGCCGCTGGGCGACGCGGGGTTGAGCTGCTACAGGAAACGGGTGGAGGAGCATTGGGCCGCGCTGCCCCCGCTGCCGCCGGGGCGGGACGACCGGCGCCCGTACGATGCGGTGCGCGAGAATCTCGAGCATGCGATGGAGTCGCTGGCGAAGCACGACGGCGATGTCGATGCGCTGATCGGCATCTGGTCGAAGGATCTGTCCGGGTCGTACCGGTATGCGCAGATCGCGGAACTGTGCGCGGCGCACGGACGTTTCGACGAAGGGCTGGCGTGGGCCGAACGCGGGATGCGTGAGATGAAGGACCGGCACGACGATCGTTTGCTGGGCTTCTGCATCGACGAGCATGTGCGTCGACGCGCGTTCGACCGGGCCGACGAACTCGCGTGGCAGCGCTTTGCCCACCATCCGACGGCAGACGCCTTCCGTGCGTTGATGAAGGTCGCGAAGGCGACGAAGCGATGCGACGCCGTGAGGGAGCGGGCGATTTCCCATCTGTTGTCGCTCGCGCGGAAGCGGGAAGCGCCGGCGCCGGCCGCCACGGCCGCGCGGCGTTGGGAACCGTCGCCGCGCACCGAGCTCGTGAAGCTGCTGCTTGCGGAGCACGACGCGGCCGCCGCGTGGGACATCTTTGTCGGCGGCCCGGTCGAAACCGGCGTCTGGCCGACGGTGGCGGCGGCGCGCGCGAAGACGCATCCGGAAGATGCGATCGCGCTCTATCGCCGGTACCTGCCGTTCGCGGTCGACCATGGCGCGGGCAATGCGCGATACGACGAGGCGTTCGGCATCGTGCGCGACATTCGCGCGCTGCGGATCGCGCATCGGCAGCACGCGGCATTCGACGCGGAACTCGACGAGATTCGCAAGGCTTACCGCGCGAAGCGCAACTTCATCAAGCTCCTCGCGAAGCTGGACGCATAGCCCCGCCGCCGGGACCGGAGGAGATGGAATGAATATCGATCTATCGGCCGTCGATGACGCCGTTCTCGCGCTCCTTTATGTGACGTTGCACGACGGCAATCGCGCGTGGAAGGGTTTCGATTGGGATACGCTGAATCGATTGCATCAGCGCGGGTTGATCAGCGATCCGGTCAACAAGGTGAAATCCATCATCCTGACGGATGAAGGCTTGCGGGAATCGGAGCGGCTCTTCATGCGGCTGTTCGTCGATTCGGACGACGCGCGGCCGGGCGAGCGACCATGACCTTGACTCACGCGGCAGGCTCGTAACGCCACCCGTCGCGCTGCCATTGCATCGTGTGCGTCGGTTCGAGCGCCGCGAGAAACGCGGCGTCGTGCGACGCGACCACGATCGCGCCGGGGAAGCCGGCCAGCGCGGCTTCGATCGCGCGCACCGATTCGAGATCGAGGTGATTGGTCGGCTCGTCGAGCAGCAGCAACTGCGCGGGCGTGCCGCGCCACAACGCGCACGCGAGCGCGGCCTTCAGCCGTTCGCCGCCGCTCAGGCGGTGCACCGGCTGCGTCGCGCGTGCGGCATCGAGCTGCAGCAGCGCGAGCCGGCTGCGCAGGTCGCCTTCGGCGAGCGGCGTATCGAGCAGTCCCAACTGCTCGACGATCGAGCGCTCGGGGTCGAGCAGCGCGAGCCGCTGGTCGAGATACGCGGCGCTCACATGCGTCGTGCATGCACCGGAGCGCGGCGCGAGTTCGCCGGCGAGCATGCGCAGCAGCGTCGATTTTCCGCAGCCGTTCGGGCCTGTCAACGCGATGCGCACCGGGCCGCTGGCTGACCACGTGATCGCGTCCGCGCGCCCGGCGGCATGCCACGGCAACTGCGCACGCTCGAGCGTGAACAGCTGGCGGCGTGCGCTGACCTCGGTGCCCGGCAACGACACGAGCACCGGCGCGTCGGCTTCGACGCGAGCGGCCGCTTCCTGCACGCGGTCGTCGAGCGTCGCCTTGAAGTCGCTCTGATGACGCCGGACCTGCCCCATGATATTGCGCGCCGCGCCCTTGCGACGCTGACGTGCCATCGATGACAGATTGGCCGCCTTCGCGTCGCGCAGCGCGCCGGCCGCGTGGCGCTGGATCGTGTCGTGTTCCTGTTCGAGCCGGCGTCTCACACGCCCGCGCTCCGCGTGCGCATGCTCGAGCGCGGCCTGCGCGGCATCCTGTTCAGCGTCGCGCTGGGCGCGGTACAGCGCGTAGTTGCCGCCATACGCGCGCACGCCGTGTGGCGTCAGTTCGACGATACGCTGCACGTGCGCAAGCAACGCGCGGTCATGACTGACGATGACGACGCCGCCGCGCCAGCCGTCGAGCGCCGCGCGCAGCCACGCGCGGCCCGCTGCATCGAGATGGTTGGTCGGTTCGTCGAGCACCAGCAGCCCGGCCTCCGACAGTAATGCGCCGATCAGCGCGACGCGCGCCAGCTGGCCGCCGCTCAGCGCGTGCGCCGGCGTGTCGGCGCGCACGTCGTGCAGGCCGGCCGCGTCGAGCGCCGCGCGCAGCCGCTCGGCGAGGTCCCAGCGATCGCCGATCAGGTCGAAGTCGAGCGCGTGCGCGCGGCCGTCCGCGAGGCGCGCAAGAGCCGCGAGCGGCGCATCGAGCGCGGCGATTTCGGCGACGGTGCGCGTGCCTGCTGGCGCGTCGTCGTGCTGCTGCGCGACGTAGACGACGGGCGTATGCCGGTCGATCGTGCCCGCGCTGGGCGTGCGCCGGCCCGCGATCAATTGCGCGAGCAGGCTCTTGCCGACGCCGTTGCGGCCGACGATGCCCGTCGGCGTGCGATCGATGGAAAGGTCGAGCGAATCGAACAGCGTGACGCCGTCGTCGAAGCGGAAGGAAACGTGATGAAGCGCGACGAGCGCGCCGGTGGGCGTGGCAGCAGCCATAAGCACCTCCGAAAATGCGTGAAACCCTTCGCGCGGCGTGCGTGGCACGGCGGCGAAAACATTTTTTGGAAGGCTTAGTTGTTCACTTTGGCTGGCGTCCGGTATGAGGAATAGGAGCGGAGTGTAGCAAGCGGAGCGCGCGGGCCGCAAGCGACGGGTGCGAACGCCGTCGCTTGCGTGCGACGGCGGCAGCGAGATGAACTCGCTTCCATCGCGGGCGCTGCGTCCATTACGCCCCGCGCCCGCCGCGCTTTGCCAGAGCCTGAGCCAGCGTCCGGCCATTCGGGCCGAGAGGTCGTTCGAGTGCGGCACGCTGGATCTCGTCGGCTGTCCGAGTGTCCCCGGTTTGCGTGGCGAGCAGGCTTTCGGCCAGTGCCGCGGACAGGCAGGACGCATCGAGCCGCCGCGCAATCTCCGCATGGCGTTTCGCTTCGTCGGCGCGGCCTTCGCGAACGCAGACCACGGCCAGGCCGCCATGCGCGTCGGCGAAGCCGCGATCCAGTTCCACCGCGCGTTCGAAGCGGGTGCGCGCTGCATCCGGCGCGTCGTCGAGCAGATACCCCCACGCGGCGGCGGCCCACGCACCCGCGTGCACCTTCAGCCTGTCGGCTGCATGATCGAGCAAGCCGCAGGCGGCCGCGAAATGCCGTTCCGACAGTTCGACGAGACCCATGCCGAGCGTTGCGCGAGCGCTGTCCGGGTTAAGCGCGAGTGCACGCCGGAACAGCTCGCGTGCGTCGTCGATCGAAGCACCGTCGAGCGCGAGCAGGCCGCGCACCGTGAGACCGTCGACCGTGTCGGCCGCCGATTCGGCGCACCGGCGCGCGTCGTCGAGGTTCGCCGCATCGAAGAGTGCGGTGGCGAGTGCGCCGTGCAGCTCGGCGCCAGCGCCGGGGCGATCGACGTGGAGCCGGCCGAAAGCGATCGCGTCGTCGAGCCGGCCCAGATGATGCAGCACGCGCAGCTTCAGCGGAATCGCTTGGGGGACGCTGGCCAGCGTCGCGTCGTCGAGTATGCCGAGGGCGTCGTCGAAGCGGCCGAGCATTGCGGTCGCGTAAGCGGCGTTGTAGCGGATCGACCCATCGTCGTGTGTCGTGAGCAGCGGCACGAATTCACGTAGCGCAGCGTCGAATCGATGCTGCGACAGTGCGGCCAGACCCCGCAGGTGCGCGAGCGCAGGCGGCAGCGGTGCGCGGGCAGCGTACCGGTCGAGCAGCTCGTCGCACAGGGCGAAGCCGTGCGCGTCGAATGCGGCATGTGCCGCATCGGCCAGCAGATTGAGATTGCCGGGGTCGGCATCCAGGAACGAAAGCAGCCGCTCGACACGGGCCGTCGCCGCTGTTGCGGAAGAAGGGGCGGTAGAGGAAGCGTGAAGCGACATCGTCGTGGATTCCGGATCGATCGACAGGTTGCGGAAGCGCGATTGCGAAACGCGATGACTCGCGATGAACGGCGCACGCGGCATGCGGCGCCGACTCAGCATAACAGCGTGTATGTGCATCGACCAAGCCGCCCGACGTTCAATCTTCATCTCGAAATTGATTGGGGAAACGAAGTGGATTTCCATTCGGACTATTTCAGGTTCGAGCGCATTGCCGTTCGAACTTGTCTGATGGTGATAGCGGCCGGAAGGAGCGGCACCCGGGCATCGGTCGCTAAACCATTGACGAAATCCTTCGACAACCTGTTCGCAACGCACGCCATGCTTCCGATGGCGCGCGATTCACATCACGAACAGGATCGAGGGGCGTCATGGTAGCGATCGTTACGGGCAACGGGTTGGGTTTGCAGTCGTCATCGGCATTGGGTCTGGGGGCGCGCGGCCAGCTTGGCGCCGCGTCGTTCGGTCAGGCGGGCGAGCAGGTCTACGTGAACGCGGCGAACGGCAACCTGATGGTCCAGGATCGCGACCTGATGCTGATCGGACGAGGCGTGAACGGCGCGATTCATCGTGCGTACAACAGCCAGGGGCGCGTGGCCGCGGATGGCTGGCGTCCGGGCGGCGCGCGCACGGTCGGCGAGTTGACCGGCACGCTGAACCAGGCCGGCAGCACGGTGACGCGCACCGATTGGGACGGTTCGACGATCACCTACGGCTACGATGCGCAACGGCGGCTTTACGTCGCGGCGAACGGCACGGGGGCGCGGGCGACGCTCGCGTATGACGCGGGCTTGCGGCAGTGGGACTGGCAGGACGGCGGCAAGCGCCTGTCCGAGCGCTATGACGCAGTGCGTGGCGGGCGCCTGGTCTCGGCAACCGACAGCGACGGCAACCGGGTCGATTACGCTTATGACGGAGCAGGCTTGCTAAGTCGTGTGCGGACCGCGAACGGAGATCAGACCTATCTCGATTATGTGAGCGGGCGGCTCGCGCGTCTGCGCACCGTGTACACGGACAACAACAGCCAGCGCACGTCAACCGCAGTGCGCTACGGATACGACGCGGCCGGCCGCCTGTCGACGGTGACCGTCGATCTCTCGCCGAACGACAACAGCATCGCGGATGGCCGGGTATTCACGACCACCTACCGCTACGACGGCAACAGCGAACGGGTTGCATCGATCGCGCAGTCGGACGGCGCCGAACTGGCCTTTACCTACGCGCTGCTGGGCGGGGAATATCGGGTGACGAGCGTCGCGCAGCGCGCCGACGGCGGCGTCGCCCGTGTCACGCGTCTCGCGTACGATCTCGACGCGCGCAGGACGACGATCACCGATCCGCTCGGCGCGGCGACGGTGCTGGCGTACGACCTCCAGGGCCGGCTCGTCGAGAGCGTGCCGCCCGCCGGCGGCGCGCAGCGGTTTCATTACGATGCGGCCGGCAATGTCGTGAAGGTGGAGGAGGCGGGCGGCGGCATCGAATATCGCTACGACGCGAACGGCAATCGCGTGTGGCAGCGCGATGCGACGGGCGGCGTCGTCGAGTGGCGCTATGGCGCGAACAACGAATTGCTCGAGGAGATTACCCATCTGGGAGAGGGGGCCGGCGAACGCGCCAGCACAATGTACGTGTACGACGCGCGACGCCATCTCCGGTTCGTCGTCGATGCGCAGCAGCGGGTGACCGAATATCGTTACAACGCGGTCGGCCAGCAGGTCGCGGTGCTGACGTACGCCGGCGCCGGCTATGACGGAACGGCGTTCGGCGACGCCGAGCTGACGCGCTGGGTCGCGGGGCTGGCCGACAAGAGCGCCGGCACTCGCACCGATACCGCATACGATTTTCGCGGCAACGTCGCGAGCGTCACGCGTTACGGCCGGCTGCTGAGGGATGGCTCGGGCGATGCGCGCGCGGGGGTGGGCGAGGTGACGCAGACGCGCTATGTCTACGATCCGTTCGGTCGTCTGCTGCAGCGTTTCGTCGGCGCACCGGGCAAACAGCAGGTCGAGCAGTTTGCGTACGACGGATTGGGGCGGATGCTGTCGGCGCGCCGTTTCGACGGGACGATGACGCTCTATCGCTACGACGACGCGCGTCACCAGACCATCGTCACGTTCGCGAACGGTCTTACACGGACGTCGACTTTCAATGCGGCGGGAGAGCTGGTGGCAGTCGCGGAATCCGCGGCGGACGTGTTGCTGTCCCAGGTCGGCTACACCTATGATGCCGCAGGCCGGTTGCGCATGGAAATCGATGCGGTCGGACAGCGCGTGCATCATCTTCACGACGCGGCCGGCCGCAAGATCGCACAGGTCGATGCCGAAGGCGGCTTGACCGAATACGTCTATACGCCGGCGGGGCGGATTGCGCGCACGATCCGCTATGCGACGCCGCTCTCTGTCCCGCAGCGAGCGGAATTGGCGGAGGCCGCCGAAGCGGCCGGCCCCGCCATGCTCGACCGTCTGCGCCCTGCCGCGCATAAGTCGGATCAGACCGAATGGCGCGCGTACGACGGCGCGGGCCGGCTCGCATGCAGTGTGAACGGCGACGGCGCGCTGACCGAATATCGGTACGACGATGCCGGGCGGTTGCTGCGCACCATCCAGTATGCGAACCGCGTCAGCGCGAGCGATGGCGATCCGACAGCGGGCGCCAGACCGGCCGCGGCGGCAGCCGATCGCAGCACGCGCTATTTCTACGATGCCGGCGGCCTCTTGTGCGGGCAGCTCGACGCGGAAGGCTACCTGACCGAATACCAGTACGACATGGCAGGTCGGCGCATCGCGACGATCCGTTATGCGACGTCTGTTGCGGACGTCGATCGCGCATCGACATCGGTGCGCGATTTCCGTCCGGCGGAAAGCGGCAACGACATTCGCGAGCAGGCGAGCTACGATGCGCGCGGGCTGCTGCGTACGGAAATCGACGGTGAGGGGAACGCTACTGTCTACGAGTACGACGAGTTCGGCAACGTGGCGCGGCGTACTCGAACCGAACGGGCGGACCCCGACGTATCGCGTACGCCACAGACCGTGCGTCTTGCGTTCGAGGCGAAGCTGGACCGCCCGAAGCTGACCGGCGCCGTACTTACGATTCGCGTCGACGGCTGGAACGTCGGCAAGGTGGAAGTCATGTCCACGACCGCACGACGCTACGCGGTCGACATTACGGGCATCGTGCCCGCCGCCGAGCATCGCGTCGAGTTCATCTTCGGTTCGTTCATGGACGAGGCAACGGTCCAGAACGCGATGTTCGGCTACCGGCCCTTCGCACAGCCGGGCACGAAGCCGAACGGGCGTCCGTCGGGCCCGTTCGTGAAAGGCCAGAACTATGTGCTCGATGCCGCCGGGACCGAAAAGTGCTGGCTTGCCGCGTCGACGAAACAGGAGCGCACCACATACCGTTACGACGCGATGGGTCGCCTGCTCGAGCGCGCCACGAGCACGATGCGGGGCGCGTCCACGACGCGCTACACGTACGACAGTGACGGGCGCGTGACGAGCGAGACGACTGGCGATCGTGCGCGGCACTACCGCTACGACGTACAGGGGCGGTTGGTCGCGCAGTTGTCCGGCGAGGGCGCTGCGGCGCTCGCTGCGCTGGGTGCGAAGCCGACCGACTCGCAGGTCGACACGGTATGGCGAACCTGGGCCGAGCACTACACGTACGATGCGGCAGGGCACCGGACGTCGTCGACGGATGCGGATGGCCATCGCAGCCTTTACTTCTACGATGCGACCGGGCGTGCGACCCATCGGATCAATGCGCTTGGCGAGGTGGCCGAGCAGCGCTACGACGCGCTCGGCAATGTGACGCAGACGCTTGCGTATGCGAACCGCATGGAGGGCGATGCGCTCGACCGGTTGCGAGGCGGCATCTTGACCGATGCCGTACGGCGGGCGGTTGCCACGCTCGGCAACGATCGGGTGTCGCGCGCGATGTTCGGATATGACGGCGCGGGCCGCGTGGCGTGGAGCGCAGACGCCCAGGCCGTCCATACCTGGCGGGCCTATGACGCGTTCGGCAACGAGATCGTCACGCGCCAGCAGCGGTCCGCGGGCGAGCGGTCGATCCGCACGACCTGCTACGACCGGCTTGGGCGGGCGGTACGGATGACCGTCGATCCTGGCGGCCTGAATCTCGTCACGCGCGCCGTATACGATGCCTTCGGGCGCGAGATCGAAGCCACCGATGCGAACGGCGTCGTCCGGCGTCGCGAATACGATCGCAACGGCAACACGGTCGTCGTCGCCGACGGCCTCGGGCGGCAGAACCGGATGACCTACGATGCGTTCGGCAACGTGCTGACGCGCACCGATCGTACCGGCGCGACGACGCGCTACGCGTACGCGCCGGACAAGCGCCAGCTTACGGTATCGATGCCCGACGGGATCGAGACCACGACCCTCTACGATGAATTCGGTCAGACCATCGCGGTGACCGACGGGCGTGGATACACGACGCGATACGCGTACGACCGCGACGGTCGGTTGACCGACACGACAACCGCCACCGGCGTTACCCGGCAGCGCTACGATCGGGTCGGTCAATTGATCGAGACGGTGGACGGCCGCGGCGTGCGTACGACTTATTCATACGATGCGGCGGGCCGCACGCTGACGCGGACGCTCGATCCGGACGGGCTGAATCTCGTGACGTGCTACGCGTACGACGCGAAAGGGCAGATGATTCGGACGACGGAGCCGTCGGGCGCCGTGACAACGACCGAATATGACCTCAACGGGCGCAAGCTTGCCGTCGTGACCGATGCGGGAGACGGGCGACTCAACCTGCGCACCACGTTCGAATACGATGGCAGCGGAAACGTGCTGACGGTGACCGAAGGCGAGGGTACGGCGAGTGCGCGTGCCACGCGCCACGAGTACGATGCGGCGAATCGCCGGGTCCGTACGGTTGTCGATCCGAACGGGCTTGCGCTGGCAACGGCGTATGGCTACGACGGCAACGGCAACGTGAACCGGGTGGTCGACGCGGCGGGCGGCGTGACGCGCTACGGCTACGATGCTGAGAACCGGCAGATCTGCGAGATCGGTCCGACGGGCGCGATCGCGCTGAGCCGCGTCGATGAGGAAGGGCGCGTCGTCGCACGCACCGCATACGCGATGCCAAACGCGGGATTGCTCGACGGCGTGGGCGCCACGCTGTCGATCGGCGATCTGGAGTCGCGTGTCGCGGTGTCGCCAGGCCGTGACCGGACGACGCGCCACGTGTACGACGTCAACGGGCGGGTGCGCTACACGTTCGATGCGCTCGGCGCGTTGACCGAATTCCGTTACGACGAGAACGGCAACGCGGTTTTTACCGCCCGGCATGGCACGGTGCTCAAGGCGACGTGGCCGTTGACCGACGCGGTGATTACCAACGACCTCCGGCACCTCGGCGTCAACGATTCGCGCAGCGCGAGTCGCGTGACGCGCACGGTTTACGACGCGGCGAACCGGGCCGCCTTCGTCATCGATCCAGAGGGCTACGTGACGCAGCATTGCTTCGACGCCAACGGCAATCTGCTCGAGCGCGTCAGTGTGGGGCGTAGTGCGTGGATGGTGATGGTCGGCTTCGCCGAGTCGACTGAAAGCGACATGATCGAATGGATAAAGTACGAAAAGCCATTCGTCCACACGCGCATCGCGAGTTGGCGCTACGACAATGCCAATCGGGTGATGGAGAGTATTGACGCGGAAGGCTATCTGACGCGTCACGAATACGACGGCGCGCTGCTGCGCAGGACGATTCGCTACGGTGAGGCGGTGGAACCGGATCGCGCGATGCGGGTTGGCGTCATCGAAGGACTGCTGCCCGCCAAACCTTCGGTCGCCGCGACGGCGGTGACCGAATATCGCCATGACGGAGCGGGCCGAGTAACGGACGTGATCGACGCGGCGGGCGTCACGACGCACTACGTGCTGGACGCGCTCGGCCGCGCGGTGGAGACGATCGGTGCATCCGGCACGGGCCAGCAGGTGTCGACGCGTACAAGCTTCGACGCGGCCGGGCGGATGATCCGCGAAGTGCGCGCATTTGGCTCGTCGGCAGCGTCGGCGGTCGAGTATCGATACGACGCGCTCGGCAACCTGACTGCTCGCGTCGATCCGCGTGGCGTCGAGCTCGCGGAATCCGACAGCGACTGGGCGCTCGCGCAGCGCAAGGCACTCGGATACGTGGATGCGCAGGATCGTGCGTTGACGGCTGCCGCACTGACGGCTGCGCAGCGCGATGCGCTGATCGGCCGGTACGCGACCCGTTATCGCTACGATGCCGCCGGCCGGCTGATCGAGGCAACGGATCCGCTCGGCCATGCGGATCGAACTGCCTACGACGCTTTCGGCGATGCGGTCGAGCGCGTGACGAAAGGCGTGGCCGCCAGGCTGTTTTACGACGGCCTTGGCCGTGTCGTCGCGCAAGTGAATCCGGATGGCGCGGCCGTCCGGACCGAATACAGCGCGTCGGGACAGCCGGTTCGCGTCGCGCGCTTCGAGCGCGGGACGCTCGACTGGTCGGCGCTTGCCTCGAACGGCGATGCCTCCGCGGTGCTGTCGCGACTGCAGGATGGTCGGCCGGCAGCCGTGACGCTCCTCGAATACGACAAGCTCGACCGGCTCGTGAAATCGACCGACGCGGAAGGCGGAGTCGAGGTTTACGGGTACAACGGGTTCGGCGACCGTATCCTCTATCAGAACAAGGTCGGCGCGGTCTTCCGGTATGGGTACGACAACCGCGGCCAGCTGATATTGGAGACGCTGCCCGTCACGTCCAACGGCAGTCCAGTACAGAATTTTCACCTGTACGACGCCGCCGGTCGCCGCACGGCGACGATCGAGGCGGGCGAATTGGCCGAGCAGCGCACCACGCGTTTCGAATACGATGCGCTCGGCCGTCTGATTCGCCAGACAGGCGACAAGGTGACCGTTCGCATAGCGTCGGGCGAGACGCGCACGGTGGAGCCGGTTGAAACCCGCGCATACGATGCGCGTGGCAATCTGATCCGGCAAACCGATGCGAACGGCAATACGACGACCTGGTACTACGACGCGGCCAATCGCAAGACGGGCGAAGTGAGCGCGACCAGCACGCTGACGCGGTGGGCCTATGACGCGGCGGGCAACCGGATCGCGGCGCAGGTATTCGGCGATCCCGTCGCGCCGACGAACGGCGCGGAGCCGCCGGTTCCGGTCGACGCGAGCCGCGTGCGCGAGACCCGCTACCGCTACGACGAGAACAACCGGCTGATCGAGTCGCGCGTGCTTGGCGTGGCGACCGGATATTTCGATCCGTCGGCCGGCGAAACGCAGCGTGGCGAGTACTTCATCACGACCGGCAGCGACCTCGTCACGCGTTATCGCTACGACGGCGCGGGCCGCTTGATCGAACAGACCGATCCGGCCGGTAACCGTACGCTCAGTTTCTACGATCGAATGGGCGGCAAGATGCTCGAGGTCGATGGCGCCGGCTACGGAGTTCGTTGGGAGCGGGACGCCGAGGGGCGGGTGCTGACGGAAACGCGTTTCGCGTTGCGCTATCCTGATCCGATCGCGCCGAATCCTGCGTTGGCCGAGACGCTCGCGGCGAACTGGCCGACGAGCGCCGACGACCGGATTACGCACTACACGTGGGATGCCAATGGGCGGCTGACCAGCGAAACGCGGCAAGGTGTTCAGCATGCGACTGTCGACGGAAACGGCAGGCTGACCGAAGGCGTGGCCGAATCGACCACGCGGTATGCCTACGACGGCGAAGGCCATTTGCTGCGCAAGACGGACGCGAACGGGAGCCAGTTCGATTTCACATACGATGCTTTGGGACGGCAGACGAGTCAGACCTTGCCGCAGTTCGTCGATCATCTGAATCGTCAGGTGCGTGCGCGCGTTTCGTTCGAATACGACGGCTTGAACCAGGTCGTCAAGGAGACGAAGCACGGCGACGCGGATCAGGTCGCGACCTATGCGTATGGCGCAGGCGGGCGGCTTGCGTCGAAGACGAATGCGCTCGGCGTGACCACGCGGTTCGGTTACGACGCGGTGGGCAATACGGTGCTGGTCGGTTATCTGCGCGCGGATGCGGACGGGCTGCAGCAGCTTGATGAAACCGAAATCGGCTATGACGCCGCGCAGCGCGAGACGTCGCGGATCACGCGTTCGCGCAATCCTAAGGGTGGGGGCGTGCTGACGAGCGGCGTGTCACGGGAGCAGCGCTACAACGCATTCGGCGAAGTCGTCGGGCGGCGGACTGGCGGCGGCGGGGCGAATGGCGAATGGCAGGAATATGCGGATTACAACAATGCCGGATGGGTCGTGCGCTCGAATTTCGGCGATGGCGTGTCGCGGCTGTTCCTGCATGACCGCAACGGCAATGCGACGCTGAAGGTCGAGTCGATGGAGACCGATTTGCGCGGGCTTGTGATCGAGACGGGGGATGATCTCGAGAAGCTGCTGCAGAAGGTCGACATGATGCAGACCTTTACGCGCTACGACGCCCGTAACCAGGTCATCCAGATTCGCCAGCCGAAGACGTCGGGGAGCGTGCCGCGCATCAGTTTCAGTCCGGTCGATATTCCGATCGACGGCGGGGTGTTTGCGAATACGCAGTTGAGTATCAGTGGATGGATCGAGAAGCAGAGTCGGCCGGTGGTGGGGGCGGTACAGCCCAGCGAGTCCGGAACAATTATCGGGAGCGGTACGGCTGGCCTTGGCCCTGTATCGCTTGCGCTGAATTGGAGACCGCAGAATGGGTCGCCGCTGTATCTGCATTTTTCCGTCGACTCAATTGATCTTAGGTTCCAGGACCTTCCCGGCGAATACAACCTTGAAGCGCGCGTGTCGTGGGAAATAACGGACAGTGGCGGTGACTTTCCGCAGACAGGCAGCCTGACGTCGATGCTTCCGCCAAAAGGCGGGTTAGCACAGATTCCTCTAGGGCTCGACTTTATCCGTAGAACCAGCGCCGCGAGTCAGTTCAAATACAAGCTGGAAATTTATGCCACGCCTAAAAGCGGTGGCGGCAGTACGGAATTGGTCGGGTCAACGGACCAGCAAGTCAAGCTCGCATGGCCGCGTGAGGGCCAGGAATTGGCGCCGACCAGAACGGGTGAGTCGCTCGTCTTTCTCAGTGTTCCGACGAGCCAGTTTGCGTTCCCTCAGCGGGCAATGGTCGGGCTGAACTGGGCTTCCGAAACGTGGAACTGGTTGGCGATCGGATTTACCGTCAAATCGATTGACCTAGCATTGCCCGATCTCAAGGGGACGTACGGTGCTTATGACCTCGAGGCGCGTGTCTCATGGCTGGTGGGCAAGCCCGACTATAAGCCTGAAACGGGAAATTTTACGGTCGCGTTGCCTTCTGATGGCGGCGGCTCGGCAACGATCGAGGTCAATCGTGGCTTCATGCGCTTCACTAACGATGCGTTCTTCAAATACACGCTAGAGCTCTATGCAAAGCCGAAGAGCGGAAAAGGGGCGCCTGAACTGATTGGTTCGACTACTCAAACGGTGTCGATGTTGACTGCCGTTAACAATCACGTGGTCCTAACGCAGAGGAAAGACGGCGAAGCCTTTTTCGAACTGAACACTCCGACCAATCTGTTGACGGTTGCGCAGCACTCGCTCCCGGAGCGCGCTCGAGGCGCACTCTACTATCGACCGGCAGGCTCAAACTCGACTTTCCAGCAGTTGCCAAAGGCCGCTGCCAGTCAACCCAACTCGTTCAGCGTTGATTCGAGCAGTCTGCCCGCTGGCGACTACGAAATGATCTTCATGGCTGTTTCGGACGGCAGTGACGGGCGTGAGGCCGGTACTTTGCTGCGCCGCGATGGTTATCGCGTTCACATCGAACCGGGTGGGAATGCATCCGTGACGTCCGAGCCCATCCCCGCCGATCGGGAAAGCAGCCGCCCCGGGTTCCTGGCTGATGCGTCGGGCAGTTATATCTGGTCTTCGCCACGAACCTTGAATCTGTATTCGGCGCGCGATTCCGCGCTGCATCTGGCCGATCACATCGTCGCGAAGATTCGCCAGCAGGGAACCGTCGCCTGGAGCGAGGAGCGCACGGTCGTGCGCGATCCTGTCACCGGTGCGTTCGCAATCGATCTGTCCGGTTACGGGGCCGGCAACCTCGACGTGGCGTTCGATCTGTACAACGCAGCCGGCGAGAGGCTCGATGTCGTGATGGGGTCGGTCGGCCTGCCAGGCGGCAGCGGCGCGCCGTCGCTCTCAACCAGCTTTCTCGCCGATCTGAAGTCGACGATCGTGTTTCATTCGCAACCCGCCGACACCGATTACCTCGTGGTGTCGTGGGTGCAGGACGGTGTGACGCGCTACTCGCGCATCACGCGCCTGGGCAACGGCGAGTTCGCGTGGGATGTGATGGCGGAAGGCCTGATACCGCGGCCCGGTTCGTATACCTATGCGATCAAATACACCGCCTACGATTCGGCCGGCGTGCCGCTCGCGATGGGGGCTGGCGACATTACCATCGGCACGCCGGGCAATTCGCAGGTCACGTTGACGGGCAGTGAGCGCCCCAGCCTTTTCGAGTTCAAGCCGACCGGAACGGATGGCTTGCCGCTGCCGAACGTCAATACGATTACGCTGTACTACCGTCAATCCACGGTGAAGGATCAGGCCTACGATCGTCCGTTTGCCGAAGTGACGTTGACGCTCGATGCCAAGGGCCGTTTCCTGTTCGACGCGTCGGCGTTGCCGACGCACACGGAATTCGAATACCGCTATCTGGCCAAGGACGCCGGCGGCAATGTCCTGGTCGAGCGTCAGAGTTATTTGCTGACCGGCACGCGCAACAATCCGATTACGAACGTCGACATCGTCGGCGTGATCGAGCAGACCGCGAAGGACATGACGATCGACCGGATGCAGTCGCACAACGCGTTCCGGGAGGTATCCGCCGAGCGGGATGGCCGAGGCAACTGGACCTATCTGTCGTACAACTCGATGGGGGCATTGACCCTCAAGCGCGAGCCGACCGTCAAGGTGACGTTGGCAAATGGCGCGCAAATCCAGCTTGCACCCGAGACGAAGTTCTACTACGACCTGCTTGGAAATCTCGTCGGCACGCGCGATGCGAACGGCAACCTGTCCACCCAGCAATGGAATTATGGGCAGCAGCAGCCTGCTATCGCGAAATCGTGGGACGCGATGGGGTACAGCAAAGTGTTCCAGTACGACGGGCTTTGCAATTTGCGCACGTCGACAGACGAGTTGAATCGCCGGACCGAGTACGCGTACGACGCGGAGAATCGTCTCATCGAGATAGCGAGGCCGGTACTGACGAATGGTCGGCGCAGCATCGAGCGCTTCGAGTACGACTCGTCGGGCAATCGAATCGCCCGCGTCGATGCGCTGGGCGGCCGACAACGGACCTATTACGACAGCGAAGGCCGAATTATCCGGACCGTCAGCGCCGCAGGACGAGACGTACGTTACGACTATCGCTGGGCGAGTACGATCCGTTCCGTCGGAACGTCGGTGACGGGCGGGTGGGTCAAGACGACGACCGACGCGAACGGCCGGACGATGGTGGACGAAAAAGATCTGTTCGGTCGGGTGACGAAGCACGTGGATCTCGGTGGCCGAGTGTTCCTGTATGCGTACAACTGGGCCGGCCTGCTGACGCAGCAAACCGGGTCGAGCGGGCAAGACGTCGATTACACGTACTACTCGCACGGCATGGTGCGCTCGATCGTCGACAACGCAACGAAGACGCAGTCGCTCTACGAATACGACGGCGACGGCAATCGGACCGCGGAGTACTTCACGAACTTTGGAGATTCGTACATCTTTGCGCAATCGGCCGTCGAATACGATGCGCTGAACCGCGTGGTGTCGATCAAGGACAACGCGTATCAGGTCGCGTACGAATACGATGCGGTCGGCAATCGCCGGCGGATGCTCGCGACCTATACCGACATGGTCGGATATCACGAGAAGAACCAGGATTACTGGTACGAATATGACGCGCTGAACCGCTTCACGGTGACGATGGGCAGCCTGTCGGGTGAACGTCCGGTCGATCCGAACGACGCCGGCGTGGCGATCGTGCCGGGCGCGGCCGGCGGCGAAGGCATACGGCTCGGCTACAACGCGGCGGGGGAGCGGGTGCTGGCGGTTTACGCGAAGGACGGCCGCACCGAGCGGTATACATACGATGCAAACGGCTACCTGGCGACGCAGTCCATCAACGGCGTGGTGGCGCAGGAGCGTATCAACGACCTGCTGGGGCGGGCGATCAGCGTGGCGGAGCGACGTCCAGACAGCGGGCAGGTGGTGTCGGAGGTCACGCGCTCATGGGATGCGGACAGCATCCTGTTGTCGGAACGAGACCGGGTGGCAGGCAACGCGACGAACTATACGCGGATGACGGACGGCACCTTGGCGAAGGTCGACGTGACGCCAGATAACGCGAATGGCACGCGGAGTTCGTTTGTCTACGAATACGAATGGTGGGACGGCGCCAAGCAGTCGAGGATCACGGCGCAAGGCACGAATCCGAATGCGCCGGGATGGCGGCCGGCATCGTCGTGGTTCAACTACGACGTCAACGGCAACCTGAAATCGACGTACGACGACGGCGGGAACCAGCCTGGCAACGCACGCGCGTTTACGTACTGGACGGACCTGAGAGGGCAGGTTCAGCGGCGCGACGAACTGGTCAACGTGCGGGTGGATGGCAACGGGAGGATCGTCGGGGCGGCGGGGGAACGCAAGCACAACTACTACTACCTGAACGGCAACCGGGTTGGGAATCAGGGCAACGACGGCATTGACCAGGTTGACTACGTCAAGGAGCTGGCCGGCAAGCTGCAGAAGGGAAGCGACAGTCAGTACAAGGTGTTCACGCCGATCGGTACGGCCGATTTCGACGAAAGCTTCATGACGATCAACGGTGTGTACCCGGGCACGAGTCCAGGCGTATGGACGGTGCGGGAAGGCGAGACGTTGAAGTCGATCGCGTCGTCGCTGTGGGGGGACGAGACGCTGTGGTACGTGCTGGCGGACGCGAACGGTTTGAAGAGCACGGACGGGCTGAAGGCGGGGCAGACGCTGACGGTGCCGAACAAGGTGACGAACGTGCACAACACGGCGAGCACGTTCAAGCCGTACGACCCGGGGCAGGCGATCGGCGACACGCGGCCGACGCTGCCGGATCCGCCGCCGCCGCCGGGTCGGGGCGGGGGATGCGGCGGGTTCCTGCCGGTGATCGCGATCGTGGTGGCGGTGGTGGCGACGGTGTTCACGGCGGGGGCGTTGACCGCGCCGGCGGGGGCCTCGTTCAGCGCGATGATGTCGGCGGGTGGTACGGCGCTGACGGGCGGAGCGGGCCTCGCGGGTGTTGGCGCGTCGGCGGTGGGCGGCGCGGTGGGAGCGGCAGCGGCGCAAGGGGTGATGATCGCGGGCGGCGCGCAGAGCGGGTTCGACTGGAAGGGCGTGGCGCTGGGTGCGGTAGGCGCGGGCGTGACGGCTGGCGCGGGAGGTGCGCTGGGAGCGGTGAACTCGTTGCCGTCGGCGATCGCGCAAGGCGCGGCACGGTCGGTGGCGACGCAGGGTATCGGCGTGGCGACGGGGCTGCAGCATAGTTTCGACTGGAAGGGCGTGGCGGCGAGCGCGATCGCGTCGGGGGCGGGGTACGCAGCGAGTCAGGCCATCGGGCAGTTGCAATACGGTGATGCATGGGACTCGATGGCGCGAGAAGCGTTGCGGGCGGATACGTTCAATACGGCGGTCCGCACGGCGGGCGCGGGAATCGCGGCCGGTTCGGCGAGCACGCTGGCGCGGGGCGGGAGCCTTGGGCGGAATGTCGGGGCGATTGCGGCGGATGCTGTGGCATCGACCGTGGGGAACATGGTCGTGAGTAACGTCCAGGCCGCCTCGGTCGACTCGACAACACGACGCACGCAAGACGCAATCGCAGCGGTCGGCGGACAGATTCTGCCGGGTGGATTGGGTGGCGCCGGCAGTGGGTTCGTGGCGCCGGAGTCGACATACAGTAATGCCGCAATGTTGTATGGTGCGTATGGTGGTCTGGTCGACACGACGCCGACAAGTTACAGCAGCGCATCGACCTTGTATGGTCCGAGCATTGGCGTGCCAGCAGCGCCGACGCAGCTGGCCGGACAGGCGTTCAGCGCACAGTTCCCTGATGCGTTGCCGGGTGCTCTGGTGGCTGGTCCGGGTGCTGGTGAAATACCTCTCGATGCTGCAATTCGTGGTTACCGAGGCGGATATGCTGGTGTGCTGGATCCGAGTCCTGGCGCGGCATATGCCGGAAAGCTCGTTGGAGATGCGGCGCAAAGCTTCAAGAATTTCGGTTATCAGTTGCTTGGCGCCGAGAGTGCTGATGCAGCACGTGCTGCATGGAGTAACGGCAGCTACGGAACGGCGGCTGCGAAGCAACTGCAAGCATTTGGGGAGGCTGGTCTAGCGTTAATGGGAGGGGGCGGTGCTCTTCGACAAGCGTTTGCGAGAACCGTCGAAAGCACTGTTGGCACATCTGTAGATATGGCTGCGCAGGCTGGCGGTACGGGTAGCGCTCGTTTTGTGCGAACCGAAGGTTTGGGTACGCACTCCACAATGGCCGAATTGCGCACAACCGGGGCGTTACCCGGAGAGCAGGGTGTAATCCTTTCTGATCGCACAGTTCGTTTTGGCGATGTCTATGATCTAGCGACTCTCGGAGGGAGACGAGTTGAGTTTTCTTTGGTGACCGAGCGTATGGACGGTGCCGTCGTTAAGAAGCTGTACAGCGGCGATGCTTGGACGAGCCCGGTTCCGAGAGATGCGCGCTTGATTGGTCATGTTCACCCGAATGAAAACGCCTTCCAGATGTGGCCGTCAACACAGGATATGAATATGGTCAACGCGAGATATTTTAGAGAGTTGACGAACAACCCTAATGCGACACCGTTGCCTACTAGAATTTTCTGGGGGCCGGGGAATACTGACAACACTATTTTCTATCCGGGTTTTGGTAAATCGCCGATGACGCGGTAAGGGAAAGATGATGAGTGCAAAATCTGTTGGAAAAGCTGATGAGTTCTTGTTTGCGAAAGGGTTGACTATCGAAAATTATTTCATTGAAATAACTCCCGTTTCGGAAATGATTTGCTACCGTAATTCAGAGGGGAGAGAATTCGACCTTCCGATAAATGATCCGGAACTTTATGATGCGGCCGTCTCGAGGTTGAAGGAGTTGGGCGTTCGAATCGTGAGGCTTGGGTAATCGGTGGAGAACGTACCTCACGGGGCGTGCGAATCTGATTGTGATCTGCACGCCATCAATGGGACTTTAGACTGGCCATCAACGTAAGGATGAAATGGTAAGAATGTCGGGGTAATCGCAGCGGATGCGGTGGCATCGACGGTTGGCAATATGGTCGCAGACCGGATGCAAGCCGGCTCCGTTGGGAAAACCGGCGCGAGTGCTTTGTATGGTGTCGGTGGCGACGTCAACGGAATGACGGTCGACACGGTACGTGCCTATAGCGGCGATTCCGGACAGCAGTTTGCGAATCGCGCGAACTGGAACCTGCAACTGGAGGCGGGTCTTAGGGAGCAAGTGTTCGTTGGCGGACTCCAAGATCAGTTCGGTCAATTGGCAAGTGACGCGCTTGCCGCCTCGCGCGCACAAGGTGCAGCCCTGAAGCAGCGACTCGGCTCGGAGTTTGCGGGATCGGCTAATTGGGCGCTGGCTCAGCAGCGCGCCGAACATGCCGCTGCGGTCGCGCGTCAAGCAGAAGCGACTCGCAGCGGTCTGGTTGGATTCGATTTGGGTCGCGGTGCGAATGACTGGTCGGACGATGCGGCCGGGTTTGATCTTGGGCGCGGGGGCTGGGGTGGAGAATCGCCGCTGAGCCGAGCCGGCCAGTGGCTTGATCGGCCGATTCAACCGCTGGAACACCTGGCCGATACCGTTCGTCGCGGCAACGCGATGATGGCCGAAGGGCTGGATGCTGTCGGGCTCAGTGGCCTGGCTGGTGCACAGCGTGCTCTGGGCGACATGATTCCTGGGGCGGTGCCGACACGGCCGTGGGAGATCGCACTGAGTGCCGCGCCGCTGGTTGTTAAGGCACCGGGGGCGTTGCGATCGGCCGGCGAGATGTTTGGGCCGAATCTGGCTCAGATGGCGGAAAGTTACCTTGGCAGGACAGGGGGATCGTCATATGTCATTGAAGGCCCAAATGTTCGATCAATAGGCGTAGCAAATCTAACTGAACGAGGTACCCTGACTAATTTGCGACCGACAGATTCCGCGGTCGCACAACGCCCTATTCGAGCACTCGTGCAAGATGAAAGCGGTCGATATTGGTTGCAAGGACCTGGCGGCAATAAAATTACTCCGTCTGGATCCTATGATTTTGTAACTATGCCGGATGGATCGATCCGGATCGCGCGGCAAAATTTGAATCCAGACTTCTCTACATATTTGGGTTTAAGTGGTGGTGGAGAGGTGGATTTCGCTGGATCTATCCGTTTTGCAAATAATACAGGGCCAAACCGGGGATCTATTGTGAATTGGACAAATAGTTCAGGGCATTACCAGCCACCTGCGTCGATGATTGGTAATGCGGGATTGCCCGTCGAGTTGTTCGGTCAATTCAATCCGTTTGCACCGAGGTAATGATGGAAAGTATCAATTCTATTTGTGCGCGACTGAGGCGCATGGCGCCGAATGAAGCATCTGACTGGGTTCTTGAGAATTTTCCGTCAGATGATCCCGAGTATGGTGTGGTATTCGATATTATTCCGAAGGTTTCTTGGCGAAAGGGCGACCAGGAAAAATTGGCGAAGTACTATTTAAAAGGCATGCCATTTGCAAGCGGCAGGGCATACAGGGCACTCTCTAAGGTGATGCCGGCTGAGCGTTTTTTGAGGATTGCGGGAGAATGTATGCCCGAGAAGAGTGAAGATGTTTGTCTTGTTTTGTATTATTTGATTCCTGCGTTGAGTGAAATTGTAAAATCTGATGCTGATCGAGCACATCTTGATAGCTTCATTGCCAAGTACGCAGGTGAGAAAAAAACGAACAGTTCAAGTAAGAGCCTTGATGGCGCTCCTGTTAGCGAGCGCCTTCTCGATGAATTGAATGAGGTCGGAATGTCGACGCGTAAGAATACGTGTCCGGGCGCAAACCTACAGCGGACCTGATGGAATGGCTGAAGGCTTGTGCTATAAGCTTTTGCGGGCGGTAGAGACGGAGAAGCTTAGTCTCGAATTTCAAGTACAACACCTTGAATCAGAAGGCGAGGCGCTGAAGTCGATAGCATCGTAGTTGTGCGGTCATTCATTTATAAAAAAGGAATCGAATATATGCATCTGAAGAAATTGATCCCGCTCGGTATCTCGCTGTTGATTCTATCGGGCTGCGCCTCGGTACCTATGGGTGATCCACAACGCGATGCCGAAAGACGTTCAGCGTGCCGCAGGAAAAGGCGGCGATTTACGTGTATCGGAACGAGAGCATCGGCGGTGCCGTCAAGATGCCGGTGACGCTCGACGGGAAGATTCTGGGCCACACTGCCGCGAAGACTTACCTGTATAGCGAAGTGGAGCCAGGCCGTCACCAGTTGATCTCGAAAGCCGAAAACGATTCGAAGCTGGACGTCGACACGGTCGCAGGCAAGATCTATTACGTCTGGCAAGAGGTCAAGATGGGTGTCCTGTATGCTCGCAACAAACTGCAACTCGTCGACGACACGACTGGGCAAAATGGGGTAAAGGAATCGAAGCTGGCGGTTCTGGAGTCCTCGCAAAGCGAGGACGCAAAGTGACTGTCCATCGCTGATGGCGCTTGAACCGAGGCCGCAATGTGCGGGCTTCGTCACAATCGAAATCGATGCGCTGGAACAGTTGGACGGAATTCAGAAGAGCGCATTCGGTTGGCGTAGCGAAAAACGAGTCAAGAAGAATCGAACTTGTCCAATGGGATCGATGACCTCTGCATGCTAAAAATACCTACCAGAGTTCATCGTTGAAAATGTGTTGGCCTGGCCCCGGATAATGCCGAACGTATCCGGAAATCGCCTTCGAAATATGACTCATTCCAGGATCGGAATGGGGTGGCGCTACGAGAAATTCGCGGAGAACGCGCTATCCGCATTGGAATCCGCAAGCGACATGAAAGCAGCCGGTTTATCCCATCACCTTCCGCGCCTCGACCAAATGCAAAACGACGACCAGATCCCGCCGACGCAACCGACGCAACCAGAACGACCCGCGACCGCACCCGTGACGTCGTCCGTCGACATCCCCGGCGGAAAACGCATCGATTTTCCAAACGGCAGCCATCTCGTCGAGGGGCCCGGAGGCGACAAATACCTGGTTTCCGAGTCAGGCGATATCAGCGCGACCGTTCCAGAGATCCGGAAGGTTCAGGTGGACGATCTCGCGCAGGTTCTGCGGCACGAGATCGTCCACGTACATCTGACGACTTCCCATACATTGCACTTCGTCGGAGGCGGGGTCTTTTCCTACCTGCACCATCGCGATGGCTCCGGCATGTCGATCCAGGCGAACCGCATCGTGTTCCGGACGCTGCCCGGCGCGGTGATTGCAGTGAGTGGCACGGCCCCGAACGTTGAAATGCACGACGCGCCAAAGCCCATGGGTTGACCAGACCTCGCCGGATTCCACCGGCGCACCCCGATTCACCGTTTTCCGGACCGATGCCCGGGCTCACGCATCACGTCGTCGAGCAATGCCGCCGCGCGCTCGTCCTCCATCATCCCTTTCCGCACCCATTCCACCATCTCCTGAAATTCCAGCTCATTGGCGAGCGTCGCGCCGAATTCATGCCGCAGCACGACCTCGATGGCGGCGCGCGCCAACCGGGCTTCATCGTCGATGCCGGCGGTTCGCAGCGCGTCGATTCTCTCGTGCAGCCGTGCGCCGAAATCAGAACCGGCCGCGCGCGCCGCAACCGTGTCGCGCGCGGATGCCTGACTTTCCGCCTCGTTGACCTGACGCCGCGTCCGGTCCACCACTTGTTGCCGCAGCAGCGCCAATACCTGATTGAGCGTTGAAACAGGATCCATGAGTGCTCCGATGATCGTCAATGCCGCGTGCGCGACACCATATATTCGGCCAAGAGCAGATGGCCGTCTTTCTCGTTGCCGATGGTATCCCGCTTCAATGCATCGATTTGCCCGACGATGCCTTCCATATAGCCGTTGATGCCCGGATAGCGCTCGTTCGCCGCTATTCCCTGCCTCAACCAGTCGAGCGCCTCATCGAACCGGTCATCGCACAGCGCGAGCATTCCCGTTTTGAACAACCACAACGCATCGCGTCCGGATGGTTTTTCGTCGAATGGCGCCCAGCAAGCCGCCGCATTCTGTACGTGCCCGTCAAGCAAGTCGACGAGGCCCAGCATGAAGCGCGCGATGTCGAAATCCGGCGCGAGTGCGACCGCTCGCGCGAAATCGACGCGCGCTTCGGCGCGGCGCTGGTCTCCTGCGTAGATCGATCCACGCAGGAACCACAGCCGATGATCGTCGGGCCAGCGCGCGAGCGCGGCGCTGAGCAGCTTGAGCGCGTCGCCGTCCGGTTTGTCGACGATGCGGACGATCTCGCCCATCGTATCGTCGTCGCACAACGCGGCGTGGTGTTCATGGCGATTCATCGATATCTCCTGTAGACGAGAGTAGGCGGTTTGGTACTCGCACCGAGCGAGTGCTATCCGATGAGATGCATATGCTCCACCGCGCCGAGCCGCTCACGTAATTCCGCCAGCGCCGCGCGATGCAATTGCGAAATGCGGCCCTTGCTGACGCCGAGGATGTCTGCAATCTGCTCGAATGCGAGGCCATGGAAATAGTGGTACTGAATGATCTTGCGCGTTCGTTCGGGCAGATGCCGGACCGCGTCGGCCAGCCGCGTCTTCGTCTGGCGCCACGCAATGCCTTGATAGGCAGCGCCGGGCAGCGCCGGATCGCCGGGCGGCATGCCATCTGTCGTCTGCGCGACGAGGCCGGTACCGTCCAGCATGAATCCGATCGCGAGTCCGGCCGCCAGCGTACCGATCGCCTGAAATGCGTCGCGGCCCTGCCGTGCCGGCCGGTCGATGTCGGCCTGCAGCGAAGCGACCCGTTCCCTGCGCACGCGCCGGGAAAACGAAATCTGCTCCTGTCCGTCGGTCAGCTTCTCGACGCCGGTCAGGATCGCGCCTCGCACGCGCGTCGTGCAAAACGTCTCGAAAGCCACGCCGCGTGCAGGGTCGAAGCGGTCGATCGATTCGAGCAGGCCGATGCTGGCGAGCTGAACGAAGTCCCGGAACTCGACGTCGTCGCGATGCCGTCCCGCATACAACCGGGCCGCGATGGCGCGCGCGTAGGGCAGGTAATGCGCGAACACGGCTTCGCGATTACACGCGTTGCGCTCGGCCGCCCATCTTCGCCACAGCTCCGATTCGGGAGCGGCGGCGGTGTCGTTCACCGATCTCGGGCCCTGGTTCCGCGCGCCCGCGTGCGTCATCTGAATCCTCCGAGCACGCCCCGCATCACGAGCCCCCAGCCGTCGATCAGCACGAACATCAAAATCTTGAGCGGCAGCGAGATGGTCGAGGGCGGCACCATCAGCATGCCCAGCGACAGCAGCACGGTCGACACCACGAGATCCAGCAGCAGGAACGGCAACAGCACGACGAAGCCGATCTGGAACGCGACGCGCAGTTCGTTCAGGATGAAGGCCGGCGTGAGTTGCAGCAGCCCGACCTCGTCGGCCGAATCGGGCAGCGGTTTGCGCGACAGCTCGTACATCAGTCGCAGTTCGTCGTCGCGCACCTGGCGCAGCATGAAATCGCGCAGCGGCGCGGCGCCGAGTTCGAGCGCGCGATCGACGGCGATGCGGCCGTCCATGAACGGTTGCAGCGCATCGTGATGCAGGGTGTCGAACGTGGGCATCATCACGAACGCGGTCAGGAACAGCGCGAGGCTGATCAAGACAGGTGTGGGCGGGGTTTCGGGCATCCCGAACGCATGCCGGATCATCGACAGCACGATGACGATCCGGATAAACGCGGTCATCGAGACAACGAGTGCCGGACCGATACTGAGCAGCGTTAGCAGCACCGCGATGCGCACGGCTTCCGACGCGCCATCGCGATCAAGCTCGAAGGGTGCGCTGGGTGGCGACGCGAAGGCGGCGGCGTGCATCGCCAGACCGCCGAGCAGCACGCCCACCGCCAGCACGCTCAGCGCTCGGGGCCGCACGGAGAGCCGGCACCAGCCCTGCAGGATGCGCGCGGTCATGATGCGGCCTCCGTCGACGGTCGCGCGTGCGCATCGAGCAGCGAGACGCCGTTCGCATGGAGTACCACGAGCACGCGCCGTTCGTCGTATTCGATCAGATGAAGCGTCGCGCGCGGGGCAAGACGCGCGGTCTCGACGATCGTCAGTCTTTTCCTGGCCGACGGCCCGGCGCGTCCTTCGAGGCGGGCGAACCCGTATCGGCGCAGCGCCAGCATGGCGACGATGCCGAGCACGGCGCAGAAGAGAAGTGCGCCGCCGATCCGGTACAGGTCGATCCCGTCGCCGAGCGTCGGTGCAAGTGCGACCGGATAGTTTGCGCCGGTATCGGTGCCGGGCGTGGATGCGGCCGATGCCGGCAGCAGCTTCGAGAGCGAGTCGAACGACGGCATTCAGCGTTCCTCGACGATCTCGACGATCCGGATCCCGAACCGATCGTCAACGGCGACGATCTCGGCGCGGGCTACCGTCCGCTCGTTGAGTCGAACGTCGACACAATCGTCGAGTTGCCGGTCGAGCGTGACGAGGGAGCCTGACTGCAACGTCATCAGTTCCTTGACGGCCAGATCGACCGAACCGAGATGCACGTCGAGCGAAACGATGACGTCGCCGACGAGATCGAGGCGCGGGTGAGAGACCGGACGGGCTTCGGCGGTCTCGGCCGGCTCGTGCTCGGGAAGGTCGACGCGCATGACGACGGATCGTTCGGAAGTGGCGTGGCTGCTCATGGGTGATCCTTGGGCTCGACGAGCGATTGCAGTTGAATGGAAAGCTGTCTGTCGGTACGACCGAGACGGCCGAAACCGACCGGGACTTGGCCGGTGTTTCCCGTGACGAGGGAAACGACGGGATCGAGCTGTTCGGCGATCACCAGGACATCGCCGGGCATGAGGTCGAGCAACTGGGTGACGGGCAGTTCCACGACGCCGAGCCGTGCGCATACGCGTGTCCTGATCGATTCGAGCGCCGCCGTACGCGGCGTCAGCGTGTTGGCGCGCGTCGGCGCGGCGTCGCGGCGCACATGCCGTGCCCACCAGAATGGCGCGGCGAAAAGGATTGACAGACAAGCATTGCTCGGACCCAGCACGAGTCGGACATGCACGCCGCCATACCGCGATGCGCGCGGCTTCGCCGCGTCGGATTGCGGCAAGCGCCGTGCGTCGGGCGCGGCCGCGCCGCAGATGGCGGTTAGCGCGGCGGCCATGTCGTCGGTCATCGACTTCCCGAATGCGCGCAATACGTCGGCGCAGTGATCGGCAGACGTGGCGGCGAAATCGTCGGGCAGGTCGAGCGCGCGCCGAGCGAGCCGGTCGAGCATGCGCGGCTCGGTTGCCCATTGCAGATGCGGCCCGCACGACCAGACATGCGCGGCGGACGACCACGGCGGCGGGGCCAGCGGCGCGATCCGCTCCACGCCGTCGACGCATGGCGCATCGTCGCACCAGGTGCGCAGCCAGGGCGCGGCAGCGCTTTCCGCGAGCGTCGCGGCCTCCGCGAGATCGCGCTCGGCGAGCGGTCGCCAGCGCAACGGCGCGTCGCTCATCCCTGCCCCCGCATCTGGAACAATTGCATGATCATCTCGTTTGACGTGCTGATGACCTGGGAGGCGGCCTGGAAGCCGCGCTGGATCAGAATGAGCTGTCCGAATTCGCCCGACAGATCGACGTTGGACGCCTCGACCGCGCCGGAGCGCAACTGACCGACGAGCGGATCGCCGCTCTTCGCGTATCGCGGCGGCGGGAGATGCGATGCGTCGAACAGGCCGGCGCCGAGCCGGACCAGCCGCTGCGGATCGGCGAACCGGGCGAGCGCGACGGCGCCGGCGTGGCCGATCTGGCCGTTCGAATATCGCAATGCGAGCTGCCCGTCGCCGTCGATGCTCATCGACGCGAGCATGCCGGCCGCATAACCGTCTTGCTTCGACACCCGCAGCGTCGACGTCGCGCCGGCCGAGAACGCGGTCACGCCTTCGGAAAAATCCAGCGTCACCGTGAGTTGCGACGACGGCAGCGTGACGTCGATCCTGTCCTGGCCGGGCTCGGGAATGCCGCCGTGAAATTGCAGCGTGCCGATCTGGAGCGGCGTGCCGTCGCGATCGGCGACGGTGACTTTCCAGCGTCCCGGCATCACGCCGGTATCCTGCGCGAACGACACCTTCAGCACGTGTTTCGCGCCGTTCGCGTCGTAAATCTCGACGTCCGATACGGCAAAGTCGGTCGAGCCGGGAGAGAGGTTGTCGGTGAAGCGGACCACGCGAGTCGCGCACGGCGGGTCGAGCTGCCGATGCGCCAGCGAGATCGGCGCGAGCGTGCCGGTCGCGTCGAGCGTGGCGAGTTTCAAGCCGCTCGTCCGTTCGGTCACGAAGCCGTCGTCGGCAATATGGAACTGACCGGTCCGCGCATAGCGGATCGTGTCGCCGTCGCGGAGCGCGAGCAGGCCGTCGCCGTCGATCGCGAGGTCGAGTTGCCCCGTGCTGCCGCGTAGCTCGCCCTGCCGGAAATTCACCGTCGCGTGCGCGTAGGCGACGCCGCTGCCGGATCGCTTCCCGTCGCCCGCGGTGGGCCGCCCGTCACACAGATCCTGAAAGCGCGGCGCCGAAGACTTGAAGCCGGGCGTGTTCAGGTTCGCGACATTGTCGCCGATGGTCTGCAAGCCTTTCGAGTAGGCGGCAAGACCGCTCATGCCGATATAGATGCTGTCGAGCATGGGCGCCTCAGCGAACGGTCAGGATCTGCGAGACGGTCGCATCGGCGAGGAACTGGCCGTTCTCGCTCTCGATCGTGAGCTTCGGCTCGCCGTCCTTGAACGACAGGCCCTTGACGATGCCGGTCATCGTGCCCGCGTCGCCGCGGATATCGACCTTGCGTCCGAGCAGGCCGATGGTCTGGGTCGCCGATTGCACGGACAGCAGATCGTCTATCTTGCCGGCGATCTGGCGACTTTGCTCGAGCGACGTGAATTGCGCGAGCTGCGACACGAATTCATAGTTGTCGACCGGCTTGAGCGGATCCTGATAGGTAAGCTGCGTCACGATGATCCGGAGCAGGGACTGCAGGTCGAGTCCGCTCGGGTCGGCTTGCCTGCCGTTGCCCGTTACGGGGCCGATGGAGTCAATCGCCATGTGTTCCTCCTGGGAGTCGGTGCGTTTCGATGAAGAGCCTGCCGTTGATGAAGAGCCGTGCGGCTGGCATGCCGAGGCGGCGTAGTTCGGCGAAGGTTTGCTGCGCGAGTGTCGCGTCGTCGATTCCGATGGCGCGTACCGCGATCGAGACGCCGCCCGCGCCTGTCAGCACACTGAGCCGGTAGTGCGGCCCGGAAGCGGGGCGGGTGGCGATGTCGCCTGCGTGACGAAGCGGCGGGCGCGATGTCTCCAGCGTCGGTCGCGATGCGGTGCCCGCGACGCGGTGAGTGCCGGGCGCGGTAGACGCGGACGGCGCGAGCGCGTTGGGCGACGGTTGCGTGTCGCTGCCGGGCCGCGCCGGCCGACGATGCGCCGACCCCGGCGCGGCCGGTTCGGCCACGGTCGTGCCGTGCCGCGCGGGCGCGCGGTGGCCGACGCTCGATTGCATGGCCTTCGGCCCGAGCGGCGTGCGAGCCGGCTGCGCGGGATCGGCGGCGCTCGCGGCGACGAGCGTTGGCACGGCGCGCGGCGGGGCCGTCCGGTCCGGCGCGGCCGGGGAGCGACCTGCCGTCGCGCCCCGCCACATGTCCTGTTCGAGCCGGCGCAGCGTCTGCGCGAATGCCGATGGCGCGCCGTCTCGACACGGCGGCTGCGCCACCGCGTCGCCGGAGACGGAGGCGCCATCGAACGGATGGCGGAGGGTTGCCGGCGCGGCGTTCACGCGCTCCTCCGTCGAGTCGACAGCCACGCCTCGAGTTGCGCGTCGTCGGACTTGTCGCGCGCGCGCCGTGCGGCGCGGCGGGCCACGGCGACGAGAGCGTTGGCCGCGTCGGCACGCTGCTGTTGCCGCTCGAGTATCGAACGATGCGCCTCGACCTTTTCGGCGGCGGAGCACGCGTGTTCCGCCGCCGTCAGCCACGTGTCGCGTGTGGCATCGAATGCGCCGGCGAGATTGCGCAGCAGGTCGGTCGACAGCGTGACGCTTTCGGTTCCGGTGCAGCCGGCCTGCGCAATGGCTTCCAGCCGGCTCGCCATGTCGCGTTCGCGCTGGCACGCGGCCTCGCTGGCGGCGGCGAGCTGCCGTGCCGTGGACCGCTCGCGCGACAATTGCAGTGCGCGGAGTTCGGCGATCCGCGTCGCCAGGGACAAGCGATCCGAGGGTTTCATGCGGGGTCCTCCAGTAGCGACGCGAGCATGGCGATCGCCTGCTCGCGCCCGGTCGGGCTCTCGGCGTCCTGGCGCAGGAACGAGAGCAGCGCGGGGCGCAGACGCAACGCGCGATCGAGCGCCGGATGGCTGCCTGCCGTATAGAGTCCGGATTCGACAAGGGTTTTCGACGCGTCGTACAGCGCGAGTTGAGCGATCGCGTCGGCGGCCAGCGCGCGTTCCGCGTCGTTCGCGACGTACCGGCTGACCCGGCTCACGCTCTTCGGTACCTGGATCGGCGGGAATTGCCCCTGTTCCGCGAGCGCCCGGCTCAGGACGATGTGACCGTCCAGCAGCGAGCGCATCGTTTCCGCCATCGGGTCGTCGATGTCGTCGCTTTCCGTCAACACGGTCATGAGCGCGGTGATCGCGCCGCCGCTCTTCAACGCGCCGCAACGTTCGACGATCTTCGGCAGCGCCGCGAACACGCCGGGCGTATACGCGCGCACGGTCGGCGGCTCGCCGGCCGCGAGGCCGATCTCGCGCAGCGCGAGCGCATAGCGCGTCACGGAATCGATCATCAGCAAGACGTGCGCGCCCTGCGAGCGGAAATATTCGGCGATCGACAGCGCGGCCGGCACGCTGCGGGCACGCAGCGCGGCGGACTGATCCGAGGTGGCGACGACAAGCGTCGTGCGAGCACGGCTCGCGGCGGACAGTGTCCGGTTCCAGCATTCCTCGACTTCGCGGCCGCGTTCGCCGACGAGGCATAGGACGCGGACGTCCGCATCGACGTCGCGGGCAAGCGCGCCGAGCAGCGTTGTCTTGCCGACGCCACTGCCGGCGAACAGGCCGACGCGCTGGCCGACCCCCAGCGTCAGCAGCGCGTCGAGCACACGCACGCCGGTTTCCAGCACGTGCTCGGGCGATTGGCGCTCGAGCGGCGGCGTGGCGATGCCGGCGAGCGGCCAGTTCGCCACGCAGTGGCCCAGTGCTCCGGCGCCGTCGAGCGGACGGCCGAGCGGGTCGACGACGCGGCCCAGGTACGCGTCGCCGACGGGGATCGTCGCGTCTGCCTGCAGCGCCGCGACTTCATCGCCGATCCGGATGGCGGAGGCGGTCGAATACGGGGCGAGCGTGACGCGCGTGCGTTCGACGTTGACGATCTCCGCGAGCGTCGGCTCCGACTGTTCGCCGCCGATCGCGCACAGCGAGCCGAGCGGGGCGCCGGGGCCGTCCGCTTCGACAAACGTCGGCATGATGCGCGTCACCACGCCGGTGCGTCGCACCGGATCGGTCATGCGGATGGCCGCGACGTACGCGTGCTCAGTGAGCGGTCGGCTCGGCATCGTCTCGGAGTCGGTTGAGGACAGCCATCAGGCGGTCGCATTGTCGGGGAAGGTCGAGTTCGGCGCGGCCGGGCGCGAGCCCGAATCGGCACGCGCCAGCCGGCAGGTGCGGATGCGCGTTGACGACCGACTCAGGCGCTGCCGCGGAAATCGGCCGCAGCGCGTGGTCGTCGGGGAAATCGGCGCGCGATACGTCGACGGTCAATACGACGCTCGCCTCCATCTGTGCGACGTGATGTCGGATCGTCTGCGCGACGAGCGCCGGATAGTGCTCGGTCGCGCCGAGCATCCGCTCCAGCGCGGCTTGCGCGATGTCGAGCGCGAGGCTTTCGAGCGATGCGAACCGCGTCTGCAGCGACGCCTGCGCATGCTGCACGCCGCGTGAGAGCGCGGCGACGCGCGCGTCGTCGTCGCGCTTCGCGCTCGCATCGGCCGCGCGGCGGCCGTCGTCGACGCCTCGGCGGTAAGCGGCTTCCCGCTCGTCTTCGAGCGCGGCGCACTTCGCATCGAACTCGGCGAGCCGCACGGTCAACGCTTCGATTTCGGCTGCATGCCTGTCGAGCGGCGCAGCCGACGGTGCGATGTCCGGGTGCGGTTCGCTTGCGACTGCCGCGGCCAGCCGTTTGCGGCCGCCTTCGAGCCGCACGCGATGCGCTTTCAGAAGGCGGCTCATCGTCGTTTCCCTACCAGGCTGCGGAATCGGTCGCGCAATGTGCGCGGCGCTGCGGGCGACGCAGGCAGCGCGGCATCGGCTGGCGGGTCGATTGCCAGCACGGCGTCGCGCAGCGCATCGCCCGCTCGCGGCGAGATTCGGAACCCGGTCGTGCGCGTTTCGATGCAGCCGGCGAGTGCGCGCCGGCGCTCATCGGGCAGACGGGCAAGCGCGCGCGTGCGTTCGGCATCATCGAGTCCCGCCGCGAGACGTGCAGCCAGTTCGACGGGCAGCGCCGCGAACGCACGGGCGAGGCGGTCCGCGCCCGAGCCGGCCTCGGTGTCGGGTGCGATTGCGGGCGATATGGGCGCGCCGGCGACCGCGCTCGACGCGTCGGCAAGCAGCGGCCGCAGTCGCTCGCGATCCGCGCCGGGCAGCATGGCCCAGATCGACTCGATGTCCTCGATTCTGCAACGGGCGAGTTCCGCTATCGCTCGGCGCAGACGGCGCTCCTGATCAACGCGCGTCATGCCATCCCCCGTGAGACTCGCCGGCCTCGGCGAGCAGCCGCTGCAAGCGTGCGGCGTACTCGGCGCGCTGCGCGTCGTTCAGCCGCCGCGGTTGCGCAAGTCGTCTTGCGTATCTGCGGCGCGCGGCCCATGCCGCGACGACGCAGAGCGCCACCGCCGCGGCGGCCGGCAGGTAGGGGCGCGCTTTGTCGAAATCGACGAGGCCGATCCAGTGCAACTGCGTCGGTCGCGGCGCGGCAACGGGCGACGCGCGCGGGCCGTCCCTGCCCGCTGGGGCCGCGCTCGAAACGGTCGCGGAGGGTGGCGCGCCAGGCGCGGCCTGTCCATTCTGCGGTGCGGGCGCCGCGTCGGGCGTGTAGATCGCCAGCGTGTCGCCGCGCGTGGGATCGAAGCCGATCGATGCGGATACGATGTCGCGCAGGCGGGTGGCACGCTCCGGCGTCATCGTATCGTCGAGCACGATGCCGACCGACAGCTTGCGGATCGCGCCCGGGCTCCGGACGATCTGTTCGACGCTGCGTTCCGAGCGGGCGGTTTCCGGCTCGATACGCGCCGTCCGTGCGCCGGGCAGCGGAGGCAGGCCGGCGTTCGGCCACCCGGCGGTTGCGCCGTGGGTCGGCGCGCCCGGCGGGTTGCCGGGGTTGGCAGCCGACTGCGTGAGGCCGGATTCGCGGGTCGTGCGGATCTGATCGAAATCGAGCGATGCGTCGACGCTCACCGTCGCACGGCCCGCACCGGCGATCGGGGCGATTTGCGCGAGGATCTTGTGTTCGTAACGCTGTTCGACGGCATTCTTCAATGCGAACTTCGGATCGTCGACATCGGCGCTGCGCGCATCGGCGGACGCGCCGCGCTGATTCAGCACCGAGACGTCGGCGGCCGACATCTCGGGCACGGCCGCCGCGACGAGCCGCTGGATCCCCTTGACGACGTCGGGCTCCAGCGCATGACCGTCGCGTACGAACAGCGCCACCGACGCTTTCGGCCGGCTGCGGTCGCGGCGAAACAGCGAGGCCTCCGGCAGGCTCAGATGCACGCGCGCGAGTTCGATCGCGTCGAGCGTCGCGATCGTGCGCGCGAGTTCGCCTTGCAGTGCGCGCTGGTAATTCACCTTCTGCGCGAATTCCGTCAGCCCGAAATCGCTTTGATTGAATAGTTCGAACCCGGCCACGCCCTGCAGGCGCAAGTCCGCGCTCGTCAGCCTGACGCGCGCGGCCCGCGCATCGTTCGCGGGCACGAGGATCGCGGCTGTCGACTCGTCGTAGCGAAACGGTATCTTTTCCTTGTCGAGCTGGGCGGCGACGGCGGCGGCGTCCTGCGGCTTCAGGTCGCGGGCCAGGATCTGATACGACGGGCGCAACGCGAGCCAGGCGGCGAGCCCGGCACAGCCGACCACCGCGGTGAGCGTGCCGGCGAGCGCAAACTGACGCGCGCGGGAGCCGGCAAGGAAATATGCGCCGAGGCGCGAAATCGATCGCTTCATCTCACAGTTGCATCCGCATCAGTTCCTGGTAGCCCTCGACGAGCCGCGTGCGCACGTTCAGCGCGAATTGCAGCTTGAGCCGCGCGTCCTCGAGCGCCAGCACGACCTGGTGCGGCGGCCGCTCGTCGCCGAGCGCGAACGCCGTGCCGGCCGCTTCGGCCGCGCGCAACGTCCGGTCGAGGTTCTGCATGCCGGACATCATTAGCGTCCCGAAGCTGTCTGCCGCGATCGGAGCGGGCGCAGCCGGCCAAGGGGTAGCCGCATATTCGGCGATGGCGTCGACTGGCGTCATGACTGGCCTCCGATGTCGAGCGCGCGCAGGTACATCGAACGCGCGGCGTTGAACATCACGACGTTGGCTTCATAGGTGCGCAGTGTCTGCACGAGCAGCGCCATTTCGGCGGCATGGTCAAGGCCGGGATAGCGGACCAACCCCTGTGCGTCCGCATGCGGGTGCGCGGCGTCGCGCATGACGCGCGGCGGCGTGTCGAGGGCATCGATGCCGATCGCGCGGGTGCCCAAAGGCCGGTCGGTCGAAATGCCGCCGGGCGCGCGTCGCAGTGCTTCCGGGAAGGCCGGTTCCAATTGGGCGCCCGATACGAGCCGTAATGGCCGATACGGCTCGGCGCCGGGCGCGGTGGAGGCTCCCGCATTGGCGAAGTTGCGGGCGATGAGTTCGAGACGCTGGCGTTCGACGTCGAGCCCGGAGCGCGCGATCGCGAAAATCGTGTCGGACATGTTCAGCTTCCCCGCACGGCGATTTGTCGAAGCTGCAGCGTGCGGGCGAGTACGCCGGCGAGTAGCGCATAACGGGCCGACGTCTGTGACGCGTCGGCGATCTCGCGATCGAGCCGGAGTGCGTCCGAGGTTGCGACGGTACGCGGTCGGACGGCTTCGATGCGTTCGAGTCGCGTCGCCGTCGTATCGCCGGGCCGCACGGCCGCGGCGGAGGACAGCGCCTCCTCGAACGTCACGCGCAACGGCGAGAAGGCTGCCGCATTTGCGTTCGCGACGTTGTGCGCGATCGCGGTCGAGCGCGCATACAGGCCGTCCATCGCCTTCCCGGCGATCGCGGCGACGAAATCCATCGACATCGCTTGCTCCTTCTTCATTGAATGACCAGTTCCGCATACAGCGCGCCCGCGGCCTTGACGGCCTGCAGGATCGCGATGACGTCGCGGGTGCCGACGCGCGCCTTCGCGAGCGCTTGCACCAGATCGCCGACCGTGCCGCGCGGAAACGATACGGTTGCGGCCGGGCCGGCCTCGTCGACCGACAGATCGCTGTTGGCGATGACGAGGCTGCGCACGTCGCGTCCGCCGAACGTGACGAAGTTCGGTTGCGACGCCGAGTACTCGGTGGTGACCGATACGCGGATATCGCCGTGCGAAATCGTGACGGGCGAGATCCGCGTGTCGCCGCCGGCGACCACGGTGCCGGTGCGTTCGTTGATGACGACCCGTGAGCGTTGGTCCGGCTCCACGCTCAACGCCTCGACGCGTGCGACGAACGGGATGAGCGCTGCCGGATCGGGCGGCGCGTCGATCTCGACCGTATCCGCGCCGAGCGCGCGCGCGGCCGGCTCCCCGAGCGTGCGGTTGACGCGTTGCACGATGCGTTGCGCGGTGACCGGATCGGGCTCGCGCAGCACGAAGCGAAGCTTGCCGTCCTGCGCGACGAGCGCCGCGCGTACGGCAACCTCGACGGTGCCGCCGCGTGGCACGATGCCGACCGTGGGATGATTTTTCAGTTTCAAGTTGCCGTTCGCGTCGTACCGGTAGCCGCCGACCGACACGGGGCCTTGCGCGAGTGCGTAGATCCGCCGATCCGGCCCGCGCAGCGGCGTCATGATCAACGTGCCGCCCGCGAGGCTGCGCGCGTCGCCCGTCGACGTGACGTTGACGTCGAGCGCATCGCCGAGATTGGCGGCGGGCGGCAGCGTGGCCGTCACCATCACCATTGCGATGTTGCGGCTCTGAATCTGCTCGTGTCCGACGACGAGATCGAACTGCGACAGCAGGTTCGCAAGGGCCTGGCGGGTCGCCTGGTTGCGCGGCGAGTCGCCGGAACCGGCAAGGCCCGTCACGATCCCGTATCCGACCAGCAGGTTGTCGCGCCAGCCGAGAAAGCGGCCGAGGTCCTTGAGCCGCACCTCGGCATTCACGCCCGCGGCGGCCGAAGGCGCGCTCGCGACGGCCAGCGCGAGCGCGACCGGCAGCGACAGGCGCCGAAGCCATGAGTGGAGACGGTTCACCATAGGCCGAGCCATGCGAAAAAGCGGGGAATGAGCCCCGGCTTCGTGCGATCGGTGACGAAGCCGTCGCCGGTGTAATCGATCCGGGCGTCGGCGAGCCGGGTCGACAGCACGGTATTGCCGGGGCCGATGTCGATCGCCCGCACACGCCCGTTCAGACGGATGCCCGTCTTCTCGCCGTTGACGTCGATGCGCTGCTCGCCTGCGACGGCGAGATCGCCGTTCGGCAGCACGTCGACGACGACGGCGCTCAGTTGCGCGAGCAGGCGGCCGCTGCGCTGGATCTGCCCGCGCCCGCCATAGTCGTCGCCCGCGCCGACCTGCGCGCGATTGTTGCCGGCATACAGCGTCGATACGCTGCCGTTGATCGAGAAGCCGGCGCGCGTCGACGTGTCGGCCGTCTGGCTCGCACTCGACTGCTCGTAGACGAGAACCGTGACGATGTCGCCGATCGCGCTCGCGCGACGGTCGGCGATCAGCGGCTGGAATGCGTCGGGCCGGTAGAGCGTATCGGCACGGCTGGACAGTGCCGCGACCAGCATGCCGCAGGCGATCGCCGCAGCCGGCCCGAGACGGCGCGCATATGTCGCCGCGCCGTGCGCACGGCGGCGTTTGCAGGGGCGCGAACTCATCGCTTCAGGCCGTTCGCGATCGCCATCAACTCGTCGCCGGCCTGGACGAGTTTCGCGCTCGCGGCATAGGCGCGCTGGTAGAGCATCAAGCCGGCGAGTTCGTCGGCGAGTGCGACGTTCGATGCTTCGCTGAAGCCCTGCGCCAGCGTGCCCGCATTGTCTTCGCCGGGGCGCGAGCGGATCACGGCGGCGCCTTCGTCGGCGATCCGGTAGGTTCCGTCGCCGAGCGGCTGCAGCGCGCGCGGGTCGGTCGCCTGCGCGATCTCGATCCGGCCGACTTCGAGCGGCGCGGCCTGATTCGGGACCACGGCAAGCACCTGGCCGTCCGGCGCGATTTCGAGACGCTCGGCGTCGCGCGGCACCGAGATCGCCGCTTTCAGCGGGACCCCGTTCGACGCACGCAGATAGCCGTCGTCGCCGACTCGCAGCCGGCCGCCGCGCCACAGCGTGACGTTGCCGTCTGGCGCGTCGAGCTCGACAAACCCTTCGCCGCGGATCGCGAGATCCCACGTATCGTCGGTCTGCCGCAGCGTGCCGGGCGAGAATACCGGCCGGGCCGATGCGGTGACTCCCGCGCCGCCCGCGATGCCGGCCGGCGCGGCGTTTTCCTGCCGTGCCCCGGGCAGGGCGCCCGAAGACAGCAGTGTCGAAAACGTGACGGCGCCCCGCTTGAAGGCTGGCGTGTTCAGGTTGGCGATGTTTTGCGCGGTCGTATCGACGGCGGTTTGTTGTGCGGCAAGACCGGTCGCGCCGATGTAGAACAGGTTATTCATGTCACATGCCTCCGAGGCGTTGCAATACGCTGCCCATCAGGTCGTCGTATGCGTGGACGAGCTTTTGCCCGGTTTCGACCCGGCGCATTGCTTCCATGAGCCGCACCATGTCGTCAGCGGCGCTGACGTTGGATGTTTCGACAAAGCCCTGGGCGAGCCGGGTCGGCGCGTCCCGCATCCCGACCGTGTCGCGCGGCGCGTACAGGCCGTCCGCGATGCGCTGCAGGCGCGACGGGGCGTCGAACGTCGCGACGCGGATGACCGACGTCGGCACGCCGTGATCGAGCACGGTGCCGTCCGCGTCGACGCGCCAGCCGTCCAGGCTGACGACGATGTCGCCTTGCGCGCCCTGCAGCGGCCAGCCGCCCGCGCGGGTGACGAGGCGTCCGTCGGCCGCGCGCACGAACGCGCCGGTGCGCGTGTACGCGGGGCCGGTATCGGTCTGCACTTCGAAGAAGCCGTCGCCGTCGATCGCCAGGTCGAACGGATCGCCGGTCCGGACGAGCCGGCCGGGCGAGAAATCGGTGAGCCGGGGAATCGGCGGGCCGCCGCCGGCCGGCGTTACGTCGTTTGCGAGCATGTCCTGGAAGGCGATCTCGCGCCGATAGCCGGGCGTCGCGACGTTCGAAAGATTGCGTGCGGCCGTCTCCGCGCGCTGCGTTTCGAGCGAGATCAGGCGTAACGACAGCGTCATCAGGTCATCCATCGGGGTGTCTCGGGAGTCGTGTGGCGTTTAGGCAGCGAGCGGCGGCGCCGGTGTGGATGTCGTAGCGGGCGACGCGGGCGGCGGATCGATGCCGACGGTCGCGAATGCACGCAATGGAATCGCATCCGGCACTTCATTGATCGACAGCACGACGAGCCTCGGTGCGACGCGGCGCGAGAATGTCTTGAGCGCACGCCGGATATCGGGCCGGCACAGCAGCGCGGGCGTGTGTCCCTGGCGCATCATCGTCTCGGTGTGCGCGAGCAGGCGGCCCAGGAAGGGCTCGGCGAGCCGCGGGTCGAGCACATGCGTGCCGTGGCCGTCCGCGCCGGCGAGATTGCGTGCGATCTCGGCCTCGAGCGCCGGATCGAGCGTCAGCACCGCAAGCGTGTCGCGCTCGCCCTGCGCACGCTGGCAGATCGCATGGCCCAGGCGCTGGCGCACGGCCTCGACAAGCCGCGCGGGGTCCTTCTCGTGGCGGGCGACGTCGGCGAGCGTTTGCACGATCAAGTCGATATCGCGAATCGGAACCTGCTCGGCGAGCAGCCCCTGCAACACCTGCTGCACGTCGCCGACGGCGAGCACGTTCGGCACGACTTCGTCGACGAGGCCGGGCTGACGCGCGCGCACGCCGTCGAGCAGCGCGATCGTTTCGGCACGGCCGAACAGGCGCGCCGCGTGAGTCTTGATCAGCTCGGTCACGTGCGTGAGCAGCGCGGTAACGGGATCGACGCACGTGTGGCCAAGCGCTTTCGCGCGATCACGCTGGTCGTCGTCGATCCACACGGCCGGCAGGCCGAATGCCGGCTCCTGCGTCGCGGCGCCGGGCAGCGCGCCCGTCACGCCCGCGGGGTGTATCGCGAGCGTGCGACCCGGATAGGTCGCGGCCTGGCCGAAGCGGGTGCCGAACAGCCGCACCTGGTATTCGTCCGGAGGCAGTTGGGTCGAATCGCGAAACACGACGGCGGGCGCGACAAAGCCGCTTTCGTCGGCGTACTGGTCGCGAAAGGTGGCGATGCGCTCGGCGAATACGGCTTGCATCGGCTGCCAGGCGGCCGTCAGCGCCCCGCCGAACACGACCTCGACGGCCGGCAGGGCGGCGGGGCCCGCGGCTGCCGGCGTCTGCGCTGGCGGCGTGGCGTCGTCGCTCGCCGGCGGGGGCCGAACTCGCGTGCCGGCCCAGACACCGAGCGCGCCGAGCGCGAGGAGGGCGGCGGGCCATTTCGGCATGCCGGGCAATGCGAGAAGGCCTATTAGCGCGGCCGCGACAAGCAACTGGATCTTGGGAAAGCGTGCGAGCTGGCGCAGCGCTTCGTGACTCAGCGCGTTGTCCGCCGACGAACGGGTGACGATGATCCCGGTCGCGACCGAGATCACCAGCGCGGGCACCTGCGTGACGATGCCGTCCCCGATCGTGAGCAGCGTGAACGTGCGGACCGCCTCCGCAAACGGCATGCCCATCTGGGCGACACCGACCGCCCATCCGCCGAGAATGTCGATGAGCAGAATGATGATGCCGGCGACCGCGTCGCCCTTGACGAACTTGCTCGCGCCATCCATCGAGCCATAGAAGCCCGCTTCGCGCTCGAGCGTCTTGCGGCGATGTTTCGCCTCGTCCTGATCGATGAGGCCCATGTTGAGGTCGGCATCGATGCTCATCTGCTGGCCGGGCATCGCGTCGAGCACGAAGCGCGCGGCGACTTCGGATACGCGCTGCGCACCGTTGGTGACGACCACGTACTGGACGACGACGAGGATGAAGAACACGATCAGCCCGATCACGTAGTTGCCCTGCACCGCGAATTTCCCGATTGCGTCGATGACCTGTCCGGCATCGGCGCCGGACAGGATGAGACGCGTCGCCGCGACGTTGAGCGACAGGCGGAACAGCGTCGCGATCAGGAGCAGCGAAGGAAACGTCGAGAATTCGACTGGCCGGCTCACATAGAAAGTCAGCAGGAGAATCGTGAACGCGAATGCAAAATTGACGATGATCAGGAGATCGAGCACGGCGGCCGGGATCGGCGCGAACAGGATCAGCAGGATCGCGGTTGCCGCGAACACGAGCGCGAGATCGGACTGGCCGCGCAGACGGCGCTCGAGCCAGTTCATCGCGCGGGCTCCTGCGTGCGTCGGACGCGCAGATAGATCGCGGCGGTCGCGACGAACAACTGCGGCGGGATCTCAGTGTCGAGCGCGCCGTGGCGGAACAACTGACGCGCGAGCGCCGGCGCCTCGACGATCTGCACGCGATGGATGAACGCGAGCTTCCTGAGGCGCAGCGCGAACTCGCCGGCTCCCTTCGACACGATGGTCGGCGCGGCCATCTCGGCCGGGGTATAACGCAAACCGATCGCGTAATGTGTCGGGTTGGTCACGAGCACATCCGCTCCGCGCATCCCCCGCAGGCTGCGCGAACGCTGCAGCAACTCGCGCTGCAATTGCCTGCGGCGTTGTTTGATGCGGGGGTCGCCGTCATGCTGCTTGAATTCCTGCTTGACCTCGTGCCGGCTCATCCGCATTTGCTTGGCAAACCGGCGTCGCACGAGTGCGTAATCGAACACCGTGAAGAGTGCCGCCGCGATCAGCAGTTGCGTCGCAAGCGCGAAGCTGGCCGAGCCGAGCGTGAGGGCCAGGCCGGCCGCGGTCAGCCCCGCATGCGACGCGGCGCGCACCGCGTCGGCGATGCACCGGTAAGCGAGCGTGCAATAGACGCCCAGCTTGACGCAGGCCCTTGCCGCGTCGAGCACGGTCTGCATGGAGAACAGGCGCTTGATCCCGGCCGCCGGGTTCAGGCGCGAGAAATCGGCTTTCAGCGCTTCAGGCGCGAACAGGAAGCCGGCCTGCGCGACCGCGCCGACGAGTGCACCGCCTGCCGCCGCCGCGGCCGGCGGTGCGGCGATCGCCAGTGCGTCGGGCAGCAGCGCGCCGAGCCAGTGCGCGAGCGCGCGGCCGTCGGCCGGGATGGCGGCCGCATCGTTCAGCGCGCGCGTGCCGAGCGCGGCGACCTGGCCGGCCATCCGTTCGCCGGACAGCCACAAATAGCCGGCGCAAGCAGCGATGGCGAGTACGATGCCGGGCTCCTGGCTGCGTGGCAGTTGCCCTCGCTTGCGTGCGCGGGCGAGCTTGTGGCGAGTTGCCTGCTCGGATTTTTCCTGTTCCTGGTCGGCCATCAGAGTGCTCCGGTTGCGGGGGCGAATTCCAGCGCCGCACGCAGCAGCCGCAATGTGACGGGCCCGAGGAGGCCGATCGAGAGCGCCGTGACGACGATCGCCGCGATGGCTTTGACCTGAAGGCCCAGCATCAGCGCGTTCAGTTGCGGCAACGTGCGTGACAGGAATGCGATCGACAGATCGATCAGGAACAGCGCGAGCATGACGGCGGCGACGGCGCCGATGCCGATCCCCATGACCCGGCTGAAGTAGCCGATAAACGCTTGCGGCGACGCGACGATATGTGCGGTGCCCGGCGGCATCCGTTCGATCGAGGCGGCGACGAGCCGCAGCAGCTCGAGATGGGCGCCGCTCGCAAAGCAGATTGCACCGGCGCCAAGCGTGAGGAGCGTGCCGAACAGCGGGGCTTGACCGCGCGAACCGGGATCGATGACTGTCGCCAGCCCGAAGCCCGCCTGCACGTCGAGCGCGCGCCCGGCGAACGACAGAGCGGCGAACGCCGCCTGGAGCGGAAAGGCGAGCGTGAATCCCAGCGCGAGCTCGGAGATCGCGCTCGCGACGAGCATCGCGGGCGCGTTGCGGAGCTGGGCAGGCAAGGGCGTGGCCAATGCACCGGCCAGCGCGAGCACGAGGCAGACGCGAATCCGCAACGGAACGCGGAGTTGCGCGAATGGCGGCGAGAACATGAACAGCGGGCCGACACGCAGCGATAGCAGCAGCGACGCCATTGCCCAACCGGTGAGGGTGTCGGCGGACATGATTCAGCGGTTCAGCGCAGATCCGCGATGCCGACGAATAACGTGGTGGTGAAGCCCGTCAGACGGCCGAGCATCCACGGGGCGAGCGTCACGAGGACAATGCCGGCGACGACGAGTTTGGGCACATAGCTCAGGCTCATCTCCTGCAATTGCGTGACGACCTGGAAAATGCTGACGAGCAGGCCGGCGATGAGCGTTGCGGCAAGCACGGGGCCTGCGATCAAGAAACTGTTCCAGATGAGCTGCGAGAGCATCTGCAGTGCTTGATTTTCTGACATCGGCCATTCCCGCTTAAGAGTGGATATTGGGAAATTCGTAAGTGTTGCGCTGTTTCAGCGCTGGAAAAGTGTATAGGCCGATTTTCTGGCTTGATATAGGACGCGTATGAATTTGAATGGAGGGTTTTGGTGCTTTTAGCGGCTGAAAGCCGGCATGCTTTGCATTCGATCGGTATGCCGATTTGATTGGATTCGAATTGGATAAAAAGGATAAAAAAAGCCCGGCCGCAATTTGCGGCCGGGCTCAATATCGGATTCGACCGATTCGGTCGTGCCGATTTATTGAACGATTACTGTCGTGAAGTTCTGCCGTCCAAACGGACTCACGCGATAGCCGCTCACGTTCGCGCGCGTGAGCGCGGCCGCGGTCGGGTAGCCGAGCGGAATCCACAGCGCCTGGTCGTGGATCACCTTCTGCGCGCTTTCGTACAGCTTCGCGCGCTTGGCCTGGTCGGCGGTCGACTTGCTGTCGGCGATCAGCTTGTCGAGCTGCGCGTCGCAGAAGCGCGCAAAGTTGATGCCCGACTTCACCGCGTTGCAGCTGAACAGCGGCGACAGGTAGTTGTCCGGATCGCCGTTGTCGCCGGCCCAGCCCATGAACAGCATGTCATGCTGGCCGAGCTTCGCCTGCTTGATCAGCTCGCCCCATTCGATCACCTTCACCTCGGCCTTCACGCCGATCTTCGCGAGGTCGGCCTGCAGCAGTTCCGCGCCGGCCTTCGGGTTCGGGTTCAGCACGCTGCCGGTCGGGCGGGTCCAGATCGTCGTCGAGAAGCCGTTCGGGAAACCGGCCGACGCGAGCAGCTGCTTCGCCTTCGCGGGATCGTACGCATACGGCGCGATGTCCTTCGCGTAGCTCCACGTGTTCGGCGGATACGGGTTGTTCGCGGCGGTCGCCGTGTTGTCGAACACGACCTTCAGGTAGGTCGCGCGGTCGAACGCGAGGTTCAGCGCCTCGCGCACCTTCTCGTTGTCGAGCGGCTTCTTCTGCGTGTTCAGCGCGACGAACGCGGTCATGAACGCGGGCGTCTGCACGACCTTCAGCGCGCTTTCGCCTTTCGCGGCGAGCACGTCCTGCGGCTTCGGCGACAGCGCGATCTGGCATTCGCCGGCCTTCACCTTCTGCACGCGCACGGACGCGTCGGGCGTGATCGCGTAGATCAGCCGGTCCACCTTCGGCTTCGCTCCCCAGTAGGTCGGATTCACGTCGTAGCGGATCAGCGCGTCCTTCGTGTAGCTCTTCAGCACGAACGGGCCGGTGCCGATCGGCTTCGCGTTCAGATCGGCCTGCTTGCCGGCCTTCAGCAGCTGGTCCGCGTATTCGGCCGAGTAGATCGACGCGAAGCCCATCGTCAGGATCGACACGAACGTCGCGTTCGGCTCGTTCAGCACGAACTTCACCGTGTTGTCGTCGACCTTCGTGACCGACTTCACGAGCTTCACGAGGCCCATCGACTGCGCGTGCGGAAAGCCGCTCGCGCCGGCCACTTTGTGCCACGGGTTCGCATCGTCGAGCATCCGCGAGAACGTGAACACGACGTCGTCCGCGCTCAGCGGGCGGCCCGGCTTGAAGTAGTCGGTGGTCTGGAACGCGACGTTCGGGCGCAGGTGGAACGTGTACGTAAGGCCGTCGGCGCTGGCCTCCCATTTGTCGGCGAGCGCCGGCACGACCTTCTTCGCGGCTTCGTCGTACGACACGAGCGTGTTGAAGATCACGTCGGCCGACGCGTTGGTGGTGACGAGCGAGTTGTACTGCACGACGTCGAAGCCGTCCGGGCTCGATTCCGTGCAGATGGTGAGGGGCTTGGCGACGGCGAGGCCGGGAGCGGCGAGGGCGGCGGCGAGTGCAGCCGCGGCGAACAGCTTGACGTGCATAGGTTCTCCCACGTGACTTGTGATTTTTGCCGGGTGTCGGAATGCTGGCGCGGCCCGGTAGTGGACGGGGCCGCGCGGCTGGCGAATAGCATACCGGCAAAGCGCGCGGCGCGTGAAAAAAGGCGTCTGAACGCGGTGAATTGAGCGAAAAACGGCTGCGTTCGCGACGGAACGGGTGTTGATGCGGCGGTTCGGTCGCGGCGACGGAGGTGGGGGCGAGGGGCCGCGACGGGGCCGGCGGCTGCGAATGCGGGGGCGGAAATGCGCGGCGCGGCGCAAACGCCGGAACGGACAGGATCGCGACAGATGTGCGCGCCGTGTGGTGCGACACGAAGGGAGAGACCCGCGCGGATTCGCGCGGTACGGCGATGCAGATCAGGCCGAGGCCCGACAGCGATCCGGCGAGGCGCGCGCCGGATCCATGACGCGCTCAGTGCGTGCCGGCCTTCGGCTTGCGCGGCGCCTTCTCGAACAGGCGGTCGTAGAGCCAGCGCGGCAACACGTGCAGCACCTTCGCGACGACGCCCATCTGCCACGGAATCACGCGGAACGCGTGCTGTCGCGCGATCGCCTGCGCGGCGCGGGCCGCGAAGCGATCGGCGTCCATCAGGAACGGCATCCGGTACGGGTTGTGCGCGGTCATCGGCGTGCGGATATAGCCGGGCGCGATCGTCACGACGCCGACGCCGGCCGGGCGCAGCTCGACGCGCAGCGCCTCGAGATACTTGATCGCGGCCGACTTCGATGCGCTGTACGCGCCGGAGCCGGGCAGGCCGCGCACGCCGGCGACGCTCGCGACGCCGACCAGCGTGCCGTGGCGCGCGGCCGTCATCGGGCCGACGAACGGTTCGAACGTCGCGACCATCCCGTAGTAGTTGATGTCCATCACGTCGCGGAACGTGGCGAGGTCGCCCTGGCCCGTGACGGCGCCCTGGCTGATGCCCGCGTTCGCGATCACGACGTCGGGGCAGCCGTGCGCGGCGATGAACGACGCGGCGGCCGTCGCGAGTGCATCGGCGTCGCGCACGTCGGCGCTGTAGACGGAGACGGACAGCTTCGGGAAGCGCCGCGCGAACGCATCGAGGGCATCGGTGCGGCGCGCGACGACGGCGAGCGTGGCGCCCTGGCGGGCGTATTCCTCGGCCATCGCGAGGCCGAGGCCGCTCGACGCGCCGGTGATGAAGACCTTCAGCGGAGTAGTCATGCCGGCGCGCGGGCGGGGATCAGAGCTTCTTGTCCTGAACCTGCTTCACGAGGTAGTCGAGCACTTGAGCGGTGCCCGGGATGCTGTTCGTGTAAGCCGGGCCCGTCTTGTACTTGCCCTGGACGACAACCGTCGGCACGCCGTCGATGGCGTAGCTCTTCAGCAGCTCGGCCGACTGCTTCACCTGGCCCTGCACGCTGAACGAGTTGTACGCGTCCATGAACTGCTTCTTGTCGACGCCCTGCGTCGCCAGGAAGTCGGCCTGCGCCTGCGGCGTCAGCAGGTAGTTCTTCTGCTTGTGGATCGCGTTGAAGATCGCCGGCGTGACCTTCTCCGAGATGCCGAGCGCGGACACCGCGTAGAACAGCTTCGAGTGCGGGACGAAATCGTCACGGAATGCGACCGGCACGCGCTTGAAGTCGATGTTGTTGCCCTGCTTCTTCACCCAGGCCTCGATCGTCGGCTCGAATTCGTAGCAGTGCGGGCAGCCGTACCAGAAGAATTCGATGACCTCGACCTTGCCGGCCGGCGTGGACACCGGCTGCGGCGACTTCATCACCTCGAAGTCCTTGCCGGACACAGGCGCGGCGGGAGACGCGTGCGCGAAGCCGGCGGCCGCCAGGCCCAGGGAAAGAAGGAGCGTGCTAAGTAGTTTTTTCATGTTGTAAGCGTCGAATCAGTTGCTCGGATTACGAAACGTAACGGGTTCTGCGTGGGCGCGGCCGGTTGCTTACTGCTTCGTGAAGCGGATCACCGCCGTGTCGACACCTGCATCGGACAGGCGCTGACGGGCCGAGTTCATATCCTCGAACTTCGAGAACGGGCCGACGCGCACGCGGAAATAGGTCACCCCGCTGACATCGCGCTTCGACACCTTCGATTCGAAGCCCTGGAAGCCCAGCCGCGCGCGCTGCTGCTCGGCGTCGCCTTCCGTCTTGTACGCGCCGACCTGCAGGAAGTAGCCGGTGTTCGCGTCGTTCGCGGTCGGCGGTTTCGCTGCCGCGGCGGACGTAGCGGATGTTGCGGACGGAGCCGGCTTCGGCGTGTTCGCGGCCAGTTGCTGTTGCTGCTGTTTCTGCGCGGCCGCCTGCTGCGCCTGCTTCTGCGCGGCGAAGCGCGCGAGATCGTCCTCGCCGCCTTGCTGCTGTTGCTGCGCCTGTTGCGTCTTCTTCGGCGGCGGCGTGTTGTCGGCCGGCTTCGGCGCGACGGCGACGCCGTTGCCCGACGGCGCATTGTTCGAGGCGGGGGTGTTGCTCGAGCCGCTGGAGCCGTTCGCGTTGCCCGACGGCGGCACCTCGACGATCTGCGGTTCGGGCAGCAGGCCGCCCTGGGTCTGGTTCGCGGCCTGGCCGGGCGCGGTGTTGGGCGGCGCGGGCTGCGCGGCCTGCGGCACCGGCTGGCCGGGCGTCTTGCCCTGCAGCGCGCGGTTCGGGTCGAACTGCTGCGGCTGGCTCGCGCCGGTGTCGGTCGGCGGCGGTGCGACCTTCGACACGAACGGCGACGGCGAACGCGTGATGTAGAGCGCCACCACCACCGCGATCGCGAGGCCGACGATCAGGCCCAGCACGATTCCAAGAAATGTCCCTCCGGCTTGTTTCGATTGCTTCGAAGTTCGGCGTGGTTGTGCCATTGCTTGAGTCACCTGCAAAAAGAATCGTGAAAAGGCCGAGGCAGGCGCTCCTGCCCCGGCCATTTGCTACCCCGTTCGGGCCGCTTACATCTTGGCGGGCGCGGACACGCCGAGCACCGCCAGACCATTCTCGAGCACCTGCCGGGTCGCGGCGAGGAGCGCGGCGCGCGCGTTGCGCGGCGCTTCGTCGTCCACCAGCACGCGCTCCGCATTGTAGAACGAGTGGAATTCACCAGCGAGATCGCGCAGGTAGAACGCGACGGCATGCGGGGCCAGTTCGTTCGCCGCGTGCGTGAGCATGTCCGGATACTCGGCGAGCTTCTGCATCAGCGACACGGCCTGCGGGCTCGTGAGCTGCGACAGGTCGGCGCCCGGCAGTTGCGCCACGTCGACGTTGTAGCGCGACTTCAGTTCGTTGAGCACCGAGCAGATGCGCGCATGCGCGTACTGGACGTAGTAGACCGGATTCTCGTCGTTCTGTTTCAGCGCGAGGTCGATGTCGAACACGAATTCGGTGTCGGCCTTGCGGGAGATCAGGAAGAAACGGACCGCGTCGCGGCCGCGCGTGATGGTCGCCTCGTCGATCAGGTCGGGTGCCGCTTCCTGGCCCGGCGCCGCGCCGCCCGACCATTCGATCAGGTCGCGCACCGTCACGTAGCTGCCCGCGCGCTTCGACAGCTTCACTTCCTGGCCGTCGCGCATCACGGTGACCATCTTGTGCAGCACGTAGTCGGGATAGCCCTTCGGGATGCCGATGTGCAGACCCTGCAGGCCCGCGCGCACGCGCGCGATCGTGCCGTGGTGGTCCGAGCCCTGGATGTTGATCACCTGCGTGAAGCCGCGCTCCCATTTCGTCACGTGGTATGCGACGTCCGGCACGAAGTACGTGTACGTGCCGTCCGACTTGCGCATCACGCGATCCTTGTCGTCGCCTTCGTCGGTCGTGCGCAGCCACAGCGCGCCGTCCTGCTCGTAGGTCATGCCGGCCTTGATCAGCGCGTCGACCGTCTTCTCGACCCGGCCTTCGCTGTACAGCGACGACTCGAGGTAGTACTGGTCGAACTTCACGCCGAACGCCTGCAGATCCATGTCCTGCTCGTGTCGCAGGTACGCGACCGCGAACTTGCGGATCGCGTCGAGATCGTCGATGTCGCCCGCACCCGTGACCGGCTCGCCATCCTTCGCGGCGACCGTCTCGCGGTTCAGGTAGTCGCGTGCGATGTCGGCGATGTATTCGCCGTTGTACGCGGCTTCCGGCCAGCCCGCGTCGCCCGGTTTCAGGCCGCGCGCGCGCGCCTGCGTCGAGATCGCGAGGTTGCCGATCTGCACGCCGGCATCGTTGTAGTAGAACTCGCGGTGCACCGCGTAGCCCTGGCTCGCGATCACGTTCGCGAGCACGTCGCCGAGTGCCGCCTGGCGGCCGTGGCCGACGTGCAGCGGGCCGGTCGGGTTGGCCGACACGAATTCGAGCAGCACCTGCTTGCCCTTTTCGCGTTGCGACGTGCCGAACGCGCGGCCCTGCTCGAACACGGCGGCGATCACCGCCTGTTTCGCGGCGGCCGTCAGGCGCAGGTTGATGAAGCCGGGGCCGGCGATTTCGGCCGCGTCGACGAGCCCTTGCGCGCCCGGCTGGGCCGTGAGGGCGGCGACGATCTTCTCGGCGAGCTGGCGCGGGTTCGTGCCGAGCGGCTTGGCGAGCTGCATCGCGACGTTGCACGCGACGTCGCCGTGCGCGGCGACCTTCGGGCGCTCCAGCGTGATGGCCGGGGCGACGAACGCTGCGTCGGCGCCTTTCAGCGCGTGTGCGACCTGCGTGACGCTATCCGCGAGCAGGGCTTCGAGGGTCTGTTTGTGTGCTGGCAGCATGCTGGTAGAAGGCTTCGTTGGTGGCTGCCGGAAACACCGGCCGGCCGGCGCGCTTTTTAAGCGCGCGTTTCAGGGATCGCAGAATTTTAACAGGTGCTAATATGCCGCTCAGGCGCCCCGGCTTCGCGAGGCCGTACGCCGGTCTGCCGGCGTCCCCCCAACCGCGCCGCGCAGGCACAACAAGATGAAAAGGGAATTGTCATGATTACGTTCAAGAGCAAGGCGGCACAGGATCTCGACGTGCTGAAGGATTTCGCCGTGTATGTGCTGGGTCTCGTCGGCAAGCAGCTGGGCGAGCGCGGTGTGATTACGCACGACGAACTGGACCACGCAATCGCCAAGCTGGAAGGCGCGGTCGCGCAGGCGAAGCAGGAGCGCGCCGAGCACGCGGGCCACTTCCACGAGGACGACGAAGACCACGCGCACCATGAAGTGCCGCCGAGCCTCGCGCAGCGCGTTGCACCCTTCCTCACGATGCTGCGCGAAGCGAAGGCCGGCCAGGCCGACGTGCACTGGGGCTTCTGAGCTTCCTTGCCCGCCCGATCGACAGGTCGGCAACGCAAAAAAAGCCCGCTTTCGAGCGGGCTTTTCATTTCGTCCGATAAAAGGGCGGCTGGCCGCCCGCCGGCATCGGTCAGAGTTGCGGCGCGAGCGCGCGCCGCGCGTCGGCGAGCGACAGCGACATCCGCCGCGCGTAGTCGTCGAGCTGATCCTGCCCGATTTTGCCGACCGAGAAGTACCGGCTGTCCGGATGCGCGAGATAGAAGCCCGACACGCTCGCGGCCGGCAGCATCGCCAGCGATTCGGTCACGCTCATCCCGATTTCCTCCGCGTGCAGCGCGGCGAACATGTCGCGCTTCACGAGGTGGTCGGGGCAGGCCGGATAGCCGGGCGCCGGGCGGATGCCCGCGTACTTTTCGGCGATCAGCGCATCGTTGTCGAGCGTCTCGCCGCTCGCATAACCCCACAGCTCGCGGCGCACGCGCGCGTGCATCGCCTCGGCGAACGCTTCGGCGAAGCGGTCGGCGAGCGCCTTCAGCATGATCGCGCTGTAGTCGTCGTGGTCGGCTTCGAACTGCTTTTCCTTCACGTCGACGCCGAGGCCGGCCGTGACCGCGAACATCCCGATGTAGTCGGCGATGCCCGATTCCTTCGGCGCGATGAAGTCGGCGAGCGAGCGGTTCGGGCGCATCACGCCGTCGACCACCGGACGCACGCTCTGCTGGCGCAGGTTGCGCCACGTGAGCAGCACTTCGGAGCGCGTATCGTCGGTGTAGATCTCGATGTCGTCGTCGTTGACCGTGTTCGCCGGCAGCAGCGAGATCACGCCGTTCGCGGTGAGCCAGCGACCCTGGATCAGGCGCGCGAGCATCGACTTCGCGTCGGAGAACACGCGCCGCGCCGATTCGCCGACGATCTCGTCGTTCAGGATCGCCGGGTACGGGCCCGCGAGATCCCAGGTCTGGAAGAACGGGCCCCAGTCGATGTAGTTCGCGAGTTCGTTCAGGTCGTAGTTCTTGAACACGCGGCGGCCGATGAACTTCGGCTTCACGGGCCGGTAGCTCGCCCAGTCGAGCTTCGCCTTGTTCGCGCGCGCCTCGGCGAGCGTGACCATCGGCTGGGCCTTGCGGTTCGCGTGCTGTTCGCGGATCCGTTCGTAATCCGACTTCAATTCGTCGAGGTACTTCGTCGCGCCTTCGTCCGACAGCAGGTTCGATGCGACCGACACCGAGCGCGATGCGTCGGGCACGTAGACGACCGGGCCTTCGTAATGCGGCGCGATCTTCACGGCCGTGTGCACGCGCGAGGTCGTCGCGCCGCCGATCAGCAGCGGAATCTTCTTCACGCGGAAGTAATCGTCGCGCTGCATTTCGGACGCGACGTACGCCATTTCCTCGAGGCTCGGCGTGATAAGGCCCGACAGCCCGATGATGTCCGCGCCTTCGACCTTCGCCTTCGCGAGGATCTCGTTGCACGGGACCATCACGCCCATGTTGACGACTTCGAAGTTGTTGCACTGGAGCACGACCGACACGATGTTCTTGCCGATGTCGTGCACGTCGCCCTTCACGGTCGCGATGACGATCTTGCCCTTCGCGCGCACGTCGCCGCCCGCTTCCGCGAGCAGCCGTTTTTCTTCCTCGATGAACGGGATCAGGTGCGCGACGGCCTGCTTCATCACGCGCGCCGACTTCACGACCTGCGGCAGGAACATCTTGCCCTGGCCGAACAGGTCGCCGACGACGTTCATCCCGTCCATCAGCGGGCCTTCGATCACGTTGATCGGGCGGCCGCCGGCCGCGGCGATGGCCGCGCGCGCTTCCTCGGTGTCCTCGACGATGAAGTTCGTGATGCCGTGCACGAGCGCGTGCGCGAGGCGCTTCTCGACCGGCTGGTTGCGCCACTCGAGGTTCTCTTCCTTCTTCGCGGCGCCGGTCTTGAACTTGTCGGCGACCTCGAGCAGGCGGTCGGTGGAATCGTCGCGGCGGTTCAGGATCACGTCCTCGACCCGCTCGCGCAGTTCCGCGTCGAGATCGGCGTACACGCCGAGCTGGCCCGCGTTCACGATGCCCATGTCCATCCCCGCCTGGATCGCGTGGTACAGGAACACGGTGTGGATCGCCTCGCGCACCGGGTCGTTGCCGCGGAACGAGAACGACACGTTCGACACGCCGCCGCTCACCTTCGCGTACGGCAGGTTCTGCTTGATCCAGCGGGTCGCCTCGATGAAGTCGACCGCGTAGTTGTTGTGCTCCTCGATGCCGGTCGCGACCGCGAAGATGTTCGGGTCGAAGATGATGTCTTCCGGCGGGAAGCCGACTTCGTTCACGAGGAAGTCGTACGAGCGCTTGCAGATCTCGGTCTTGCGCGCGTAGGTATCGGCCTGGCCCGTCTCGTCGAACGCCATCACGACCGCGGCCGCGCCGTAGCGGCGGATCAGGTTCGCGTGATGGCGGAACGCTTCCTCGCCCTCCTTCAGCGAGATCGAGTTCACGATCGCCTTGCCCTGCACGCACTTGAGGCCGGCCTCGATCACTTCCCACTTCGACGAGTCGATCATGATCGGCACGCGCGCGATGTCCGGCTCGGATGCGATCAGGTTCAGGAAGCGCACCATCGCCGCCTTCGAATCGAGCATCGCCTCGTCCATGTTGATGTCGATCACCTGCGCGCCGTTCTCGACCTGCTGGCGCGCGACGGCGAGCGCCTCGTCGAACTGGCCGTTCAGGATCATCCGCGCGAACGCCTTCGAGCCGGTGACGTTGGTGCGTTCGCCGACGTTGATGAAGAGCGTCCCGGACGTGACGTTGAACGGCTCGAGGCCGGCAAGGCGCATCATGTGATCGGTCATGGCGGTGCGAATTCGTGTGAGGTAGGGCGGGCGTTGGGGCGGTCGGTCAGGCGGCGTCGCTGTAGTGGCTCGGCCAGCGGCGCGGTTTCACGTCGGCGAGCGCCTTCGCGATCTCGGCGATGTGCTCGGGCGTCGTGCCGCAGCAGCCGCCCGCGAGATTCACGAGCCCGGCTTGCGCGAATTCCTTCAGCAGGCCCGACGTGACGTCCGGCGTCTCGTCGAAACCGGTGTCGCTCATCGGGTTCGGCAGGCCCGCGTTCGGGTAGCACGACACGTAGGTGTCGCACAGCTTCGCGAGCTCGGCGATGTACGGGCGCATCAGCGCCGCGCCGAGCGCGCAGTTCAGGCCGAACGTGAGCGGCTTCGCGTGGCGCAGCGAATTCCAGAACGCCTCGACCGTCTGGCCCGACAGGATGCGGCCCGACGCGTCAGTCACGGTGCCGGAGATCATGATCGGCAGGCGCTCGCCGGTGTCCTCGAACAATTCGTCGAGCGCGAACAGCGCGGCCTTCGCGTTCAGCGTGTCGAAGATCGTCTCGACGAGGAACAGGTCGACGCCGCCGTCGAGCAGCGCCTTCGCCTGCTGGTAATACGCGCTGCGCAGTTCGTCGAACGTGACGTTGCGCGCGCCCGGGTCGTTGACGTCCGGCGAGATGCTCGCCGTCTTCGGCGTCGGCCCGATCGCGCCCGCGACGAAGCGCGGTTTGTCGGGCGTCGCGTAGCGCACGGCCGATTCGCGCGCGAGCCGCGCCGATTCGACGTTCATCTCGACGACGAGGTCTTCCATCCCGTAGTCGGCCTGCGCGACCGTCGTCGCGCCGAACGTGTTGGTTTCGACGATGTCCGCGCCGGCCGCGAAGTACTGATCGTGGATCTCGCGGATGATTTGCGGCTGCGTGAGCGACAGCAGCTCGTTGTTGCCCTTGATGTCGCGCGGGAAGTCCTTGAAGCGCTCGCCGCGATAGGCGGCCTCGTCGAGTTTGTAGCGCTGGATCATCGTGCCCATCGCGCCGTCGAGGATCAGGATGCGCGATTTCAGCAGCGCGGGCAGTTCGGCGCCGCGCGTGTAGGGCGCGTCGAGCGGGACGGAAGCGGCGAGAGGGGTCGCAGACATGGCGGAAGACCGGCGAAGACGGGAAAACCGCCATTGTAGCCGGTGCGCCGGGGCGCCGCCCGGCCTCGCGCGGCGCGGGCAGCGGGGCCGGCGCGAAGCGTGCGGGCGAGCGTTGTCGGTGCAGCGAAGGCGCGCCCGGCCGCGCGGGCCCCATCAAACGAAAACCCCCGCCGGCGAACCGGACGGGGGCTTGGATCAGAGTGCTCGCGGCGCCGCGCCAGCGCGCGGCGATGGGCCCGGCGATGCGCCGGACCGGGTGTCGTCAGTGCAGGACGACGGGCATCATCATCAGGCTGTCGAACTGTCCGAGGAATTCGTCCACTTCGTCGAGCGACGGCTCGTCCTCGATCAGCTGTTTCACGTGTGCGCGAAAACGTTCGGCAAGTTCACCGTCGATGAAGATCTCGCGCTGGGCGTTCTTGTCGACGATTTCGTATCCGCCGGCATTCATCAGATGGTGACCGGCCTGCGGCGCAAATTCGACGACGCAGTAGTTGGGGCTGTTGTAGATCATTTGCATGGCGGCACTCCTCTTCGCAGTGGCATCTGGCCTTGTTGTCCCGTAGGTGGGGCAGGCTGTGCCGGTTTCAAGGGGCTTGCGCTGCACACCCCGTTCTCCCGTTTGCGTGGGGTGTATGGGTTAGAAGCCTATGTCTATCAAACGTTTCTTATTGTGATCCGGTGCACTGAAATAGTTGTTAAAGAGTGTCATCGGCCATTTCGGCCATCACTTTAATCGGTCGAAATTGCCGATCTGTCGGTCGTCATGGCGCGGGCGGCGTCGACGCGGGCGGTGAACCCGTGGGCGCGGACGGTTGCACGTCCGCCGGCGGCGCGGGTTGTGCCGGTTGTGCCGGCTCCGCGGCGGGTGCCACGGCGGCCGGGGTGCTGGCGGGCGCGCTGTCGGGCGCGTTTGTTGCGCTCGTTGCGCGTGGCGTCGCGCCGTCGGCCGGTGCGTCCGGCGGCGCGAGCCGGCCATGCCAAAGCAATTCGATTTGCGCGCCGTTCGGTTCCGATTGTACGAGCCTCGCGGGCAGCCAGTCGAGCGACGGCGCGAGCCACATGTCGATGCGCCGCGTGTCGCCGGCGCGGCGCGGCAGCCGGATGAAGTGGCGCGCGCGAACGATGCCGGTTTGCGTCTGCACGTCCTCGTCGCCGATCACCGTGATCGGCCAGGTCTCGCCGCTGTTGTTGTCGATCACGAAGAACTGCTGCGTGACGCCCGGCTGATATGCGGACGGATTGCCGCGCACGAGCCCCGACAGCTGCATCAGCATGCTGAAGCGATCCTGCACGCCGTCGGGCAGCGGCGCGTTGTTCGGCGTGCGCGTGAAGACGACCTGACGGATCTCGCGGTTGAAGATCGCGATGTCCTCGGGCCGCCTGCCGCGTTTCTCGACATATCGGTCGGGGGCGACGCCGAACGCGTCGACGCGGCCTTCGCTGCGGTACGTGAACGGACCGACGAACGGCACGGGCATCGACACCGACAGGTCGTAGGTGCGTCCGTCGGTGCGCCAGTGGATCGTGCCGATCATGTTCTGCATCCCGTTGTAGAACGTATCGTATTGCAGATCGCCGGACGGCGGCGCCACGAACTTCACGCCGCTCGTCGCGGGGCCTGGCGTCGCGGCACTGCTGGCGCCGCCGGCCGATGCCGCGAGTGCGTCCGATGCGCCCGATGCGTCCGATGCGTCCGATGCGTCCGTCGTGCCGCTCGCGGCGGAGGCGGCGGCCGGCGGCGGCTCGCCGTGCTCGGCCGTCTGCGTCGACGTCAGGACGGGCTCGGGCGATGGCACAGGTTTCGATGCGGCGGGAGCCGGCTTCGCCGGCGCAGGCTCGGTATGATGTTCGGCTGGAGGTTCGACCGGCTTCGGCGCGGGCTGGCGCTCGATCGGCCGCGGCTTCAGCAATTCGATCTGCACCGGGATCTCGGCGGGCGCGGGCGGCGTGAACGATTCGCGGTTGCGCGTCAGCCACAACGCGGCGAGTGCGTGCAGCACCAGCACGACGACGATCGCGATGCCCGCGCGCAGCCAGTGGCGGGGCAGGACGTGACGAGGACGGGTGTCGGCAGGCGGCATCGGCGAAAACGGAGCAAGGTTGGGGCAGTCGTGGCGGATCGTGCATGACGTACATCGCAACGGCACGTCACACCCATCGGACCACCGGCTGCGCCGCGCGTTCGCGCTGCATCGCGCGGATTCGCCCGGGTGTCGCGCGCCTCGCGTGTCAGGCGTCGCGCGCGTCCGGACTATAGCCGAGTTCGTAAGACAGTTTCTGCGCGCACGCGCGCAGCGCAGTGTCCATCTCGCCGCCCCACGCGATGTCGAACGTGCCTTCCTGACCCAGCGCGACGATCGCGAGCGCCAGTTCGCCGACCGCGTCGAACACCGGCATGCAGAACGCGTGGACCGTCGGCAGCAGCATCCCTTCGACGCGCGCGGCCTGATGCGCGCGCACGTCGGCGAGCACCGCATCGACCTCGTCGAGCGTGCGCGGGCCGCCGTGATGCGGCGAGCGGCGCGTGTCGGCGAGCTCGCGTTCGAGCATCGCCGCGGTCTTGCTGCGCGGCAGATACGCGGCGAACAGCAGGCCCGTCGCGGAGCCGAGCAGCGGCATCACGTCACCGAGCTTCAGCGACGCCTTCGCGGGGTGGCTCGACTCCATCCAGTGCACGATCGTCGGGCCCTGGTTGCCCCACACCGCGATGCCGACCGTCTGGTCGACGCGGTCGCGCAACTCGGTCAGCGCGATCCGCGCGAGCTTCACGCCGTCCACGCGCGCGAGCCGCGCGAGGCCCATCTGCAGCGCGAAGCCGCCGAGTTCGTAGCGGCCCGACACGGGATCCTGCGACACGACGCCGAGTCGCGAGAAGCTGACCAGGTAGCGGTGCGCCTTCGCAGGACTCATGCCCGCGCGCTGCGCGAGGTCGCGCAGCATCATCGCGCGCGGCTCGCTCGTCAGCACCTCGAGCAGGCGGAAGCCGACCTCGATCGACTGGATGCCGGAGCGCACCTTCTCGCCGCCTTCGCCATGCTCGCCGGAGCCGGTGTCGTCGGTGTCGGAATCAGCGAGATCGTCGTCGGGAAGCGGGTTGGCGGGCATGGGCAGCGGGAGCGCGACAAGGCGGCAAGGGTCGGGACGAAAGCGGCACGCACGATCGTGGCGCGCCGCACGGATTCACCATCGTAAAATAGATTCCCTCCATCGTCACTACAACGGCAGACACCCCATGAAACTTGCATCGCTGAAGGACGGCACGCGCGACGGCCAGCTGATCGTCGTGTCGCGCGACCTGCACACCGCGGCGATCGCCGATGCGATCGCACCGACGCTGCAGCGCGTCCTCGACGACTGGGCGTTCTACGCGCCGCAACTGCGCGACCTGTACGACGCGCTGAGCCACGGCCGCGCACGCAACACGTTCGCGTTCGACCCGGCGAACTGCATGGCGCCGCTGCCGCGCGCATTCCAGTGGGCCGACGGCTCCGCGTACGTGAATCACGTCGAGCTCGTGCGCCGCGCGCGCGGCGCCGAGATGCCGCCGGAGTTCTGGACCGATCCGCTGATGTACCAGGGCGGCAGCGACGACTTCCTCGGCGCGCGCGACGACATCGTGTGCGCGTCCGAGGAGTGGGGCATCGACTTCGAGGCCGAGGTCGCGGTGATCACCGGCGATGTGCCGATGAGCGCATCGCCCGACGACGCGCTGAAGGCCGTGCGGCTCGTCACGCTCGTGAACGACGTGTCGTTGCGCAACCTGATTCCGGCCGAGCTCGCGAAGGGCTTCGGCTTCTTCCAGAGCAAGCCGGCCACCGCGTTCGCACCGGTCGCGGTGACGCTCGACGAGCTCGGCGACGAATGGCGCGAAGGCCGCGTGCACCGGCCGATGATCGTCCACTGGAACGGCAAGAAAGTTGGCCAGCCCGACGCGGGCACCGACATGGTGTTCCACTTCGGCCAGCTGGTCGCGCATGCGGCGAAGACGCGCAACCTGCGTGCCGGCTCGATCGTCGGCTCGGGCACCGTGTCGAACAAGGACGCGAAGCGCGGCTACTGCTGCATCGCCGAGAAGCGCTGCCTCGAGACGATCGAGCACGGCGCGCCGCAGACCGAATTCATGCGCTATGGCGACACCGTGCGCATCGAGATGTTCGACGCGGCCGGCAAGTCGATCTTCGGCGCGATCGAGCAGGCCGTCGCACCGCCCGACGGCGCGGCCTGACGCACGCGCGAAGCCCGGCTCCCGGCCCGCGCGCCGGGTTTCGCCCGATGTTTGCCCGCGCGGGCTTGGCTACACTCGATTCAGGCGTTTCAAACGCCTCAAGCACCGGGAGCTGCGCATGGCCGATCTTGCCGCATACGGCGGTTACGAAGCATTGAAGGTGACGCGCCGCGATCATGGCGTGCTCGACATCGTGATGAGCGGGGAGGGCGCGAACCGCAGCGGCCTCGCGACCGCGAACGAGCGCATGCACCGCGAACTCGCCGACATCTGGCGCGACGTCGACCGCGATCCCGACACGCGCGTCGCGGTGATCCGCGGCGAGGGCAAGGGTTTTTCGGCGGGCGGCGATCTCGCGCTCGTCGAGGCGATGGCGAACGACTTCGACGTGCGCGCCCGCGTGTGGCGCGAAGCGCGCGACCTCGTCTACAACGTGATCAACTGCAGCAAGCCGATCGTATCCGCGATGCACGGCCCGGCCGTCGGCGCGGGGCTCGTCGCCGGGCTGCTCGCGGACATCTCGATCGCCGCGAAGGATGCGCGCATCATCGACGGTCATACGCGGCTCGGCGTGGCGGCCGGCGATCATGCGGCGATCGTATGGCCGCTGTTGTGCGGGATGGCGAAGGCGAAGTACTACCTGCTGCTGTGCGAGCCGGTGAGCGGCGAGGAGGCCGAGCGGATCGGCCTCGTGTCGCTCGCGGTCGAGCCGGCCGACCTGCTGCCGAAGGCGTACGAAGTCGCGGAGCGGCTCGCGCACGGGTCGCAGTCGGCGATCCGCTGGACCAAGTACGCGCTGAACAACTGGCTGCGCAGCGCCGGGCCGACGTTCGATACGTCGCTCGCGCTCGAATTCATGGGCTTCTCGGGGCCGGACGTGCAGGAAGGCATCCGCTCGCTGCGCGAGCGGCGCCCGCCCGGTTTCCCCGGCGACGCACCGTTCTGACGCGCGCTATCATCGAACCAGGGCGGCCGCGCGACCCGTGCCGGCCGCTTCGCCCACCCAGTCAACCAGGATGCCCGTAATGACGAACGAAGCCTCCGGCTCCAATCCTTTCGCCGGCTTTGCCGGTTTCAAGCCTGCCGACATGCTCGACCGGATGTGGGACATGATGCGGATGTCGCCGTTCGGCGGGATGGCGTCGTTTCCCGGCGCCGCCTCGGGGTTGCCGCCGTCGCTGTCGAGCATGTCCGACATGATGGCGCCGCTCACGAGCGTCGAGGAGCTCGACAAGCGGATCACCGATCTGCGTGCGGTCGAGCAATGGCTCAAGCTCAATCTCGGGATGCTGCAGTCCGCGATCCAGGCGCTCGAGGTCCAGCGCGCGACGCTCGCGACGCTGCGCGCGTTCGGCGCATTCGCGCAGAGCTCGATGTCGGCGGCCGAGGAAGCCGCGCTCGCGGCCGCGCAAGCGGCGTCCGCGCCGCGCGCCGATGCGCAGCAAGCGCCGGGTGCGGGCGCTGCCGAGGCGCCGCCCGCAGGCGACGCCGCGCAGCAGGCGTTCGACCCGACCGGCTGGTGGAACCTGCTGCAGGCGCAGTTCAACCAGCTCGCGAGCCTTGCGATGACGCAACCGGGCGTGCAGGCCGATCAGCCGGACGATGCGCCGCCCGGGCAGGCCGCGCCGGCGGCGCGGGCGGAGCCGCCCGCACCGGCCGCGGCCGCTGCCGCTGCCGCCGCGCCGCGCAAGCCGGCCGCGAAGCGCGCGAGGCCGTCCGGTTCGGCCGCGGCGCGCGCGGCGGCCGCTTCGTCGCCCGAAACGCGTCCGCCGAAGCGCTCGACCTGACGCGAACCGGATGGCAGGTCGATCATGCGGCTCGCGCTCGTTCTGATGGGGGGCGGCGCCCGCGCCGCCTACCAGGTCGGCGTGCTGAAGGCGCTGGCCGAGATCGCGCGCGAGGCCGATCCGCAGCGGCATACGGTGCCGTTTTCGGTCGTATGCGGCTCGTCGGCCGGCGCGATCAATGCAACGTCGATCGCGAGCCACGCAGACGATTTTTCGCACGGCGTGCGGCGGCTGCTCGAATTCTGGGAGCCGCTGCGCGCGGACTACGTGTATCGCACCGACTGGCTCGGCATCGCGGCGGCGGGCGCACGCTGGCTCGCGACGATGACCTTCGGCTGGGCGGCACGCCGTTCGCCGCGCGGGCTGCTCGACAACGCGCCGCTCGCGCACCTGCTGCAGCGCGAGCTGAGTTTCCACCGGATCGAGCAGATGCTCGAGAGCCGGCTGCTGCATGCGCTCTCGATCACGGCGCTCAGCTATTCGAGCGGGCGGCACCTGACGTTCTACCAGGCCGCCGAGCCGATCCAGGCATGGCGGCGCGCGCAGCGCACCGCGCGGCTCGTCGATCTGTCGGCGTCGCACCTGCTCGCGTCGTCGGCCATTCCGTTCGTGTTCCCGGCCGTGCCGCTCGTGCTCGACGGACAGGTCGAGTACTTCGGCGACGGGTCGATCCGGCAGGTCGCGCCGCTGTCGCCGGCGATCCACTTCGGCGCGAACCGGATCGTCGTGATCGGCGCGGCCGATCCGCGGCCCGAGATTCCCGCCGCGAACGGTTCGGGGCGGGTGCGCGGCTATCCGACGCTCGCGCAGATCGGCCAGCAAGTGCTTGCGAGCGTGTTTCTCGACTCGATCGGCGCGGACATCGAGCGCATCGAGCACATCAACCGGATGATCGAGCACCTGCCGCAACAGGTCGAAGTGGACAGCGGCTGGCGGCACGTGGACGTGCTCGCGATCGCGCCGTCCGAGCGCATCGAGCTGATCGCCGCGAAACACCTGAAGCAGATGCCGGCGACGATGCGCGGGCTGCTCGGCGCGATCGGCGGCAGCCAGCCGGCCGGCGCGTCGTTCGCGAGCTATCTGCTGTTCGAGGAGGCGTTCACGCGGGAACTGATCGAGCTCGGCTATCGCGACGGGCGCGCGCAGCGCGACACGCTGGCGCACTGGATCGCGGGGGCCGATGGCTGCAGCGCGCCGCCCACCGGCACGCCACCGGAAGGCGGCATCGCGACGGGCGAAATACGGGTCTGATGGGAGTCCGGCTACCGGGAAACGGTGCTGAAGCAGATCCGCCTTACAGACCGGTTGCGTTTTCGCGACGCCCACCCGCGACCGATCGCCGCACCGCCGTGGGCCGCGCGCGAGCGGGCGGGCGTCTCGGAACCGTCATGGCTGCGTGCTATCATGGCCGCCGCCGTATACACCATATCGAGCAGCCTGCCGTCCGGCAGCCGTACGGGTAACCCGTCCGGCAGCCGCGTGACGCTGGGGCCGGCTCGTCAACGAGCCGGCCTGCGCCGGCCCCACATGAGGCACGCGCGGCCGGTTCCGTTCGAGCGGAGCGGGGCGGCGGCGTGCGTCGAGGCGGCGGCGCGGCCGCCCGGCAGCCGGATGCGGAATCTGCGTCCGGCGGCTGGATTCCCGCGTAAAATTAGAGTCTTGGCTGCAAAAAGCGCGTTCGCGCGCGTACGCGGCAACAGTCACGTTTAGAGAAGTCGCATTGCGCAGAACAGGGGTGGGACCATCATGAACACCATGCTTTATCCGGAACTTTACAGGTCGCTCGAAGCTGTCCGTTGGGACATGGAGAAGGACATTCCGTGGGACAAGTTCGACGCTTCGCTGCTCACCGACGAGCAGGCGAAGACGATCAAGATGAACGCGATCACCGAATGGTCGGCGTTGCCCGCGACGGAAATGTTCCTGCGCGACAACCAGCACGACAGCGACTTTTCCGCGTTCATGAGCGTGTGGTTCTTCGAGGAGCAGAAGCATTCGCTCGTGCTGATGGAATACCTGCGCCGGTTCCGGCCGGAAATGGTGCCGACCGAGGAAGAGCTGCACGCGGTGCGCTTCCAGTTCGATCCGGCGCCGCCGCTCGAGACGCTGATGCTGCACTTCTGCGGCGAGATCCGCCTGAACCACTGGTATCGCTGCGCGGCCGACTGGCACACCGAGCCGGTCATCAAGCACATCTACGAAACGATCTCGCGCGATGAAGCGCGCCATGGCGGCGCTTACCTGCGCTACATGAAGAAGGCGCTGAACAACTGCGGCGACGTCGCGCGTGCGGCGTTCGCGAAGATCGGCGTGCTGATGGCGTCGGCGCGCCGCACCGAGAAGCCGCTGCATCCGACCAACCTGCACGTGAACCAGGCGCTGTTCCCGCGCGACACCGTGCAGTCGCGCCTGCCCGATCCGGAATGGCTCGAGCGCTGGCTCGACGAGCAGATCCGCTTCGACGGCGAGTGGGAAAAGAAGGTCGTCGACCGGATCCTGCACAACCTGTCGATCCTGTTCGAGCGCACGTTCGCGACCGCGCAGGAGCTGAACCGCTATCGCAAGGAAGTCACCGGCCGCCTGCAGTCCGAAAGCGGCCCGTCGTCGGCCGCGCAACTGGCCTGAGGCCGCGCGGCGGCGCAGCCGCCGTGACGCTCCGCCGGTTGCGATCGTCGCAGTGATTCTCTGCATGAAGCCCGCCCGGCCCGCCGGCGGGCTTTTTATTATCCGGCGCCGCCGCGTCCTGTCGCGATGCGCACTGCGCGCCGCTCACGCCATTCGAACTCCATCATGTCCGCTACCTTCGAACGCAAGCTGATCACCCGCGACACGCTGGTTGCCCTGCGCGCTTCGCTGCCTTCGCCCGTCGTGTTCACGAACGGCGTGTTCGACATCCTGCACCGTGGCCACGTCACGTATCTCGCCGATGCCAAGGCGCTCGGCGCCTGCCTGATCGTCGGCGTGAACAGCGATGCGTCCGTGCGTATGCTCGGCAAGGGCGACGACCGTCCGATCAACCGCGAGGACGACCGGATGGCGCTGCTCGCGGCGCTGGAGAGCGTCGACTGGGTCGTGAAGTTCGAGGAACAGACGCCGGTTTCGTTGATCGAGGCCGTCCGTCCGGACATTCTCGTGAAGGGTGGCGACTACGACATGGACGCGCTGCCGGAGTCCGCCATCGTGCGCGGCTGGGGCGGTCGTGCGCTCGCGATTCCGTTCGAGCATGACCGCTCGACCACCGCGCTGCTGAAGAAGGTGCGCGCGCAGCAGCCCTGATACGCGCGCCGCGCCGTCACGGCGCGGATGCCGCGAGCGGCTCCGCCGTGATGGCCGGCGCGGCGATCGCACCGCCGATCACGGCCTGATCGGTCGCCTGCGCGAGCGGCATCGCGTGCACTGCATCGGGCCGCACCTGCCGGGACAGCACGCCCGGTTCGCGTGCGCCGGCCGCCGGCGGCGGCCCGAACACGCCGCGCACCGCCACGAACGCGAGCAGGTTCGCGAGAAAGAGAACAGCGATCAGCCAGCGCAGCATCGTCGACACTCCTCGTCGTGGTTCAGTCGTTCAACCGTTCAGTCGGGCCGGCCGCATGGCAAAGGTTGCCGTTGCAGCCGGCGATCGTTCGCGACGGCCGAGCCGCGCGGGCGGCCGGCTGTCTGCATGGGCGCATACACCGGCGCCCATTGTTCCATCCTTCCCGTGACGAAGCACGCAGCCGGGCATCCGTCGACGCGGTCGGCGCGATGCCGGTCGGTTTTCGTCAATCCTGTGCCGCCGCTTCCGCGGCGATCAACGCAAGCCCCGACAGAATCAGCGCGTCGTGCCGCGTATGCGGCAGCGTCAGCGCGCGCGCGACCTCGTCCGCCGCCCCGCCTGCCAGCACCAGCCGCACGGGCGCCTGCCACGCATCGGCGAGATCGCGCCATGCGCGTTCGATCAGCCCGGCCTGTGCGTACAGGCAACCCGCCGACAGCGAGCGCGGTGTATCGACCTGGAACGGCTCGGCCTGCGCGCCGGCGAGCAGCCCGCTCGCGATGTCGGTGGTCAGCGTCGGCAACTGCGCGGTGTGCGTGCCGAGCGCGCGCATCATCAGCGCCCAGCCCGGCGCGATCAGCCCGCCGGTGAAGCGACCGTCCGCGCGCAGCGCTTCGAGCGTCGTCGCCGTGCCGAATGTCGCAATCAGCAGATGCTCGTCCGGAAACGCCGCACGTGCGCCGATCAAGCCGGCCCAGCGGTCGCTGCCGAGCTGGTCGGGCGTCGTGTAGCCGTTCGTCACGCCGCATTGCGCGGGTCGCGAGCGGATCGTCGTGCGCGGCAGGCCCGGCCAGCGGGCATCGAGCAGCGCGTCGAGCCGTGCGGCCACGTCGGCGCCCGCGACGTTCGAGATCCATGCGCCGTGTGGACGCGGCAGGGCCGACCAGTCGGGATCGGCGCCGCCGTCGCGCGTATGGCCGAACGCGCCCGTGTCCACGAGCGTGCGCCGCGCGTCGGCGAGCGCCCACTTGATCCGGCTGTTGCCGGCGTCGATCAGCAGATGCGGTTCGTTCATTGCGCTTCGCGCAGCGATACGTCGCCGGCCGCGATTGCCTGCACGCCGTCGGGCGTGTCGAGCAGCAGCTGGCCGGTCGCGTCGATGCCCGTCGCGATGCCGCGCGCGCGTTCGACGCCCTGTTCGAGCAGCACGACTTCGCGCCCGGCGTACGCATGCAGCGCGTGCCAGCGCGGCAGGAACGGCGCGAGGCCGTCGGTGCCGAACTGCGCGAGGGCGGGCGTGAGCGCGTTCAATGCGGCGGCGAGCGTATCGGTGAGGTTGGCCGATGCGCACGCGGCCGACAGCGCGGCCGGCGGCAGCCCGCTCGCGAGCGCCGCTTCGCGCGCGCGCAGCGCTTCGACCTGCGCGGCGACGGCTTCCGCGCCGCGCACGTTGATGCCGAAGCCGATCACGACGGCGGTCGCGTCGGCGGTGCTCCACACGGTTTCGATCAGGATCCCGGCGAGCTTCCCGACGATGTGCGACGTACCGTCGTCGGTGGCCGTCAGCAGCACGTCGTTCGGCCATTTGAGGGCGATACGCGAGCGGGCGTCGAGCGGCAGCGCGGCGAGCCCTTCCGCGAGCGCGACGCCGATCGCGATGCTGAGGCCGGCGAGCGCGTCGACGGGGCGCGGCACGATGCAGCCGACCGAGCACAGCAGCGCGTTGCCGGGTTGCGCGAACCAGGGGCGGCCTTGGCGGCCGCGGCCGGCCGTCTGCTCGAACGCGACGCGCACGAGCGGCGCGGGCAGCGCGCTCGCGGTGCGCGGCAGCGCCTTCAGGCGCGTCGCGACGTCGGCGTTGGTCGAGCCGGTGGCGGCGACGATGTCGAGCGGCCATGCGCGCGGCGCGGCATCCAGGTGCGCCTCGAGCCGGTTGCGCGCGATGCGCGCGTCACCGGTATCGGGCGTGTCGGAGGAGGTGGGGGCGTTCATGGCGCCTATTGTAGCGACAGGGCGGCGGTGGCGCGCTTGATCCACGAACTTGAGAAATCGTTGAGAAACGTTGTGCGGGATGACGCGCATTTCTAGGATGCGAGGGCCGGATCGTTCTGCGGTCCGGAGGGGCGGCCGGCTCGTGACTGCGTGCCGCCGGTACGGGTTTCTGCCGTTCGTCCGATGCGGGCGACGGCTCGGCGAGCGTGTCGCCGCCCGTTCGAGCAGCGTTCGCATCACGGTTTGCCCGCTACCTGTTTTCCCAGCGGCCGGCGTGCACGATTCGTCGTCGGCGGCGGCGTCGACAGCGCGTCGCGATTGACGCGGCCGCTTCATTCAAAGAAACACAAGGTTGAAATGCCAAGAAAAAAAATGGTGGTTGCGCTCGTGTGCTCAACGCTGTTCGCCAGCGCTTACGCAAAATTGCCATGCGACGGCGACCGAAAAGCCGGTCTCGAGGATACGGTTGCGTGCTACCGACAGATGGTCGAGAGCCAGCCACTGCACTACACGCTGACGCGCGTCGAGAACCTGCCGGGCATCGAGCGGCGCACTTACCGGTTCACGTCGCAGTCGTGGTCGCCGGAGCAACTGGTGCAGCCGAGCACGTGGGAGCACGAGGCGACGCTGTACATCCCGGAACGCGCGTTGACGCGCCGTGCGCTCGTGATCGCCAACAACGGCACGCGCTATCCGCAGGGCGGGGGCGACCCGATCGCCCCGAACGACTTCACGCCCGAAACGCTCGCGTCGCTCGCGAAGAACACCCGCACGGTGATCGTGTCCGTCAGCGACATACCGAGCCAGTTCCTGACGTATATGGACGACGGCCGGCCGCGTGCCGAAGACGACAGCGTCGCACACAGCTGGTCGCTGTTCATGCAGGCGCCGCAGCAGCGGGCGACCATGCCGCTGCACGTGCCGATGGCGGCCGCGGTGTGGCGCGGGATGACATTGGCCGAACGCGAACTTGGCGCGCTGCAGATCGACCGGTTCATCGTGTCGGGTATTTCGAAGCGGGCCTGGATCAGTTGGCTGGCCGTGATCGGCGATTCGCGCATCGATGCCGTCGCACCGTTCGCGATCGACCTGCTGTCGACGCGCGACGCGCTGAAGAACATGTATCGCAGCTATGGCGGCAACTGGCCGCTCGCGTTCTATCCATACTATGCGGAGGGCATCGACAAGGCGATCGACACGGAGGCGTTCGGTGCGCTGATGCAGATCGAAGACCCGCTCGCGTATCGCGGCACCCGCCACGGCAAGCGGCTGAAGATTCCGAAATACGTCGTCAATGCGAGCGGCGACGATTTCTTCGTGCCTGACAATGCGAGCCTGTATTTCGACCGGCTGCCGGGCGACAAGGCGCTGCGGATGGTGCCCAATTCGTCGCACGTCGACATCCGGCGCGCGACGCTCGATTCGCTGACCGCGTTCGTCAATCGCATCCAGCGCGGCGCGGCGTTGCCGGAAGTCGACGCGAAGCTGCAGCAGACCGGGCATGGCGCCGCGATCAAGCTGAAGCTGCGTGAGCAGCCGAAGCGTCTGCTGCTGTGGCAGGCGGAGAACCCGAACGCGCGGGATTTTCGCTACGCGTGCGGGATTCGCTACACGTCGACGCCGGTCGGTTCAGCCGATGCGCCGCCGCTGCGCATTCCGGTCGAGAAGCCCGCGTCGGGCTGGCGTGCGTATTTCGTGGAAGCGACGTTCGATGACGGGTTCGTCGCGACGAGTCCGACCTACATCCTCGGCGACGGCTACCCGACGGTCGCGCCGCCGGCCGGCGGCAGCGCGTGCAAGACCTTGCCGGGGCGCGGCTTCACGCCGTGATGCGTGGCTTCCGGTCCGACGCGGTGGTCGCGCCGTGCCGTCACGGCGCGACCACCGGATGCTTCAACGCATGCGCGGTCTCGATCCACTGCGCGTGGAATTCGTCCGCGTCGGGCTTGAGCCCCAGTTCGCCGTTGCGATAGGCCATCGCGAGCGTCTGCACGGCTTCCGGCAACTCGTGCTCGGCGGCCCGGCGATACAGCGCAAGCGCCCGCGCTTCGTCGCGCGGCACGCCGCTGCCGTCGCGGTATGCGTTCGCGAGCATGAAGTCCGCGGCCGGGATGTCCGCGCGCGACGCGAGCTCGAACCAGTGCGCGGCCTGCACCGGGTCGGCCGCGATGCCGTAGCCGCTGCGGTAGATCAGCCCGAGGTAGTACGCGGCGGCCGGATCGCCCTGGCCGGCCGCTTCGCCGAGCAGCGCGCGGGCGCGGACGTAGTCCTTCGGGAGGTCGCCGCTGCCGAGCAGCAGGGCCTTGCCGAGTGCGAGCTGCGCGCGTCGCGCGGCGGGCGAGTCGGTCTTGCCGTCCGCGGCGGTTTCCAGCCAGCCGCGCCCCTCGTCGCGCAGCCCCGGCTCGCGCGCATCGACGAGCGCGATGCCGAGCGCCGCCTGCGCGTCGCCCGAACCGCGCCGTGCGAGGGTGCGCAACTGCGCGAGCGCGTGCGGCTCGACGGCCTGCGCGACCATCGCCTGCCATTCGTCGAGCTGCGCGGCGCTCGGCGCGGGGCCGGCGGCCCGCCAGCCGGTCGTCGCGACGACGGCCGCGACGGTCACGGCCGCCGCCGCGAGCAACGCGGCCGGCGGGAGTTTCGCGCGCAGCAGGCGCCGCGCGGCGGCGGTGACGCCGGCCTCGGCCGGCCGCATCGTCCGGATCGGTTGCATCGCGGGTCTCATGGTCATTGCGTGAGGTCGATCTCGTAGATGGCGAGGTTCTTGCCCGAGCCGTCGTCGGCCGCGACCTGCGTGAGGCCGCTCAGGCCGGCTGCCGCCGCGTCGCCTAGTCGATTCGGCGCCGACGTGAACCGCACGTGCGCGACCGAGCTCGCGAGCTTCGTGAAGCGCCAGCTGCGCTGCGCGCCGTCCGCCGCGCGCGTGATCGCGCCGCGCTTCTTGATGAACGCGATCAGCACGTCGCGGTTCGCGTCGGGCGACGCGAAGATCGTCTTGCTGCCGTCGAGGCCCGGGAAGTTGCCGCCGCCGCTCGCGCGGTAGTTGTTGGTCGCGACGATGAACTGCGCGTTCGGGTCGATCGGCGCGCCCTTGTACGTCAGGTTCCTGATCCGGCTGCCGACCGCCTGCGTGACGTCGATCTCGTACGCGAGATCGGCGGACGTGAACATGTCGAAGTTGTAGCCGGGGAAGCTGCTGACGAGCGGCTGCACGGTCGCCTTGGTCGGGTCGATCGTGTTGAAGCGCTTCGCGGCCGTCTCGAGCCAGTTCTTCACGTCGCTGCCGCTCACCTTCACCGCGTACACGGTGTTCGGATACAGGTACAGGTCGGCCGCGTTGTTGATCGCGAGCGCGCCCGGCGCGACGTCGGTGTAGTCGCTGCCGCCGCCGAAGCCGCTCTTGAACGGCGCGCTGACCGACAGCACCGGCAGCGACGCGTATTGCGGCAGGTTCGCCTGCACGTAGGTCCGCACGTAGTCGGCCTGCGCCTCATTGACGATCTGGATCGCGCCCGGATCGCCGACGTCCGCGAAGTACGAGTTCATCCGGTAGTCGGTCGAGCCGATCGGCGTCTTCACGTAGTCGATCGTCGCCTGGTGCTCGGCGGCGATCGCGGCGGAGACCGACGGGTCGGCGGCGACGTAACTCTTGTCCGCGTTCTGGATCGGCCGCGCCTCGACGGTCGTCAGCGACTTGTCGACGCTCCACGTGTTGCCGTCGAACTTCAGGCCGAGCTTGATCACGCCGAGATGCTTGCCCCAGAAGTTGGCCATCACGGTCGGCACGCCGTTGACGGTGCCCTTCGCCTTGTCGACGCCCGGCAGGTTGAACTGCGGCACGGTGCTGTTCGCGTCCGGGAACACCTGGTGCGAGTGGCCGATCAGCATCGCGTCGATGCCGGGCACCTTCGACAGCCACCAGCTGCCGTTTTCCATCGTCGGCGAATAGGCCGAGTTGTCGAGGCCGCCGTGCGAGATCGCGACGACGAGATCGGCGCCTTTCGCGCGCATCTCCGGAATGTACTTCTCGGCCGCTTCCTTCAGACCGGTCGTATAAACCTTACCGTCGAGCCAGCGCTTGTCCCAGTTCATGATCGCGGGCGGCGTGAAGCCGATGATGCCGACCTTCACCGGCGCGCTGACCGTCTTGCCGTCGGGCGTGACGGCCGTCACCGTGCGGGTCAGGATCGTGTACGGCGTGAACAGCGGCGCGTTGGTCTTCGCGCTGATCACGTTCGCGAGCACCTGCGGGAAGTTCGGGCCCGCGCACTTCTTCTGCTGCGCGGGGGCCGGCAGCCCGTCGACGTCGAACGTGTTGCCGGTCACCTGCGACAGGTACGGCAGCCCGTAGTTGAACTCGTGGTTGCCGATCCCGCCGCCGTCGAACTTCGCGGCGTTCATCACCTTGTAGATCGCGAGCGTCTGGTCGCAGCCGATCGGCTTGACGAGCGCCTGATAGTCCGACAGCGCGGTGCCCTGGATCGTGTCGCCGTTGTCGAGCAGCAGCGTGTTCGGGTACTGCGCGCGCGCCTGCGCGATCAGCGTCGACACGCGCTCGAACCCGAGCGAATTGTCGGCGGCGAGCTTGAAATAGTCATATGACAGCACGTTGGTGTGCAGGTCGGTCGTTTCGAGCAGCGCGAGCGTGGCGGTCGTGCCGGCGGGTGCCTGGGCCTGCGGCGGCGGAGCGGTGACGTCGTCGCCGCCGCAGCCGGCGAGGGCGAAGGCGAGGCTGGCGAGCGCGGCGGCGGAGCCCGCGCGGCGGCGGAAAAGCGGGGGGAGACGCATCGGTTGTCCTGTTCGGTGTTCTGTTCTATGAGTCGCGACGATGAAGTGCGAAGTCCGCAACGAAATGGCGGCGCGGGCGCCGACGGCCTGAGGTGCGGCGCGTGAGAGTATCGAAAGGAAACATGACGGAAGAATGAAAGCTCGCGCGCGGGGCAAGCCGATCCGGGCCGCGCACGTGCAGGCGGGCGCCTCGGGCCGGCGCGCCGGCCGGGCGCCGCGACCGACATCCTCACGTCGCTGCGCCGGGCGGTTCGCTACAATGGCCGCTGTCAACCTTTTGCAAACTACCCGCCCTTGGACTTCGAGACTCCTCCCGGCCTGTCGGTCGACGCCGGCGGCCAGGGCCAGACGGTGCGCCTGTACGGCCAATGGACCGCGCTTGCGCTCGCGCGCAACCGTGGCGCGGTCGCGCGCCGCGTCGCGGGCATCGCGACCGGGCGCGTGAGCGAATGGGATCTGTCCGGCATCGAACGGCTCGACCACGTCGGCGGCCAGGCGCTGTGGCGCGTGTGGGGCCGGAAGCTGCCGGACGGCGTCGCGCTGAGCCCCACGCAGCGCACGATCTTCGAGCGCATCGAGCGGCTCGACAGCCAGCGCGAGGCGCCCGAGCGCGTCGTGCACTTCGGCCCGATCACGCGCTTTGGCTTCATGCTGTTCGCGTTCGCCGAGCATTTGCAGGGCGGCATCGCGATGTTCGGCCTCGTGATCCTCGACGCGCTGTCGGTGCTGCGCCGTCCGAACACGATGCCGTGGAAGGAAACCTCGGCGAACATCTACAGCGCCGGCGCGCAGGCGCTGCCGATCACCGCGCTGGTCGCGTTCCTGATCGGCATCGTGCTCAGCTACCTGTCCGCGCAGCAGCTGCAGACATTCGGCGCGAACCGCTACATCGTGAACATCCTCGGGCTGTCGGTGATCCGCGAGCTCGGCCCGGTGCTGTCGGCGATCCTCGTCGCGGGCCGCTCGGGCTCGGCGATCACCGCGCAGATCGGCGTGATGCGCGTGACCGAGGAGCTCGACGCGATGCGCGTGATGGGCATCCCGCACGGGCTGCGGCTGATCCTGCCGCGCGTGCTCGCGCTCGGCGTCGCGATGCCGCTGCTCGTGATGTGGACCAACATCATCGCGCTGACCGGCGGCGCGCTCGCCGCCAAATTCGTGCTCGGCATCGACATCAATTATTTCGTGCGCTCGCTGCCGGGCGTCGTGCCGATCGCGAACCTGTACATCGGCGTCGGCAAGGGCGTCGTGTTCGGCATGCTGATCGCGCTGGTCGCATGCCATTTCGGTTTCCGGATCAAGGCGAACTCGCAAAGCCTCGGTGAAGGCACGACCACGTCGGTGGTCTCGTCGATCACGGTCGTGATCCTCGCCGACGCGGTGTTCGCGATCCTGTTCCAGAACGTGGGGCTCGGATGAACGCGTCGAACGACTCGGCGGCCGGTGCCGCCAGCGCCCATACCGCGGCAGCCGGCGCCGGATCGGCCGCCGCGCCCGGCGACGACCTCGTGATCGAGGTGCGCAACCTGACGAAGCGCTACGGGCGCAACATCATTCACCAGAAGCTCGATTTCGACGTGCGGCGCGGCGAGATCGTCGCGATCGTCGGCGGCTCGGGGTCGGGCAAGACGACGCTCGTGCGGCAGATCCTCGGCCTCGAGCGGCCGACGTCCGGCACGATCAAGGTGTTCGGCGAAGACACCTCGAAGATCGACGACGCGAGCGCGGGGATGATGCGCACGCGCTCGGGGATGCTGTTCCAGCAGGGCGCGCTGTTCTCGTCGATGACGGTGTTCGACAACGTCGCGCAGCCGCTGCGCGAGCTCGGCCGCGTGCCGCCCGACCTGCTGCACGACATCGTGATGCTGAAGCTCGAAATGGTCGGGCTGCCGTGCAAGCACGCGTCGAAGATGCCGGCCGCGCTGTCGGGCGGGATGGTGAAGCGGGTCGGCATCGCGCGCGCGATCGCGCTGGAGCCCGAACTGCTGTTCCTCGACGAGCCGACCGCCGGCCTCGACCCGCAGGCATCCGACGAATTCGTCGAGCTGATCGCGACGCTGCACCGCACGCTCGGGCTGACGGTCGTGATGGTGACGCACGACCTCGACACGATGGTCGCGCTGTCGACGCGCGTCGCGGTGCTGGCCGACCGCAAGGTGCTGGTCGCGGCGCCGGTCGAGGAGGCCGCGAACGTCGACCATCCGTTCATCCACGAATATTTCCTGGGGCTGCGCGGGCGCCGCGCACTGCAGGCGCTGCCGCCCGAGCGGCGCGCGAAGCTGCCGAAGGCCGCCCTCGAACCGGCGCTCTCGAGCGTCGAGCTGTAACCGGCAAGGACAAGGAATCTCCTGATGGAAAACAAATCACATGCGTTCTGGGCCGGCCTGTTCACGATCGCGCTGACGTTGGCGATCGCGGGCACCGTGTTCTGGTTCAACGTCGACCGCACCGTGCGCGTGCCGTACGACCTGCTCGCGCGCACCAACGTGACGGGCCTGTTCCCCGATGCGGCCGTGCGTTTTCGCGGGCTCGACGTCGGCAAGGTGCAGTCGATCGGCTTCGATCGCACGCATCCGGGCCAGATCCGGATCCGGATTCTCGTCGACCACGACGCGCCGATCACGCAGTCGACCTACGGCAGCCTCGGCTTCCAGGGCGTGACGGGCATCGCGTTCGTGCAGCTCGAGGACACGGGCCGCGACCTGGCGCCGCTGCCGTCGTCGCCGAAGGCGATCGCGCAGATTCCGATGCGGCCGAGCCTGTTCGACCAGATCCAGGAGCGCGGCGACGTGCTGTTGCGGCAGCTCGAGCAGGCGGCGGAAAGCGCGAACGCGCTGTTGTCGCCGGAGATGCGCGAGCAGCTGCGCGCGACGGCCGAAAGCCTGCAGCACGCGGCGGACGGGGCGGCGACGCTGTCGAAGCAGCTCGCGCCGGCGGTGGCCGCGCTGCCGCAGACGATGCACGAGGTCAATCGCGCGATGGCGTCGGCGAACACGCTGCTGCAGCCGAACGGGCCGCTCGTGTCGAACCTGAACAAGGCCGGCTCGGCCGCGGAGCAGGTCGGCGTCGCGCTGAACGACCTGAACTCGCGGGTCCAGTACGACACGCTGCCGCGTTTCAACACGCTGGCGGACAGCGTCGGCGATGCGTCGCGGCAATTGAAGGACGTCGCCGGTGAACTCGGCCGCCACCCGAGCAGTCTGTTGTTCGGTTCGCCCGGCTCCGCGCCCGGGCCCGGCGAAGCGGGCTTCGTCTGGCCGGGGGCCGGTGCGGCGGCCGGCAAATGAAGCGTGGCGCCAGCCCATCGACCGCCCGGCCCGAAGCGAGGCCGGGCACTGACGTCATCGAAACCGGAAACATCATGCAGGAACATGCCATGCCACGAATCCTTGATCGCGCGCTGCGTCCGGCCGCGACCGCACTCGCGATGCTGACGCTCGCGTTCGCCGCCGGCTGCGCCGGCAACGGCGCGGCGCTGTCGAACGTCCGCTACGACCTCGGGCCGGCCGCGTCGGTCGTGACGGCCGGTACGGGCCCCGCGCTGAAGGTGCTCGACGTCGCCGCGCCCGACGCGCTCGACACGGACAAGTTCGTCTACCGCCTCACGTATGCGGATGCGCAGCGCACGGCCGTCTATCGCGACAGCCGCTGGACCGCACCGCCCGCGCAACTGCTCACGCAGCGGCTGCGCGGCGCGCTGTCGTCGCGCGGCGCGGTGCTCGAAGGCTCCGACGGCGTGCGCGCGCCGACGCTGAAGGTCGACCTGAACGAATTCGAGCAGGTGTTCGACGGGGAGTCGCAGAGTCACGGCGCGGTCACCGCGCGCGCGACGCTGATGCAGGACGGCAAGGTGCTCGGCCAGCGCACGTTCGTCGCGCGCGCGCCGTCGAGCACGCCCGACGCGGCCGGCGGCGCGCGTGCGCTCGCGGCCGCGAGCGACGAGCTCGTGTCGCAGATCGCCGCGTGGGTCGGCGTGCAGGCGTACGCGGGCAACCCGTGACGCGCAGCGTGCAGCCGCGATGAGCGCGCCGGGCACGCCGCGCGCGTCGTCGCTGGCACGACAGGCGTTCGCCGCGTACGCGGCGCTCATCGTCTATGCATCGCTGTATCCGTTCGGCGGCTGGATGTCGCTCGGCATCGGGCCGTTCGACTACCTGTTCGCGCCGATGCAGCGTTATGTGACCGCGTTCGACGTGGTGACCAACGTGCTCGGCTACCTGCCGTTCGGCGCACTCGGCGTGCTCGCGCTGCATCCGCGCCGGCGCGGCGTGGCCGCGACGCTGATCGTGGGCGGCCTCGGCGTGCTGCTGTCGGGATCGATGGAGGCGCTGCAGACCTACCTGCCGATGCGCGTCGCGTCGAATCTCGACCTCGCGGCCAATGCGCTCGGCGCGCTGTTCGGCGCCGCGCTCGCGGCCCCGGCCACCGGCGCGCTGCTCGACCGCGGCGCGCTGCGCCGGCTGCGCTTCGCATGGTTCGAGACCGACGGCGCGACGCCGCTGCTGCTCGCCGCGCTGTGGCCATTCGCGATCCTGTTTCCGTCGCCGTTCCTGTTCGGCATCGGCGACTGGCCGGCCGCGCTGTGGGAGCGCGCCGACGGCTCGATGCAGGACGCGCTGTTCGCGTGGCTGCCGGCCGCGTGGCGCGTGCGCGAGTGGCCCGAGCGCGTCGACGGCTGGCTGTCCGACTCCGCGTGGGAAGCCGTGCTCGGCGGCTTGATGCTGTTCGCCGCGTTGGCGATCGCGTCGCTCGCGATGCGCGCCGGCGCGCCGCGCGTGCGACTCCTGATCGCGTTCGTCGCGGCCGCACTCGCGCTGAAGGCGGGCGCCACCTTCATGCAATCGAGCACCGGCCTCGTCGTCGTGTGGGCGACGCCCGGCGCGCGACTCGGCATCGAGCTCGGCTTCGCGGCGGCGCTGGTGGCGTTGCGCGTGCCGGCCGCGTGGCGCGCGCTGCTCGCGGCGGCCGCGCTGCTGGCCGGCGTGGCGCTCGTCAACCTGCTGCCCGTCAACCCGTTCTTCGACTTCACGCTGTCGGGCTGGCGGCAGGGCCGCTATGTGCACTTCAACAGCATCGCGCGCTGGCTCGCATGGATCTGGCCCTACGCGGCGCTGATCTGGCTCGGCCAGCGGGTCGAGCACGCGTGGCTGCCGGCCGCGCTGCGGCGCTGACGCGGCACGCGGGGCAGGGCGGCACGGCCGATCGCCGGCAGCGGCGCGCGCCGGTCGTTATAATCGTCCGCACATCCGTTGCCGCGCGCGACGGCAATCGCCCCTCTTTCCGCCCGGCACCGCGCCGGGCCGCTCGTCACCATCATGGATTCCTACTACCAGCACCACGTCTTTTTCTGCCTGAATCAGCGCGAACCGGGCGCCGAGCGTCCGAGCTGCGCGCAATGCAATGCGCAGGCCATGCAGGAATACGCGAAAAAGCGCGTGAAGGAACTCGGCCTCGCGGGGCCGGGCAAGGTCCGCATCAACAAGGCCGGCTGCCTCGACCGCTGCGAGGAAGGGCCCGTGATGGTCGTGTATCCGGAAGGCACGTGGTACACGTACGTCGACCAGGCCGACATCGACGAGATCGTCGAATCGCACCTGCGCGACGGCAAGGTCGTCGACCGCCTGAAGATCTGAGCGGGCCGGCCGAATGAACGTTCATACGCAGAAGTCGCTGATCGCCGGCCCGGCCGGGCAGATCGAAATCGCGGTCGACCTGCCGGACGCCGTGCGCGACGGCAGCGCCGCGCCGCGCGGGATCGCGCTCGTCGCGCACCCGCATCCGCTGTTCGGCGGCACGATGGACAACAAGGTCGCGCAAACGCTCGCGCGCACGCTGGTCCAGCTCAACTACGTGGTGTACCGGTCCAACTTCCGCGGCGTCGGCGCGACCGAGGGCGTGCACGACAACGGCATCGGCGAGGCGGACGACCTGCTCGCGGTGCTCGCGCACATGCGCGCGCAGCCGGCCCATGCGGAGCTGCCGCTCGTGCTCGCGGGCTTCTCGTTCGGCACCTTCGTGCTGTCGCATGTCGCGAAGCGGCTGCGCGACGCGGGCGAGACGATCGAGCGGATGGTGTTCGTCGGCACGGCCGCGAGCCGCTGGCAGGTCGCCGACGTGCCCGAGAACACGCTCGTGATCCACGGCGAAACCGACGACACGGTGCCGATCGGATCGGTCTACGACTGGGCACGGCCGCAGGAGCTGCCCGTCGTCGTGATCCCCGGCGCCGAGCATTTCTTCCATCGCAAGCTGCACGTGCTGAAGCGCATCATCGTCGACGCGTGGCGTTGAAGCGTTGAAGCGTGCAGCGCGGCGCGCGTTGCGTCGTCGCTGCCGCGCCATCCCGATGCCGCCGCTCGCGCGGCGTCTCGTCGCACCGCGTCGAACCCGGTCGCACATGCCCGCCGCCGCCGCGCGGCGCCCCCGTCTTGCACCGCGCCCGCGCACGCCTTTCGCGCGGCTTCGCGCGCGATTGTCCGCCAGCGAAGCCGCGCTATCCTCCCGAAGCCCGTGTGCGGCCACCCGCACGGTTCGCGAAAACGTCGTTCGCGGCCACGTATAATGGCCGCATTTCGCGTCGCCCGCGGCCCGGCCGGGCCCATGCGGCGCTCGTTTCGCCGCCTGTCAGCCCGCTCGCGACGGCCGCGAACCGAACGCGTCCGCACGAGTCCAACCGGCGCGTTTCGCGCCGTCCGACGCAGTCGGACGAATGCCCGGAACGCCCGCCGCCTCGCCGTTCAACCCTGCGCGTTTCGCGCCGCACTTTCTGCCACCAGCCTGAATCGATCATGCGTCTGTCTCCCCAAGGCCTCAAGTCCCTCGCTTCTTCCATCGCCTTCGGCACCGCCGCGCGCAACGTCGCGCTGGGCGTGATGCTGCCCGTCGCGCTCGCATCGACGATCGTCGTCGCCGAGGCGAAGCCGGCCGCCAAGGCCAAGGCCGCGCACACGGCGCCGGCCGCCGCCGAGCAGTTCACCGGCGCGCCCGCGACCTTCATGCCGGGCGCGGTGCCGCCGCCGGGCGTGAACGCGCGCTCGTGGGTGCTCGTCGATGCGACGAGCAACACGGTGCTCGCATCGGGCAACGCCGACGAACGCGTCGAGCCCGCATCGCTCACGAAGCTGATGACGGCCTACCTGGTGTTCGAGGCGCTCGACAAGAAGAAGATCTCGATGGAGCAGATCGTCACGCCGAGCGAGGCAGTGCGCCGCGTCGGCCGCGACGAGTCGCGCATGTTCATCGAGGCGAACAAGCCGGTGTCGGTGCACGACCTCGTGTACGGGATGATCATCCAGTCGGGCAACGACGCCGCGATCGCGCTGGCCGAACTGGTCGGCGGCAGCGAAGGGCAGTTCGTCACGCTGATGAACGCCGAGGCGCAGCGCCTCGGCATGAAGGGCACGCACTTCGCCGACGTGAACGGCATGCCCGATCCGAACCACTACACGACGGCCGGCGACCTCGCGAAGCTGTCCGCGCACCTGATCCGCGATTTTCCGCAGTACTACGGCATCTTCTCGGAGAAGGAATTCAAGTACAACAACATCCGCCAGGGCAACCGTAACCGGCTGCTGTGGCTGGATCCGACGGTCGACGGCCTGAAGACGGGCCATACGCAAGCGGCCGGCTACTGCCTGATCGCATCGGCCAAGCGCGCGATCCCCGGTGTCGACGGCCAGCGCCGTCTCGTGTCGGTGATGATGGGCGAGCCGAAGGAAGGCGAGCGCACGCAGGACAGCATGAAGATGCTGAACTACGGCTACAGCGCGTTCGACGCGGTCCGCCTGTTCAAGGGTGGTCAGGCGATGTCGACGCCGCGTGTCTACAAGGGCAAGGAGAACACCGTGCAGGTCGGCGTGAAGAGCGACCAGTGGGTGACCGTGCCGCGCGGCCTGGGCGAGAAGGTGAAGCCGGAAGTCGACGTCAACGCGCCGCTGATCGCGCCGCTCGCGGAGGGCCAGCAGGTCGGTACCGTGAAGCTCGTCGCCGACGGCAAGACGCTGTCGGAGTTCCCGGTCGTGGCGCTGCAGGCGGTGCCGGAAGCGGGTATCTTCGGGCGTATCTGGGACTCGATCCTGCTGATGTTCAGCAAGAAGAAGTAAGCGCGACGGGCCTTTGTTTTCACGACTTCATCCCCATCTGGTATTGCCATGAGCCAAGCCGAATTCGAACCGATCGTCCACCTCAGCGTGTCGTCGCAGGAGGAACTGGTGCCGCTGTCGCAAGCCCGTGTGCCGGTGCTCGACCGCGGGTTCATCTTCGGCGATGGCGTGTATGAAGTCGTCCCCGTTTATGCGCACGACGGCGCGCACGTGCCGTTCCGGATCGAACAGCATCTGGACCGGCTCGCGCGCAGCCTGAAGAAGATCGGCATCGACAACCCGCACGACGCGCCCGGCTGGCGCGCGCTGATCGAGCGCGTGGTCGCAGCGAACGCGGAAGGCCTGGGCGACGGCAACGCGCTCGTCTACCTGCAGGTGACGCGCGGCGTCGCGAAGCGCGGCCACGCATTCCCGGCGGATGCGGTGCCGACGGTGTTCGCGATGACGAGCCCGCTGCGCCTGCCGTCGGACGAGGAGCGCGCGCGCGGCGTGCGCTGCGTGACGGCCGAGGATCGCCGCTGGCTGCATTGCGACATCAAGTCGATTTCGCTGCTCGGCAACGTGCTGATGGCGCAGCATGCGGCCGAACGCGATGCGTTCGAGACGATCCAGCTGCGTGACGACAAGGTGACCGAAGGGTCGTCGTCGAACGTGTGGATCGTGAAGAACGGCGAGCTGTTGGCGCCGCCGCGCAGCAACAAGATCCTCGAGGGGATCCGCTACGCGCTCGTCGAGGAGTTGGCCGATCAATGCGGGATTCCGTTCGTCGCCCGCGAGCTCAGCGAGGTCGAGCTGCGCTCGGCGGACGAGATCATGATCACGTCCGCCACGAAGGAAATCCTGCCCGTCACGTCGCTCGACGAACTGCCCGTGCAGGGCGGCAAGCCGGGCCCGGTGTTTGCGGCGTTGTACGACGCGTACCAGCGTGCGAAAGCGCGCGAGTTTGAACAGTTTGACCTAACCCCGAGGAAATGATGAGCGAACCGACCAAAACCATCGAGGTCACCGGCGCGATCGATACCCGGAAGGAGTCGCTGCTGGAGTTTCCGTGCGATTTCCCGATCAAGATCATGGGCAAGGCGCACCCGGAATTCAAGGACACGATCTTCAAGGTCGTGGCCGTCCACGACAACGAGATCGACGTCGAGAAGATCGAGGAGCGTGTGTCGAGCGGCGGTAACTACACCGGCCTCACGATCACCGTTCGCGCGACGAGCCAGGAACAGCTCGACAACATCTACCGCGCCTTGACCGGCCATCCGATGGTCAAGGTCGTGCTCTAAGTCCTTCCTGTGCGCACTCGGCGGGGGTCTTCCCCGCCGCCCGCCGCGCATCCAGCTCATCGCACAGCAGCTTGAATTGCGCAACTTCGTCGAGCATCCACGCCCTGAATGCCTGCACGCGCGGCGCGTTCAGCAGCGGCGGCGGACACACGAAAAAATAGTGCCACGGGCTCGCCCCGTCGATGTCGAACAGGCGCACGAGGCGCCCGTCGAGCAGGTCGTGCACCGCAAGCGAGCGCCGCACCAGCGCGATGCCCTGCCCCTCGATCGCGGCCAGCAGCAGGTTCGACGAATCCTGGTACAGAATCCCGCGTTTCGGCTCGGTCAATGTGTCGAGCCCGGCCGCGTCGAACCACGGCCGCCACAGCTCGTCGTCCGAGCGCAGCAGGTTGTAGTGCACGAGATCGGCGGGCGTCTGCGGCAGCTTGCCGCCGTTCAACGTCGGCGCGCACGCTGGAAAGAACACTTCGTCGAACAGCGGCTCGACGTGCAGCCCCGGATAGTTGCCGAAGCCGAAGCGGATCGCGAGGTCGACGTCGTCGCGCGCGAAGTCGGTCAGCGTGTTGGTCGACTGCAGTTCGACGTCGATTTCCGGATGCCGCTCGATGAACGTGCCGATGCGCGGCGTGACGAAGCGCGCGGCGAACGACGACAGCATCGATACCACCAGCCGCCGGTCGCGGTCGCTTGCCCGCACCTCGCGCGTCGCGTCGGCCAGCATCATCAGCGCGGTGCGCACCTGCTGCGCGTAGCGCATGCCGGCGCCGGTCAGGCACAGCCGCTTGCCGTTGCGCGCGAACAATTGCACGCCCAGTTCCTCCTCGAGCGCGCGCACCTGATGGCTGACCGCGCCATGCGTGACGAAGAGTTCGTCGGCGGCGCGCGAGAAATTCTCGTGCCGGGCGGCGGCTTCGAACGCCCGAATGGCGTTCAGCGCAGGGAGCTGGCGGAGGTCCATTTGCTAATTTTCCTCACATCGACGTGAAAATTGGTCGTTTGGTCGGACGCCTTTAAGTGACTACGATTGTAGCCATCGAAGCACTTATTGGCGGAGTCGATCATGCAAGAAATTTCTTCAAGCATCACATTCGAAATCCCCCCGGGCGAGACCGTGCCGATGAAGGTGCAACGCAGCACGCGTCTGACGGTGCAATGCGGGCCGGTCTGGGCGACGCGCAGCAACGACGTCGAAGACTACTTCCTGGTCGACGGCGAGACGCTCCGGCTGCGCCGCGGCGAGCGGCTGTGGCTCAGCGCGGAAAGCGGGCAGGGCGCTCATGTTGCGTTCTCGGTGTCGCGGCCGGCCGCGGAAGTCGCGCGCGGCGTGCTGGCGCGGTTGCGCAACCGCGTGAACGCGCTGCTCCACGACGGCTGGCGCACCGTCTGACGGACCTTTCCTCCGACGGATACCCCGATCCGTCCCTTTCCGCAGTCGGCGAGACCCATGGGTTTTCGGTAAACTACCGCCCATGTCCGTCTCGCCGGTTGCCATCGTGTCCACGCCCGTCGCCGTTTCCGAATCGCCCGCCGGGTCTCCGGTTCAGCCCGTCGCGGCGGTCACCGTGCGCTGGCGGGGCAGCGAGGCGTACGAGACGAGCTTCGACGCGATGCGTGCGTTCACCGACACGCGCACGGCCGACACCGGCGACGAAATCTGGGTCGTCGAGCATCCGCCCGTCTACACGCTCGGCCAGGCCGGCGACCCGGCCCATCTGCTGGTGGCCGACAGCGGCGTGCCGCTCGTCAAGGTCGACCGCGGCGGACAAATCACCTACCACGGCCCCGGCCAGATCGTCGTCTATCTACTGCTCGACCTGCGCCGGCGCAAGCTGATGGTGCGCACGCTCGTGACGAAGATCGAGGAGGCCGTGATCGAAACCCTCGCGGCGTATAATCTCGCTTCGGTCCGCAAGGCGGGCGCGCCGGGCATCTACGTGGCATCCGGCGTGCACGAAGGCGCGAAGATCGCGGCCCTTGGGCTGAAGATCCGCAACGGCTGCAGCTATCACGGGCTGAGCCTGAACGTGAAGATGGATCTGCGCCCGTTCCTTGCGATCAACCCGTGCGGCTATGCCGGACTGGAAACCGTCGACATGGCGAGCCTCGAGGTTGCCGCCGACTGGAACGACGTCGCCCACACGCTGGTGGGGCGTCTGATTGCCAACCTCGATGGCGAATCCGCGGCCGCCGACAAGCCGCAGGCACTGGAACAATCGAATGACTGACGTTACCGCTTCCCCCGCACCGGCCGATTCGGCCGCGACCGCCGCCTACGATCCGACCGCCAAGCAGAAGGCGCAGGCGAAGACGGCGCGCATCCCGATCAAGGTCATTCCGATCGAGAAGCTGAAGAAGCCGGAGTGGATTCGCGTGAAGGCGGCCACCGGCAGTTCGCGTTTCAACGAGATCAAGACGATCCTGCGCGAGCACAACCTGCATACGGTGTGCGAGGAAGCGAGCTGCCCGAACATCGGTGAATGCTTCGGCAAGGGCACCGCGACGTTCATGATCATGGGCGACAAGTGCACGCGTCGCTGCCCGTTCTGCGACGTCGGCCACGGCCGTCCCGATCCGCTCGACGCGGACGAACCGAAGAACCTCGCGCGCACGATCGCTGCGCTGAAGCTCAAGTACGTGGTGATCACGAGCGTCGACCGCGACGACCTGCGCGACGGCGGCGCGGCTCACTTCGTCGAGTGCATCCGCGAAGTGCGCGAGCAGTCGCCGGAAACGCGCATCGAGATTCTGACGCCGGACTTCCGCGGCCGTCTCGACCGCGCGATCTCGATCCTGAACGCGGCGCCGCCCGACGTGATGAACCACAACCTCGAAACGGTGCCGCGCCTGTACAAGGAAGCGCGCCCGGGTTCGGACTACGCGCACTCGCTGAAGCTCCTGAAGGACTTCAAGGCGCTGCATCCGGACGTCGCGACGAAGTCGGGGCTGATGGTCGGCCTCGGCGAAACCGAAGAGGAAATCCTGCAGGTGATGCGCGATCTGCGCGCGCACGACGTCGACATGCTGACGATCGGCCAGTACCTGCAGCCGTCGGAGCACCACCTGCCGGTGCGTGCGTACGTGCATCCGGACACGTTCAAGATGTACGAGGAAGAGGCGTACAAGATGGGCTTCACGCATGCGGCGGTCGGCGCGATGGTGCGTTCGAGCTATCACGCCGATCTGCAGGCGCATGGGGCCGGGGTGGTCTGAGCGCCGGCTTTCCAGGCACGCGCAATCAAAAAAGCTCGCAGCGATGCGAGCTTTTTTGTTGGCTGCGGGAAGTCGGTCGAACGGCAGATTGAACGGCGGCTGGATTCGACGGAGGATGAGTGCAACGCACAGCGCATGAGCCCGCCTGCCGAGATTATTCTCGTCATCGATTCTGATTCGTTGGTTGTCGTGCGGAACTCTATAAAGTGCCTTATAAGGGGCTTTAATCGGGACAATGGACGCGATGGGGGCTGTTATGGAAACTCAACTTGATGTTGTTTAACGTCGCCCTATAATGGTCCGCATGGAAGCCATTAAATCCGATAGCGGCTCTGATGAGGGTCGTAAGGCTGATCACCCTCTGTCGGCGCCGGCGCAACGAGCGCTCAAGAAGCTGGGCGACGACATCAATCGCGGCCGACGCCGGCGTGGACTGACGCAACAGGCGCTGGCCGAGCGCGTCGGCGCGGGACTCAACACCATCAAGCGTCTGGAAGCTGGTGATCCGCGCATGCAGTTGCACGTCCTCGCACGCGTGCTTCAGGTGTTCGGCGAGCTCGAACGGCTTAATGGCCTCCTCGACAGCGCACAGGACGATGTCGGCCTCGCGCTGATGGACGAGCAGTTGCCTCGGCGGGTTCGCGCACGCAAGAAAACCACCAGCGCGTTTTGAGAAAGGAATGAACGGCAAGCCGACCAGACCGGGTATCAGCGAGGCACTGGACGTGTGCATTGGCACGGCCGGGCTGCCGCTCGGACAATTGCACTACGTGAGCCAGGGGCGCCGCGAACTTTCCCAGTTCGTCTACGACGACGCGTGGTTGACGCATCCCGATCGCTTCGAAGTGTCGCCGGATCTGCCGTTGCAGCCAGGCTACCAGACGCGGCGCGCACCTCGCCCGGTCGACTCGGTCTTTCATTTCGCGCTGGCGGATACGGAGCCGGACGCGTGGGGCAGGCGCGTGATTGATCGCGCGCATGCCAGGCTGCGTAGAACGCAGCCTGATCTGAGGCCGCTCAACGAACTGGATTACCTCTGCGCGGTCGACGATTTCAGCCGCGTCGGCGCACTTCGTCTTAGTCGGGAGGGCAAGTATCTTCGGACCGAGGAGGACGGCCGGCGGACCACGCCGCCATTGATCGAACTCGAGCGGCTCGCGGAGGCGACCCGGGCGGTGGAGACGAGCACCGATACGGCGGAAGACTTGCGCTATCTGCAGGGCAAGGGCACGTCGCTTGGCGGCATGCGTCCGAAATGCACGGTGTTGGACGAGAATGGCAGGCTCGCCATCGGGAAGTTTCCGAGCGTTGGAGACACCATCAGCGTGACGCGGGCCGAAGTGCTGGCATTGCGCTTGGCGCGCGCGGCCGGCATCGAAGCGGCGGGCGCGCGGTGTGTCGAGGTGGGCGGGATACCCGTTGCGCTCATCGAGCGATTCGACCGCATCGGTGATGATCGACGCATTCCGTATCTATCGGCCGCGTCGATGCTTCAGACATCTCGTCAGGACGAACACGCGTACACCGAGATCGTCGACGCGATGAGGCAGCGCGGCGCGCGGCCACTCGACGATGCGCGTCAGCTCTGGCGGCGCCTCGTGTTCAACCTGCTCATTACAAATACCGACGACCATCTGCAGAATCTCGGATTCCTCTATGACGGCAACGGTCTGTGGAGGCTCGCCCCCGCGTTCGATCTGAATCCGATGCCGGGCAAGCTACGGGAATCGAAAACCTGGCTCACTGAAGACGCCGGGCCGATTGATTCGATCGACATGCTGCTCGACGCGTGCAACTATTTTTCGCTGACTCGAGAGCAGGCGCTCGCCACGCTGAGCCAAGTATTCGATGCCGTCCAGAGCTGGAGGCGCGTCGGGACATCGGCAGATATCGGTCTGGCGGCACGGGAACTCGACGACCTCGACGACGCTTTCGAGCACGATCAGACCGAGCAGGCGCGCAGGCATCTCGGCAGGCCGACGCGGCGCCCTTTGCGCGGGGGGTAGGGCCTGTTCACGCTAATAACGGGCTTGCGAACGTGTCTTTCCGCCCGCAGGGCAAGGAGAGAGGAGGCGCAATAGCCGTAGCTATTGCAACGACGAACGACGCCGCAATGCGGGCGGAAAGGCACGTTCCCCTGTTTGGAAAAATCATTCGTGGGGCTGGCCCCCAGAAGGGCCGATCGCCGCGTCATGCTCCTCGCGAATACGTCGAGTATTCGCTTCGTCGCATTCCTTGCGCTCGGCCCTTCTGGGGGCCAGCGCAAGCCCGTTATTAGCGTGAACAGGCCCTAGTGGCGGCAACCGCGACGGTCAACGTCCCAGCACGGCAATCGCCAACCAACCGGATGCGCAATCCAATCCAGCGTGAAAAGCAAAGCCGAAACATCATCGATAGCTTCGCAGGATAAGTTCGCTCCCGCCGCACGCAAAGCTCGTAAAGTCGGCTCTCCCGCAGCATTGCCCGTATCCGAAGGAGAGCCGCATGTCCCGTTTCCGCTTCATCCGCCGCGCCGTCGTCGCGCTGACCGCCTTTGCCGCGCTCGGCGCGGCGCACGCCGAATCGCGCGAAGTCGTGATCGCGTACCAGGACATGGTCGTGCCGTGGCGCTATGCGCAGGCGAGCGGTGAAGTCGAAAAGGCGACCGGCTACAAGGTCACGTTCCGCAAGCTCGACAGCGGCGCCGACGTGATCCGCGCGCTCGCGTCGGGCTCCGTGCAGCTCGGCGAAGCCGGCTCCAGCCCGATCGCGGCCGGCCTGTCGCAGGGGCTCGACATCTCGCTGTTCTGGGTGCTCGACAACATCAACGACGCCGAGGCGCTCGTCGCGCGCAACGGCTCCGGCGTCACGAACATCGCCGCGCTGAAGGGCAAGAAGATCGGCGTGCCGTTCGTGTCGACGTCGCATTTCCACACGCTCGTCGCGCTGCAGGCCGCGGGCGTCAATCCGAACGACGTGAAGATCGTCAACCTGCGTCCGCCCGAAGTCGCGGCCGCCTGGACGCGCGGCGACATCGACGCGACCTATATCTGGGATCCCGTGCTCGCGAAGGTCAAGCAGTCGGGCACCGTGCTGACGACGTCGGGCCGGGTCGCGAAGGAAAGCGGCAAGGCGACCTTCGACGGCTTCGTCGTGAGCCGCAAGTTCGCGCGCGAGAATCCCGAGTTCGTCGCGCGCTTCGTGAAGGTGCTCGCGGCCGCCGACGCCGATTACCGTGCGCACACCGCTGCGTGGAAGGTCGGTTCGCCGCAGGTCGCGGCAGTCGCGAAGGTGTCGGGCGCGAACGCGCCGGACGTGCCGGCAAGCCTCGCGCTGTACGCATTCCCGACGCCGGCCGAGCAGGCGTCGCCGACGTGGCTCGGCGGCGGTGCGCAGTCGGGCGCCGCGAAGTCGCTCGCGGCCACCGCCGCGTTCCTGAAAACGCAAGGCACGATCCAGACGGTGCTCGCCGACTACTCGGTCGGCGTCGATCCGCAGTTCGTGCAGAAGGCCGCGCGCTGAGCGCGGCGATCGACGCGGAGCCCGATCATGAGCACGCTGGAAGTCCGTCAGGTATCGGTCGCCTATCCGGGCGAGCGCGGCAGGCCGACGACGCAGGCGCTCGCGCGCGTCGACCTGCGCATCGATGCCGGTGAATTCGTCGTCGCGCTCGGCGCATCCGGGTGCGGGAAGACGACGCTGCTGAACTGCATGGCCGGCTTCGTCGCGCCGACGACGGGCGAGGTGCGCGTCGATGGGGTGCCAGTCACGGGCCCCGGCGCCGATCGCGGCGTCGTGTTCCAGAAGTACGCGCTGCTGCCGTGGCTTGACGTGCTCGACAACGTCGCGCTCGGGTTGCGGTTCGCGCGCGTGTCGAAGGCCGAACGCGAGGCGCGCTCGCGGGAGATGCTCGCGCTCGTCGGGCTCGACAACCATGCGCATGCGCGCGTGTACGAACTGTCGGGCGGGATGCAGCAACGCGTCGGCATCGCGCGCGCGCTCGCGAGCGACCCGCGCGTGCTGCTGATGGACGAACCGATGGGCGCGCTCGACGCGATGACGCGCGGCACGATGCAGGCGCTCGTGCTCGACGTGTGGGCGCGCACCGGCAAGACGGTGTTCTTCATCACGCACGACGTCGAGGAGGCGCTGTTCCTCGCGACGCGCCTCGTCGTGATGACGCCGGGCCCCGGTCGCATCGCGGAAACCTTCGAGCTGCCGTTCGCGCGGCGCTACGTCGAATCGCGCGATGCGCGCGCGGTGAAGTCGTCGCCGGATTTCATCGAATGGCGCGAGCGGCTGATCGCGTATCTGCATCGCGACGATGCGGTCGCGGAGACCGCGTGATGCGCGAGTTCGCGCGGCACGGCGCGTCCGTCGGGCGCAGCCGGATCAGACCATTGCACAGGCAGGACGACATGAGCACGCAGGATTCGCGGGCGGCCGATCGAGCGGCCGCGGAGTTCAGGCAGGATCAGCGCGCGACGCAGCGTCGCCCCGCGGCGCGTCCCGCGCGCGCATCGCATCGCTACCGGTTGCCGGGGCAGGGCAGGACGGCGGCCTTGAGCGCGGCGACGGTCGCGGCGCTGACGGTGCTGTGGTGGGTCGCGACGCATCGGCAGTGGCTGCCGCCGCTGTTCCTGCCCGCGCCGGAAGCGGTGTGGGCGGCGTTCATGGACGCTTGGCACGGCCGCATCCAGGGCGGGCTGCCGTTGTCCGAACACCTGCTGTGGAGCGCCGCGCGCGTGTTCGGCGCGTTCGTGGTCGCGACTGCGATCGGCGTGCCGGCCGGCATCCTGATGGGCGTGAGCCGCATCGCGCGCGGCGTGCTCGATCCGCTGCTGGAGTTCTACCGGCCGCTGCCGCCGCTCGCGTACCTGCCGCTCGTCGTGATCTGGTTCGGCATCGACGAGACGGCGAAGCTGGTCGTGATCTTCCTCGCGTGCTTCGCGCCGATCGCGATGGCCGCACGCGCGGGCGTGCGCGCGGCGACGGTCGAGCAGATCAATGCCGCGTATTCGCTCGGCGGCAGCTTCGCGCAGATCGTGCGCCATGTCGTGCTGCCGGCCGCGCTGCCGGAGATTCTCACCGGGCTGCGGATCGCGATCGGGTTCGGCTGGACGACGCTCGTCGCGGCCGAGATGGTCGCCGCGACGGCCGGGCTCGGGCAGATGGTGCTCAACGCATCGAGTTTCCTGCGCACCGACATCGTCGTGATGGGGATCCTGATCATCGGCGCGATCGCGTGGCTGTTCGATCTCGCGATGCGGTGGGTCGAGCGGCGGGTGGTGCCGTGGAAGGGAAGGGGATAGGTCGCCCGCCGCAACGGGGCGTGACGACGGTCGGCCGCCCCGCGCTGCGAATGGACAGGGGCCGGGTTTCGCGTCGAGCGAATCCCGGCCCCTGTCGCGTGATGCCGGCGACTACGCCGCGACGGCTTACCAGCGATAACCGGCGCCGGCGCCGGCGGCCACCGTGCCGCGGGTGTTGGTGGACCCCGACGCCTTGACCACCCAGCGCCCGTTGCGCGTGGCAGTGGACACGCCGAAAGCGACGGCCGACTGCCCGCTATAGGTGCCGCCGGCGATCGAGACCATGCTTTCGCCCGCGAGCGCCGCTTGCGGCAGGTTCGCGATCGCGACAGCGGACGCGATACCGCCGCTTGCGTCGCGCCGGTAGTGGTCCATGTCGGATCGCACGCTGCCGATGCTGTTGTTCAGTTGCTGCACGTTGACGGCATCGGTCGGCGCGGTGCCGGCCGCGACGTTGGTGATCTGCCGCTCCTGGCCGGGCGCGCCGACGGAGACGGTGTTGTCGCGATCCGCCACGGAGTTCGCGCCGAGCGCCACCGAATTGTTGCCCGATGCGTTGGCGTTCGTGCCTATCGACGTGCTGTTGTTTCCGGCCGCGCTCGATCCTTGTCCGAGTGCCACCGAGTTCGAACCCGTTGCACCGGACCCGTCGCCGAGCTGGGCCAGACTGTTGCCTTGATCGCCCGGCGGACTGGTGTTCGGGCCATTCTGCTCGATGGTCGTCAGCCGGTTGTCGAACGATTCGAAGCGGCTGTCGAATTGCTGCTGCATCGTAAAGAGCTGCCCGCCGTTGACGGCCTGCATGCCGCCCGCCGCGATCGCGCCCGGCGCGACGTTGTCGAGCAGCGTGCCGCCGACTCCGCCGAGCGTTGCGCGGCCGAGCGTCAGGTCGTCGTACGCGATCGCGCTGAGCGGCTTGCCGTCCGGATCGATCAGGCCGGTTGCCTTCAACTGCGCGACCGTCACGGCGTCGGTGTCGCCGGTGCCGTTCGACAGGCCGGTCAGTGTGCGCGAGCCGTTCGCGCCGGCGACGCTGACCGACGTGCCGCCCTTGTCGGCGCCGATCGAGATGCCGAGACTTGCCGGATCTTGTCGCACGAGGCCGGCGGTGCCGTTGTCGAGCCGCGCGCCGAGATCGTTGACGTCGTAGCGGATCGACGTGACGTCGGTTTCGACCGTCGACACGCGCCCGTCGAGGTTCGTCAGTGCGCCGCCGACGTTGGTGAAGGTCTGTCCGTTGATCGTGTAGCTCGGGCCGCGAACCGAGCCGTCCGCGTTGAGCTTGGCATCGCCGCCGAGCGCATCGACCACCGGCCTGAGCTGCGACAAGTTCGTCGCGTCGGTGTCGCGCGTGCCCGCGCCAAGGTTGACGAGCTGGCGTTCGTTGCCGGTTTGGCCGATCGACACGGTGTTGCCTCGATCGGCGACGCTGCCTTGCCCCAGCGCGACCGCGCCGTGCGCGGTAACCGTCGCGTCCGCGCCGATCGCGACGGCGCGGTTCGCGTTGACGTTCGACGAGACGCCGAACGCGCTCGAGCGATCGCCGTGGACCTTCGCCCGTTCGCCGATGGAGACCGCGGCCTGCCCGGTAGCGCTGGCCTCCGCGCCGATCGCGATCGCCGAGTAGTCGCCGCCGCTTTCGCCGTTTGCCCGCGCGCCGGGCCCGATGGCGATCGAGCCGGCGCCCGACGCGCTTGGCGCGCCGCCGGTGCCGTCGACGATGTGCAGTTTGTCGAGAACAAGATCCGCGGCCTGGGCGTAGCCGGGCGCGAGTGCGGCCAGCGAAACGGCAAGCGCGGACAGACGAAGGCGGGCGGCACACGCGCGTTGTCGTTGTGTCGAACCGCGCGGGTGCGCGCAGCCGGAGGGCATGGCGAAGGAGCGAATCATGAGTCGTAGTCCTGAATGATTGATGTCGTGCACTCGGACGATAGCGGCCCGACGTGCTTCATCGACAACGGGATGTGGTGCCGTTGCCTGCGAACGTCACGGCGGATGTGTTGATAGCTGTGACGTGAGCGAGCGACTATACGGAGCGATGAATGCGCCGTCGATCAGACAGTTACGAAATTGGAGTGGAGAGTATGGGACGCGAGGGCAATCGCATGAAACGTTACGAGGAATTTACGTTCATGGATTGAGCGGTCGGCAACCCCCGGCGCGTTGCGCCAGATCGCGCTCATTGGCGCACGCGCGCATGCGGCGGGTTGTCGACCGCGGCTTGGCTCGTGCGATCCTGGCGCGGCAGGTTGGAGCGGCTGGTCTCAGGACAGCGAAATTCCGGGTGGCGTTGGATCCTGCTCAATCCCCCATCGCATTCCCTTCGCGCCGCGGATCCGCGCCGCCGAACCACACCGTCTGCCCCTGCACGTTCAGCCGCTGGATCCCGTGCAGTCCCGAGTTCATCTCGACGACCTGCACGTCGTGCCCGCGTCCCTTCAGCCCGTCGACGAGCGCGTCCGACACGCGGCCGCGCTCGAGCTGGGTCGGCCCGTTCGTCGACCCGACGTTCGGCAGCGCGATCGCCTGCTGCATCGTCATCCCCCAGTCGAGCACGCCGATCAGCGTTTTCGCGACGTGGTTGATGATCGCGGGGCCGCCGGCCGAACCGACGATCATCGTCACCTGCTTCGTCTTCTGGTCGAACACGAGCTCCGGCGACATCGCCGAGCGCGGTCGCTTGCCGGGTTGCACGCGGTTCGCGACCGGCCGGCCGTTCTCGGTCGACACGAACGAGAAATCGGTGAGCTGGTTGTTCAGCATGAAGCCGCGCACCATCAGCCGCGAACCGAACGCGTCCTCGACGCTGGTTGTCATGGACAGCGCCTGACCGTAGCGGTCGACGATCGCGATGTCGGAGGTCGACGGCAACTCGGGGCTGCGGTCGTCGGCCAGCGCGAGCGTCGCGCCCTGCGGCGTGCCGGCCTGCGCGACGCCCATGCTGTTGTCGCCGATCAGGCGCGCACGCTGCGCGAGATAGGTCTTGTCGGTGAGGCTCGCCCAACTGCCGCCCGGCAGCGGCGCGAAATCGGGGTCGGCGACGTAGCGCGCGCGGTCCGCGAACGCGAGGCGACCGGCCTCGCTGAACAGGTGCGCGGCGAACGGCGTCGGCTCGTAGCCGACCTCGTTGCGCACCGGCTTCTGCGCGCCGATCTGCTGCCAGTCCGGCATCGCCTCGAGGATGCCCAGCATCTGCGCGATCGCGAGGCCGCCCGACGACGGCGGCGGCATCCCGCACACCACCGAGCGCCGGTAGTCGGTACACAGTGGCGCACGCACCTTCGCCTTGTAGCGCGCGAGATCCTGCAGCGACAGCAGGCCCGGATTGGTCGGGTGCTTGCGCACCTTCGCGACGATGTCGCGCGCGATCGCGCCGGTGTAGAACGCGTTCGCGCCGCGGTCGGCGACCTGGCGCAGCACGGTCGCGAGCGCGGGGTTCTTCAGCACGGTGCCGGCCGCCTTCGGCGTGCCGTCGGTGTTGTAGAAGTACGAGCGCGCGGCCGGGTCGTTCATCAGGTACTTGTCGTTCGCGATCAGCATCGCCAGCCGCGGGCTGATCGTGAAACCGTGCTCGGCAAGCCGGATCGCGGGCTGGAACAGCCGGCGCCACGGCAGCTTGCCGTGCGCGCGATGCGCGGCGTCGAGCATCCGCAGCACGCCCGGCGTGCCGACCGAACGCCCGCCGACGACACCTTCGTAGAAGCGCATCGGCTGGCCGGTGGGGCCGTAGAACAGGCGCTCGGTCGCGGCGGCCGGCGCGGTCTCGCGGCCGTCGTACGCCTGCGTCGCGCGGCCGTCGAAGTACAGCATGAACGCGCCGCCGCCGAGCCCCGACGATTGCGGCTCGACGAGCGCGAGCACCATTTGCGTCGCGATCGCCGCGTCGATCGCGGTGCCGCCGGCCTTCAGCATGTCGTAGCCGGCCTGCGTCGCGAGCGGGTTCGCGGTCGCGATCATCGCGTGCTGCGAGGTCCAGCCCGGCTTGTCGGTCCAGTCCGACGACAGTTCGGGCGGGTGCGCGCCGGGCAGCGGCACCGCGGCGCCCGATGCGGCCACGACCGGGACGACGGCGCCCGACGGCGCGGAACGGGACGTGCAGCCGGCACCGAAGGCGACGAGCGCGAGTGCGAGCGCGAGCGCGGCGGCGAGCGTCCAGGGACGCGAATGCGGACGAATCCGATCGAACATTGAACCCTCGGCAACAGTGAATTCGAAGGAGGCGGCGTGTGCGCGGCACGCGCTCCGCACCGGCGGCGCGCTATTGTCGCCGCGCGGCCGGCGGGTTGTCATCCGACCGGAAACCCTGACGCATCGCGCCCGGCCCGCCCCGGCCGGTCTTTCCGGCCTGTTCGAGGATGAACTCTATGAACGTTGCGGTCGCACGCGTGTGGTGCCGGTTCGGCATGTACAGCATGTACATGTGCGTGCCGAAGATGCTGAGCCGGTACGCGTCGAGCGACGTGACGACCGTGCCGCGCCGCATGTCGTCCTGCATCACGTAGTCGGGCACGATGCCGACGCCGATTCCGGCGAGGATCGCCTGGCGCAGGAACAGGAAGTTCTCCGAAATCAGCGTCGGCTCGAGCAGCACCTCGTGGCGCTCGTCGCCGAGATACGCGGCGATCCGCAACTGCCGCCCCATCACCGTCGCGGTGACGACCGGCGCGGCGGCCAGCGCGCCGAGGCTCGCCGGCATCCCGTGCGCGGCCGCGAACGCGGCCGACGCGCACGCAACGTAGCGCACCGCCCCCATGTCGCGCGCGACGAGGTTCTGCGGCGGCTCCGGCATCACGCGCACCGCGATGTCGATCTCGTCGCGCATCAGGTCTTCCACGCGATTCTCGAACACCACGTCGAGCACGATGCCCGGATGCAGCCGCTTGAACGCGAGCAGCCAGTCGGACATCACCATCTGCCCGTAGCCGCTCGGCACCGACAGCCGCACGCGGCCCTGCAGGTCCTGGCCGAGCGTCGTCACCGACTCCTGCGCGGCCAGCAGTTCGTTGCGGATGCGCCGGCCGTGCTCGTACAGCTTCAGCCCGATCTCGGTCGGCTCGATGCGACGCGTCGTGCGGCGCACGAGCTGCTGGCCGATCGAGCGTTCGAGCTGGTTCAGCCGGTAGCTGACGTTCGCGCGACTCACCTTGAGCCGCTGCGCGGCCTTGCTCAGATTGCCCGCGTCGAGGATCTCGACGAGCAGCGTCAGCGCGTTCAGGTCCATGTCCGGTGTCTCCTGATCCGTCCCGTTTAACGGTTCGAAAGCATTCAGTGTCAAGTCAGACTTGACAGCTTGTAAAGGCGTGCGGGAATTGTCAATGAATCTCGATCAATTGAGAATCGAGTCATCCCCGGCAGCCACGCTGGATCGTTTCCCGCCGCGCGGGATCCCGGAACCGGCTTCGCCGGCCCGTCCCGCGGCTGCCGCCCGGCGTACCGAACCGGAGACACGATGAATTCAACCGCTTCCCCCGAACCCTCCCGCGCCGGCACCGTCACGCGCGAACGGCGCGACAAGGTGCTCGTCGTCACGATCGACCATCCGCCCGTCAACGCGTTGTCCGCCGACGTGCGGCGCGGCCTTTCCGGCGCGCTCGACGCCGCGCAGGCCGACGACGCGATCCGCGCGGTGCTGATCGTCGGCGCCGGCCGCAACTTCATCGCGGGCGCCGACATCCGCGAATTCGGCAAGCCGCCGGTGCCGCCGTCGCTGCCCGACGTGTGCGAGCGGATCGAGTCGAGCGCGAAGCCGGTCGTGGTCGCGCTGCACGGCGCGACGCTCGGCGGCGGCCTCGAGGTCGCGCTCGCCGCGCATTACCGGCTGGCGGTGCCCGGCGCGAAGCTGGGGCTGCCCGAAGTCACGCTCGGCCTGCTGCCGGGCGCGGGCGGCACGCAGCGCGCGCCGCGCCTGATCGGCGCGAAGGGCGCGCTCGACCTGATGCTGACGGGGCGTCACGCGAGCGCCGACGAAGCGCTCGCGCTCGGCCTCGTCGACCGCCTCGCGCACAGCGACGACACGCTTGCCGAAGGCCTGGCCTATGCGCAGGAACTCGTGTCGCTCGGCGCGCCGGCACGGCGCACGCGCGACGCGCAGGGGCTCGCCGATCACGCGAGCGCGCAGGCCGCGATCGACGCGGCGCGCGCCGACTTGCCGAAGAAGTCGCGCGGCCTGTTCTCGCCGGCGAAGATCGTCGACGCGGTCGAGGCCGCGCTCACGCTGTCGTTCGACGCGGGGATGAAGCTCGAACGCAGCCTGTTCCTGCAGTGCATCGACAGCCCGCAGCGCGCGGGCCTCGTGCATGCGTTCTTCGCGGAGCGCGAGGCGGCGAAGGCGCCCGAGGCGCGCCGCGCGAGCGCGCGTCCGGTCGAGCGGATCGGCGTGGTCGGCGGCGGCACGATGGGCGCGGGGATCGCGGTCGCGGCGCTCGATGCCGGGCTGCCCGTGACGATGATCGAGCGCGACGAAGCGTCGCTCGCACGCGGCCGCGCGCACGTCGAGAAGGTGTATGACGGTCTCGTCGCGAAGGGCCGGATGACGCCGGCCGCGCATGCGGCGCGGCTCGCGCGCTTCAAGGGCAGCACGTCGTACGACGCGCTCGCGCAGGCCGACGTCGTGATCGAGGCCGTGTTCGAGGACATGGCCGTGAAGAAGGCGGTGTTCGCCGAACTCGCGCGCGTGTGCAAGCCGGGCGCGGTGCTCGCGACCAACACGTCGTATCTCGACATCGACGAGCTGGCGGCCAGCATCGACCGGCCGGCCGACGTGATCGGCCTGCATTTCTTCTCGCCGGCCAACGTGATGAAGCTGCTCGAGATCGTCGTGCCGGCACGCGTGAGTGCGGAGGTCGTCGCGACGGCGTTCGCGCTCGCGAAGCAGCTGAAGAAGACGCCGGTGCGCGCAGGCGTGTGCGACGGCTTCATCGGCAACCGGATCCTCGCGGTCTATCGCACCGCGGCCGACTACCTGATGGAGGACGGCGCGTCGCCGTACCAGATCGATCGCGCGGTGCGCGAATTCGGCTTCCCGATGGGACCATTCCAGGTCGTCGACCTCGCGGGCGGCGACATCGGCTGGGCGACCCGCAAGCGCCGCGCGGCGACGCGCGACCCGCGCGCGCGCTACGTGGAAATTTCCGACCGGCTGTGCGAGCGCGGCTGGTACGGGCAGAAGACGGCGCGCGGCTACTACCTGTATCCGGACGGCGCGCGTGTCGGCACGCCGGACCCGGAAGTCGAAGCCATCGTCGCCGACGAGCGCGCGAAGAAGGGCGTCACGCCGCGCGCGTTCAGCGACGACGAGATTCTGCGCCGCTACCTCGCCGCGCTGATCAACGAAGGCGCGAACGTCGTACACGAGAAGATCGCGCTGCGCCCGCTCGACGTCGACGCCGTGTTCCTGCACGGCTACGGCTTCCCGCGTTATCGCGGCGGCCCGATGCACTACGCGGACACGGTCGGCCTCGCGAACGTGCTCGCCGACATTCGCGCGTTCGCGAACGAGGATCCGCTGTTCTGGAAGCCTTCGCCGCTGATCGTCGAGCTGGTCGAGCGCGGCGCGGATTTCGCGAGCCTGAACCACATCGACTGAACGCCCACCGCATTCGCAACGGACTTACGATGGACCTCAATTTCACTCCCGAAGAGGAAGCGTTCCGCACCGACGTGCAGCGCTTCCTCGCCGCCGAACTGCCGGCGCGCACCGCGCGCAAGGTGAAGGGCGGCCTGCATCTGACGCGCGACGACATGCGCGAATGGCACGCGATCCTGAACGCCCGCGGCTGGCTCGCGAGCCACTGGCCGCGCGAGTACGGCGGCCCCGGCTGGAGCGTCGCGCAGAAATTCCTGTTCGACAACGAATGCGCGCTCGCGGGCGCGCCGCGCATCGTCCCGTTCGGCGTCAACATGCTCGGGCCCGTGCTGATCAAGTACGGCAACGAAGCGCAGCAGCGCCACTGGCTGCCGCGCATTCTCGACGGCACCGACTGGTGGTGCCAGGGCTATTCGGAGCCGGGTGCCGGTTCCGATCTCGCGTCTGTGAAGACGAGCGCGGTGCGCCATGGCGATCACTACGTCGTGAACGGCCAGAAGACGTGGACCACGCTCGGTCACTACGCGAACATGATCTTCTGTCTCGTGCGCACCGCGACCGACGTGCGCAAGCAGGAGGGCATCAGCTTCCTGCTGATCGACATGAATACGCCGGGTGTCGAAGTGCGTCCGATCATCACGTTCGACGGCGAGCACGAGGTGAACGAAGTGTTCTTCACCGACGTGCGCGTGCCCGTGGAGAACCTGGTCGGCGAAGAGAACCGCGGCTGGACCTGCGCGAAATACCTGCTCACGTACGAGCGCACCAACATCGCCGGCGTCGGCTTTTCGACGGCCGCGCTCGAGCGGCTGCGCGCGGTTGCCGCGAAGGTCATGAAGAACGGCCGGCCGCTCGCGGACGATCCATTCTTCGCGGCGCGCGTCGCGCGCGTCGAGATCGAACTCGAGAACATGCGCACGACCAACCTGCGCGTGCTGGCCGCGGTCGCGGGCGGCGGCGTGCCGGGGGCCGAGAGCTCGATGCTGAAGATCCGCGGCACGCAGATCCGCCAGGAGATCACCGCGCTGATGCGCCGCGCGATGGGGCCATACGCGCAGCCGTTCGTCGACGACGCGCTCGACGCCGACTACGACGGCGAGCCGGTCGGCCCGGAGGAGGCCGCGAGCGCCGCGCAGCAGTACTTCAACAACCGCAAGCTGTCGATCTTCGGCGGCTCGAACGAGATCCAGAAGAACATCATCGCGAAGATGATGCTGGGGCTGTAACGAGGGACGCGACGATGGATTTCCAGCACACAGAAGACCGCCGGATGCTGGCGGACACGTTGAACCGCTTCATCGCCGAACAGTACGCGTTCCCGGTGCGCGATCGCATCGCGCAGTCGGCCGACGGGTTCGATCGCACGATGTGGCGGCGCTTCGCCGAACTGGGCGCGGTCGGCGCGCTGTTTGCCGAGGCCGACGGCGGCTTCGGCGGCGCGGGCTTCGACATCGCGGTGGTGTTCGAATGCCTCGGGCGCGGGCTCGTCGTCGAGCCGTTCCTCGGCGCGCTGCTCGCGGGCCGCGCGCTGTCGCTCGCCGGCGGCCCCGCGCATCGCGAGCGGCTTGCCGCGCTGATCGACGGCAGCGCGAGCGCCGCGTTCGCGCACGACGAGCCGGGCTCGCACTACGAACTGACGACGGTGCGCACGCGCGCCGAGCGTGCCGGCGACGGCTGGGTGCTGACGGGCGCGAAGGGCGTCGTCGACCAGGCCGCGCAGGCGGCGTTCTTCGTCGTCAGCGCGCGCGTGTCCGGTCACGACGACGACGCGGCCGGCATCGGCCTGTTCGTCGTGCCGGCCGACGCGCCGGGCGTGTCGCTGCGCGACTACAGGAAGATCGACGGCGGCCGCGCGGCCGAGGTGCGTTTCGAGCGCGTCGCGCTGCCGGCCGATGCGGCGCTCGGCGCGCCGAATGCGCACGACGGCGAAGCGGGCGCCGCGCTGCTCGAACGCGTGCTCGGCTACGGGCTGCTCGCGCTGTCGGCCGAAGCGCTCGGCGCGATGGACGTCGCGAAGGCGTACACGCTCGACTACCTGCGCACGCGCAAGCAATTCGGGATGCCGATCGGCAGCTTCCAGGCGTTGCAGCACCGGATGGCCGACCTGCTGCTCGAAGTCGAGCAGGCGCGCTCGGCGGTGATCAACGCGGCCGCGCAGCTCGATGCGCCGCGTGCGGTGCGCGAGCGCGCGCTCGCGGCGGCCAAGTACAGCATCGGCCGGATCGGCACGCTGGTCGCCGAGGAAAGCATCCAGCTGCACGGCGGGATCGGGATGACGTGGGAGCTGCCGCTGTCGCACTACGCGAAGCGGCTGGTGATGATCGATCACCAGCTCGGCGACGAGGATCATCATCTCGCGCGCTATATCGCGCTGTCGAAACAGTAAAGAAGAACGACGCGAATGGAGGAGACAACGATGAAGAACGACCCGCGCGCATTACCGCTGGCCGGCGTGAAGGTGCTCGATTTCTCGCGCGTGCTCGCGGGCCCGTGGAGCGCGATGGTGCTCGCCGATTTCGGCGCGGACGTGATCAAGATCGAGCATCCGGCGCGCGGCGACGACACGCGCGACTGGGGGCTGCGGATCGGCGACACCGAAACCACCTACTTCAACAGCGTGAACCGCAGCAAGCGGTCGATCTGCGTCGACCTGCAGACGGAAGCCGGGCAGCGCATCGCGCGCGAGCTCGCCGCGCAGGCCGACGTGCTGATCCACAACTTCAAGGCCGGCGGCGCGGAAAGGCTCGGGCTCGGCTACGACGCGCTGGCCGAGCTGAATCCGCGGCTCGTGCATTGCGCGATCTCGGGCTACGACCGTTCGGGTCCGGAGGCCGCGCGGCCCGGCTACGACCTCGTCGTGCAGGGCGAGGCGGGGCTGATGGCGCTGAACGGCGAGGCCGGCCAGCCGCCGCTGAAGTTCGGCGTCGCGGCGGTCGACCTGTTCACCGGCATGTATTCGGCGCAGGCGATCCTCGCCGCACTGTACGAGCGCCATGCGACGGGGCGCGGACGGCAAATCGAGATGGCGCTGTTCGACTGCGGGCTGATGATCACCGCGTACTACGGGCTCGACGCGCTGCTGATGGGCGAGGATCCGCCGCGCTACGGCAACGCGCATCCGTCGATCGTGCCGTACGGCGTGTTCGATGCGGCCGACGGCCCGCTCGTGATCACGGTCGGCAACAACACGCAGTTCGCGCGTTTCTGCGACGCGATCGAGCGGCCCGACCTCGCCGCGGACGAACACTACAGGACCAACCTCGGCCGTTCCGCGAATCGCGCCGACTTGCTGCCGGAGATCCGCCGCGAACTCGCGCGCCGGCCGCGCGCGACGCTGCTCGCGGCGCTTTCCGGCGCGGGCATTCCGTGCGGCGAAGTGCTTGGGCTGCACGACGCGCTGACCTCGGAGCGCGCGACCCGCGCGGGGCTCGTCACGCGGCAGCCGCATCCGGTCGCGGGCGGCGTCGACGTGCTCGCGCCGCCGTACCGCTTCGACGGCGCGCGCCTGCCGGTGCGCGGTGCGCCGCCGGTGCTCGGCGCCGATACGGACGACGTGCTCGGCGGCTGGCTCGGGCTGTCGACGGAGGACGTCGCGCGGCTGCGCGCGGATCGCATCGTGTAGATCGCTTTTGCCGCCGCGGCGCGGGCGGAGCAGTCGACGCGCGCCGATCATCCACAAGACGCCCCTCGCGACGACGAGGTGGTTGCCCTGCGGGGACTGGAGTAGGCGCTCAAGCGCCAACACCAGTCGACCGCGAAGCATGGGACCAGAGTAAGCGCTGAAGCGCCAACTCTGGTCGACCGGAGGAGACACCATGGAGCTTTCCGTCATCGAATCGGTCACGGCATGCCGTGACTACCAGCAGCTTGTGCGTGCACGGCGCCGCTTTAGCTTCACGCTGACGGCGCTGATGATCGCCACCTACTACGGCTTCATCCTGCTCGTCGCGCTCGCGCCGCACGTGCTGGCCGCGCCGCTGTACCGCGGCGCGACGACCACGGTCGGGATCGTCGTGGGCGTCGCGATCATCCTGGTCGCGATCGGCCTGACCGCGTGGTACGTGCTGCGCGCGAACCGTGCGTTCGACCGCCGCGTCGCCGCGATCCTGCAGCGTTCATGACGGAGGCCCCCATGCGACACACTTCGAGCGCGCTCGCCGCGCTGGCCGTTCTCGTTTCGTCCGCCGCGCACGCGACCTCCGTCGCGGGCCCGATGCCCGACAAGGTCGATCTGAACCCCGTCGCGATCGGGATGTTCTTCGCGTTCGTGTTCGCGACGCTCGCGCTCACGCGCTGGGCCGCGCGCCGCACGCGCTCGACGCGCGACTTCTACACGGCAGGCGGCGGCATCACCGGGCTGCAGAACGGGCTCGCGATCGCGGGCGACTACATGTCGGCCGCGTCGTTCCTCGGGCTCTCGGGGATGGTGTTCATGTTCGGCTTCGACGGGCTGATCTACTCGATCGGCTTCCTGGTCGGCTGGCCGTTCGTCATGTTCCTGATCGCCGAGCCGCTGCGCAATCTCGGCAAGTTCACGTTCGTCGACGTCGTCGCGTACCGCTTCGCGCAGCGGCCGATCCGGCTGCTGACGTCCGCGAACGCGCTGACGATCGTCGTGCTGTACCTGGTCGTGCAGATGGTCGGCGCGGGCAAGCTGATCCAGCTGCTGTTCGGGCTGTCGTACGGCACGGCCGAGCTGATCGTCGGCGTGCTGATGGTCGTCTACGTGTTCTTCGGCGGGATGACCGCGACCACCTGGGTGCAGGTGATCAAGGCCGTGCTGCTGCTGTGCGGCGCGACGCTGCTCGCGTTGCTCGCGCTCGGGGAATTCGGCTTCAGCGTCGACGAAATGTTCCGCCGCGCGGTGGCCGTGCATCCGGGCGCGCTGTCGATCATGGGCCCCGGCAAGCTGATTCGCGATCCGGCCAACGCGCTGTCGCTCGGCATCGCGCTGATGTTCGGCACGGCCGGCTTCCCGCACATCCTGATGCGCTTCTTCACGGTGCCGAACGCGAAGGAGGCGCGCAAGTCGGTGCTGTACGCGACCGGCTTCATCGGCTACTTCTATTTGCTGACCTTCGTGATCGGCTTTTCGGCGATCGTGCTGCTCGCGCAGCATCCGGAATTCTTCCGGCTCGGCGCGAACGGCACGTTCAACCTGACGCACGACCTGCTCGGCGGCTCGAACATGGTCGCGGTGAAGCTCGCGCAGGCGGTCGGCGGCAACTGGTTCTACGGCTTCATCGCGGCCGTCACGTTCGCGACGATCCTCGCGGTGGTCGCCGGGCTGACGCTCGCCGGCGCGACCACAATCTCGCACGACCTGTATGCGCAGATGTGGGCGCGCGGCAAGCCCAACGAGCGGCTGGAAATGCGCATCTCGCGCGCGGCGACGATCGGGTTGTCGGCGATCGCGATCGCATTGTCGATCCTGTTCGAGCACGTGAACGTCGCGTTCATGGTCGGCCTCGTCGCGGCGGTGGCCGCCAGCGCGAATTTCCCGGTGCTCGCGATGTCGATCTTCTGGCGCGGGATGACGACGCGCGGCGCCGTGCTCGGCGGCGGCCTCGGCCTCGCGTCGGCGGTCGCGCTCACGGTGCTGTCGAAGTCGGTGTGGGTCGACGTGCTGCACCATGCGCATGCGCCGGTGTTCCTCGACAACCCGGCGCTCGTGTCGGTGCCGCTCGCGTTCGTCGGGATCGTCGTCGGCTCGCTCGCGGACCGCGGCGAGCGCGCGCGGCGCGAGCGCGACGCGTTCGCGCAGCAGGAGTTCTACGCGCAGACGGGCGTGCTGGCCAGCCGCGCCGTGCAGCACTGATCCGTCCGATGAATGGGCGGATCCGTCCGGATCGCCGGACGGCTATTTTCCGAAAATCCGGAATCCCGGATTTCCTTGCCTGCCGCATTATGGGAAATACAATAAAAACAACGGCTTGAGGGGTTCCAGGAACCTGGCATCGACCTTGCGATATAAAACGCACGGCCATCCCCCGGCCGAACTACTACAGCAAGCAAGGAGACAACCGATGACCAATGCCTTCCTCCCCCTCCGGATGTCCTGAGGCATCGCTTGTTGCGGCACGGCAGCCGCGCGGGCGAGTGGCCTCGGGGGATTGCCCCCGTTCTCATTCATCCCTGCGCGCGTGACGCCGTTTCCACGGCTCATCTACTTCAGCAGGAACCATCGTGAAGAAGAAACCCTTCTACAAAGTGCTCTATGTGCAGGTGATTTTCGCCATCATCGTCGGCGTGATCCTCGGCCACTTCTACCCGGCGCTCGCCACCGACATGAAACCGCTCGGCGACGGCTTCATCAAGCTGATCAAGATGGTGATCGGCCCGATCATCTTCTGTACGGTCGTCACCGGCATCGCCGGCATGGAGGACATGAAGAAGGTCGGCCGCGTCGGCGGCAAGGCGCTGCTGTACTTCGAGGTCGTGTCGACCTTCGCGCTGCTGCTCGGCCTGGCGGCCACGCACATCCTGCGTCCGGGCGTCGGCTTCAACATCGATCCGGCGACGCTCGACGGCAAGGCGGTCGCGTCGTACGCGGCGAAGGCGCACGGGCAGTCGACCGTCGACTTCCTGCTGCACATCATCCCGAACACGATGGTCGATGCCTTCGCGCAGGGCGAAATCCTGCAGATCCTGCTGATCGCGCTGCTGTTCGGCAGCGTGCTCGCGCACCTCGGCGAGCGCGGCAAGGTCGTGACCGACTTCATCGACGGTCTCACGCGCGTGCTGTTCGGCATCGTGCACATCGTCACGAAGCTGGCGCCGATCGGCGCGTTCGGCGCGATGGCGTTCACGATCGGCAAGTACGGCGTCGGCTCGCTGGTGCCGCTGCTCAAGCTGATCGGCACGTTCTACCTGACGTCGGTCGTGTTCGTGCTGGTCGTGCTCGGCACGATCGCGCGCGTCACGGGCTTCTCGATCATCCGCTTCGTGTCCTACATCAAGGAAGAGCTGCTGATCGTGCTCGGCACGAGCTCGTCGGAAGCCGCGCTGCCGCAGCTGATGGAAAAGCTCGAGAAGGCCGGCTGCTCGCGTTCGGTCGTCGGCCTCGTCGTGCCGACCGGGTACTCGTTCAACCTCGACGGCACCAACATCTACATGACGATGGCCGTGCTGTTCATCGCGCAGGCGACCAACATCGAACTGACGTGGATGCAGCAGCTGACGCTGCTCGCGGTCGCGATGCTGACGTCGAAGGGCGCGAGCGGCGTCACGGGCGCGGGCTTCATCACGCTCGCCGCGACGCTCGCCGTCGTGCCGACGATCCCGCTGTCGGGCATGGTGCTGATCCTCGGCATCGACCGCTTCATGAGCGAATGCCGTGCGCTGACCAACATCGTCGGCAACGGTGTCGCAACCGTCGTCGTGTCGGCCTGGGAGAAGGAGCTCGACCGCAACAAGCTGCGCCAGGCGCTGAGCGGCGGCGGCGAAGTCAAGACGACCGAGGCGGCCGGCGTCTGACACCATGAACGAGCAGGCGGCGGTACCGCCCGCGGCCGCCGCGCCGCGCGGCGGCCGGGGCGGTTGGGCCGGTGATGCGGAGCCCTATGACACAATAGGCGATCCGCATCGCCAGGAAGTCACGTCCGTGAAGCGCCGCCTGCTCATCCTCGTCGTGCTTGCCGCCGCGCTCGCGGCGGCGTGCGCGCTGACGTGGACCATCACGTGGCGGCGCGGCGTCGCCGAGCTGCAGCGCAATGCCGCGGTGAGGGTCGACCGCACCACCAACGCGCTCAAGAGCACGCTCGACCGCTACGAATCGCTGCCTTATCTGCTCGGCAGCCATCCGTACGTGCAGGACCTGCTCGCCGAGCCGAAGCGCGCCGATTTCACCGGGCGCGCGAACCGTTATCTCGAAGATCTCAACGAACACGCGCACGCGACCGTCACCTACGTGGTCGGCGCGGACGGCCTGTGCGTCGCCGCCAGCAACTGGCGCGCGCCCGACAGCTTCGTCGGGATCGAATACCGCTTCCGTCCGTATTTCATCGACGCGATGAACGGCCGGGTCGGCCGCTTCTTCGGGATCGGCACGATCTCCCGCGATCCCGGCTACTACATCTCGCAGCCGGTGCGGCGCGACGGCAAGATCGTGGGTGTCGTCGTCGTGAAACTCAATCTCGAATGGTTCCAGGGCGCCGACGCGTCCGAACCGCTCGTCGTCGCGGACGATCACGGCGTCGTGTTCCTGTCGTCCGTGCCCGCGTGGAAATATCACACGCTGCATCCGTTGACGGGGCCTGTCGCCGCGTCGATCTACGAGACGCGCCAGTACGCGCAGCAGCCCGTCACGCCGCTGCCGCTGCGCGTCGAGCAGGTGCTCGGCGCGGACGCGGAGATCGTGCGCCTCGGCCCGGGCCTGCGCGCACCGCGCTTCCTGGCCAGCAAGCGGCGGATCGGCGAACCCGACTGGCTGCTCGTCACGCTCGCGCCGATCGCACCGATCGACGCCGATGCGCGCAACGCGACCATCGTCACGGGCTTCGGCTTCGTGTCGGTTGCGTTGCTCGCGTTCTACTGGCGCATGCGCCGCGCTCGCGTGCGCGAGATGATCCGCGGCCGCGCGCTGCTGCAGCAGGCGTATGCGGAGCTGAACCGGCGCGTCGAGGAGCGCACGGCCGACCTGTCGGAAGCGAACGAGCAATTGCAGAAGGAAGTCGGCGAACGGATCCGCGCGGAACAGGAATTGCGCGCCGCGCACGACGAACTGATCCAGGCGAGCAAGCTCGCCGCGCTCGGCCAGATGGCGGCCGGCATCACGCATGAACTGAACCAGCCGCTCGCGGCATTGCGCAGCTTCTCCGACAACACGCGCGTGCTGCTCGATCGCGGCGAGCAGGCGGCCGCGCGCGAGAACCTCGAGGCGATCGCCGCGCTGACCGAGCGGATGGGCAAGATCACCAATCAGCTGAAGCTGTTCGTCGGCCGTGCGAAGCCGCGCAACGAACAGGCGCTCGTCGTGCGCGCGCTGCGCAGCGTGCTGTCGCTGCTCGGCGACCGGCTGCGCGGCGTCGCGCTCACGCTGACGCTGCAGGATGCGACCGTGTCGCCCGCGCAGGATGCGCCGCTCGACCTCGCGCGCGATTATCCGGACCTCGTCGCCCGCTGTGAGGACTTGCGCCTCGAACAGGTGCTGATCAACCTGCTCGGCAACGCGCTCGACGCGGTCGCGGGTGTTCCGGCGCCGGCGATCGAAGTGACGATCGCGGTGTCGGCCGCGACGCTGGCGGTCGAGGTGCGCGACAACGGCCCCGGCATCGCGCCCGACCTGCTGCCGCGCTTGTTCGAACCGTTCTTCACGACGAAGGAAATGGGGCGCGGGCTCGGGCTCGGCCTCGCGATCTCGTCGTCGATCGCGAGCGACGCGGGCGGCGCGCTGACCGCGCGCAATGCGCCGTCCGGCGGCGCGCTGTTCGTCTTGACGCTGCGGCGCACGCGCACGCATCATCCGGACTCCCTGTCCGAGCCGGCGGGCTCGCGCTAGGGCCCCGTTCGCCGCACGACCGGCATCAACGAGAGCCGCGCGCTTCCCGCCGCGCGGCGTGTCAGGAGCAAGTGACTACGATGGCCAACCGGCTGCAAGTGATCTATATCGAAGACGATGCGCTCGTTCGCCGGGCGAGCGTGCAGAGCCTCCAGCTCGCGGGGTTCGACGTCGTCGGGTTCGAATCGGCCGAGGCTGCCGACAAGGCGATCGTCGCGGAAACCGCCGGCGTGATCGTCAGCGACATCCGGCTGCCCGGCGCGAGCGGGCTCGACCTGCTCGCGCAGTGTCGCGAGCGCGTGCCCGACGTGCCGGTGATCCTCGTCACCGGCCACGGCGACATCTCGATGGCCGTGCAGGCGATGCGCGACGGCGCGTACGACTTCATCGAAAAGCCGTTCGCGGCCGAACGGCTGACCGAGACCGTGCGCCGCGCGCTCGAGCGGCGCGAACTCGTGCTCGAGAACCACGCGCTGCGGCGCGAGCTGGCCGGGCAGAACATCGTCGCGCCGCGCATCATCGGCCGCAGCCCGGCGATCGAACAGGTGCGCAAGCTGATCGCGAACGTCGCGCCCACCGACGCATCGGTGCTGATCAACGGCGACACGGGCGCCGGCAAGGAGCTGATCGCGCGCAGCCTGCACGAGCTGTCGCCGCGTCGCGACAAGCCGTTCATCGCGGTGAACTGCGGCGCGCTGCCCGAGCCGATGTTCGAGTCGGAGATGTTCGGCTACGAGCCCGGCGCGTTTACGGGTGCCGCGAAGCGCCGCGTCGGCAAGCTCGAATATGCGTCCGGCGGCACGCTGTTCCTCGACGAAATCGAAAGCATGCCGCTCGCGCTGCAGGTGAAGCTGCTGCGCGTGCTGCAGGACGGCGTGCTCGAGCGGCTCGGCTCCAACCAGCCGATCCGCGTGAACTGCCGCGTCGTCGCGGCCGCGAAGGGCGACATGAGCGAGCTCGTCGCGGCCGGCACGTTCCGGCGCGACCTGCTGTACCGGCTCAACGTCGTGACGATCGCGCTGCCGCCGCTCGCCGAGCGCCGCGAGGACATCGTGCCGCTGTTCGAGCACTTCATGCTCGACGCGGCCGTGCGCTACGGGCGGCCGGCCCCCGTGCTGACCGACCGGCAGCGCGCGAGCCTGATGCAGCGCGACTGGCCCGGCAACGTGCGCGAGCTGCGCAACGCGGCGGACCGCTTCGTGCTCGGCGTCGCCGACATGCCGCAGGAAGCGGGCGCGAACGGCGACGATGCCGAGAGCGACCAGACGCTGAAGGAGCGCATCGAGCAGTTCGAGCGCGCGGTGATTGCGCAGGCGCTGAACCAGACGGGCGGCGCGGTCGCGGCGACGGCCGACCGGCTGCATGTCGGCAAGGCGACGCTGTACGAGAAGATGAAGCGCTACGGGCTGTCGGCGAAAGGCGACACCGAGCGCTGAAAAACGAACGGACCGCAGTGCGGTCCGTTGTGCGGAGCAGGGCGGCGTGCACCCTGCGTGCGGGGAATTAAGTGGCGGCGCTCACGCTGCGTTGCTGTCGAGCGCCTTCTTGAGCAGCGCGTCGAGCTCCGCGAACTGCGGTGCGCCGACGTAGCGCTTCAGGATCTTGCCATTCTTGTCGACGACGAAGGTCGTCGGCGTGAGCTGCACGTTGCCGAACTGCTTCGCGACGCTGCCGTCGTCGAGCGCGACCTTGAACGGCAGTTGGCGCGTCTGCGCATAGTTCGCGACGTACATCGGCGGATCGTAGTTCATCGCCACCGCGACGAATTCCAGCCCCTGATCCTTGAAGCGATTGTAGGTCTCGACCATCTGCGGCATTTCCTGCATGCAGGTCGCGCAGCTCGTCGCCCAGAAATTGACGAGGTAGACCTTGCCCTTCAGGTCGCCGCCCGTCGATACCTTCTGGCCCGACAGCAGCGTGAACGTGGCGTCCGGCACGCTGGACTTGCCGTTGAACGCAAAGAAGCCGGCAATGGCGATGGCCGCGACGACGACCGCCGCGACGATATAGCGGGCGGGGCCGGTGCGGCGCCGGGCGGGAGGCGTGGTGTTCATCTGGTGCTCTCGGAGTCGGTCGATGACGCGGATCGATGCAAAGGACGTCGAAATTCGGCGCTCATTTTAGCGCGAATGCACGGTACGCACCCGCGGGCGCCACGGATCCCCGGTGTCAGCTTCGTCGGATAATGGCGTTTTGCCTGTTCCGATCCCAGCCATGCCGAAGGAAGTCATCGATTCGTTGCGCCCCTTTTATCGTCCGCTGCGACACTTCGCCGCGCTCGCATGTGTGAGCGCCGCGCTGGCCGCGTGCTCGCCATCGTATGACTGGCGCACGCTGCACAACGACGCCGGCTATACGATCGACCTGCCGGCGAAGCCGACCGTCGAGGACCATCCGGTCACGGTCGGCGGCGCGTCGATGCCGATGCCGATGCCGATGCGGATGCAGGCCGCGCACGTCGACGGCGCGGTGTTCGCGGTCGGCACGCTGACGCTGCCGGACGACCGCGACGACACGCGTCGTGCGGCGCTCGAGTTCCTGCGTGCCGGGCTATCGCGCAATCTCGAAGGCGCGCCACAGACGGCCTCGGTGCCGGTGCCGCTCGCGGCCGGCGGCGCGGTGAACGGGCTCGAGCTGCGGGTCGCGGGTGCGGCCAGCGGCGGCGACCACGCGCACAAGACGATCGTTGCGCGGCTCGTGGCGCGCGGCCGGCATGCGTATCAGGCCGTCGTGATCGCCGACGGGCCGCTTGCGCAGGAACAGCTCGACCAGTTTTTCGGCTCGTTCAAACTGGACTGACACCGGCCGGCGAGGGCGCTCCGACACGCCGTGACAACTGAAAGTTCATTCGCAGCTTTCGACGCTAATCGCCGGATTTTGCGGGGATTTTTCAGCTATCCACAGCGCATGTGGATAACTTTGTTGAAAAGTAGGGCGAATCTCGCGCAAAGCCGCGCCGGACGGCCTTCCGGTACATTTGACAACGTCCGCGCCCTTTGAGAAAAATCAATAGAAACAACGGGATACGAATTTCGCGATGGCAGCGCACTCGCGAGCGGCGATCCGGGGCCAGATTCGCGAAATTGTGCATAAGTCAAGTCTTGACAGCCGGATTTTGTCCTCCGAGGGCACTCACAGCGCCGTGAGCGCGCGCCGGTAGCGGATCGCCTCGGCGATCTGCGCGGCCGTCGGCAACGGGTCGCCGGCCAGGTCGGCGATCGTCCGCGCGACCTTCAGCACGCGGAAATACGCGCGCGCCGACCATCCGAAGCGCTCGCCGGCCTCGCGCAGCAGCCGCTCGCCGTCGTCGGTCGGGCGGCACAGGTCGTCGGTCTCGCGGCCGCTCAGCATGTGATTCGTCTTGCCCTGCCGTTCGAACTGCAGTGCGCGCGCGTGGGCGACCCGTGCGGCGACCGTGGCGCTCGATTCGCCGTGCGCCGTCGCGCGTGCGGCGAGTTCGGCCGGCGACAGCGCTGGCAGGTCGATCTGGATGTCGATGCGGTCGAGCAGCGGCCCCGACAGCTTGCGCAGGTAGCGCGAGGCGACGTCCGGCGAGCAGCGGCAGCGTCCGGACGGATCGCCGTGCCAGCCGCACGGGCACGGATTCATCGCGGCGATCAGCTGGCATGCGGCAGGGAAATCGGCCTGCTGCGCCGCGCGCGAGATCGTGATGCGGCCCACTTCCAGCGGCTCGCGCAGCATTTCCAGCACGTGCCGGTCGAATTCGGGCAGCTCGTCGAGAAACAGCACGCCGAGGTGCGCGAGCGTGATCTCGCCCGGCTGCGGTGGATTGCGGCCGCCGACCAGCGCGGCGGCGCTCGACGAATGATGCGGCGAGCGGAATGGCCGCCGCCGCCACTGCGCGGGCGAGAAGCCGAGGCGGCTGGCGGAAAGGAGCGCGGCCGACGTCAGCGCCTCGTCGTCGGTCAGCGGCGGCAGGAGGCCAGGCAGCCGCGCGGCCAGCATCGACTTGCCGGCGCCGGGCGGCCCGATCATCAGCATGTGGTGCCCGCCCGCGGCGGCCACTTCGAGCGCGCGCCGGGCGCCGCGCTGGCCGATGACGTCCGCGAGATCGGGGGCGGCCGGCGCCGGCACGCCGTCGAGGCACGGCGCCGCGACCGGCGCGAGCCGGGCGTCCGGCGCACCGGCGAGGTGCGCGCATAGCGCGGGCAGGTCGGGCGCGCCGAATACCGTGACGCCCGGCACGAGCGCGGCCTCGGCGGCGCTGTCGAGCGGCAGATACAGCTCGGGCGGGCGCGACGCGGCCGCCGGGCCGGACGTCGCGCCGAGCCGAGCGCCGGAGGCGACGCCCGATCCGGTTTCACCCGCGCGCGAGTCGCGTGCCGCGCCGCACGCCATCGCGAACGCACCGCGCATCGGCCGCAGCGCGCCGGTCAGCGACAGCTCGCCCGCGAATTCGCGGCCGGCCAGCGCGTCGGCCGGAATCTGGCCGTTCGCGGCGAGGATGCCGAGGGCGATCGGCAGGTCGAAGCGGCCCGACTCCTTCGGCAGGTCGGCCGGTGCGAGGTTGACCGTGATGCGGCGCACGGGGAATTCGAATCCGCAGTTCTGCAGCGCGGCGCGCACGCGCTCGCGGCTTTCGCGGACTTCGAGATCGGGCAGGCCGACGATCGAGAACGACGGCAACCCGTTGGCAAGATGGACTTCGACGGTGACGTCCGGCGCGCGACCGGCCGCCGGCGCGCGACTGCGCACCACGGCGAGCGACATGGCGAGGCTCCTGTAAATGAATCGGACGGGCAACGGCCGTTCAGGGCCGCATGCCGCGGGAATCGGAGAAATCGGTGCGCGCTTGCCGGCGTGGCGCGGGGAAAGAACGAGGTGTTGCGAACGACGGACTGCGAAGAGCGACGGACTGCGAAGAGCGGAGGATGCTGCGAAGAACGATGAACAGCGAAGAGCGGAGGGTGCAGCGAAGAACGACGGACGACGAAGCGCGGAGGAAGGTGGCGGGCACGGGGCGCACGAGGCGGCCCGTGCCCGAACCTGTCGGTCAGGGGGCGTCAGGCCTGCGGCGCTGCGAGCTTCTGCTCGAGTTCCGCGACGCGCTTTTCGAGTTCCTCGAGACGCACGCGGGTGCGGGCAAGCACCTGTGCCTGCGTGTCGAACTCCTCGCGCGTGACGAGGTCGAGTTTCGAGAAGCCTTGCGACAGCATGGCCTTCACGTTGCGCTCGACATCCTTGGCCGGCGAGTTTTTCAGCAGATCGCTGACGCGCGACTGCAGGTCGTTGAAAACATCGCTGGGTTGCTTCATGAGATTTCCTTCCTTGCACAAAAAATGTGCATCTTCAGTTGCGTACGTGCCCATGATGCACGCATGACCGGAAATGGTGCGCCGCTGGCGCGAATTCCGGGCATGGCGCCCGCATGGGTGAATGGCCCGGTGAACCGGGACGTGCGTGCACTCTAGCAACGATCCTTTCGGCGCGCCAGCAAACCGGGCCCACGTTGGCCGTTCGGCCGGGCTTGCGCACCTTTCAGCGGGTGATGCGCCCCCGTTTCGGAGCCGTTCGAGACGGTCCTCCCGCAAACATGGCATGCGAGTTGCTGGGAAGAGACCGTCACACCATTCCAACCAATTCGACGGGACAACCCAGCGAGAGGACTTCATGAAACTGATTACCGCAATCATCAAGCCGTTCAAGCTCGATGAGACGCGCGAAGCGCTCTCCGCGCTCGGCGTCTCCGGCATCACGGTGACGGAGGTGAAGGGGTTCGGGCGCCAGAAGGGGCACACCGAGCTGTATCGCGGCGCCGAATACGTCGTCGACTTCCTGCCGAAGATGAAGATCGAGGCGGCCGTGTCCGACGATCTCGTCGATCAGGCGGTGGAGGCGATCGAGCGGGCCGCACGCACCGGCAAGATCGGCGACGGGAAGATCTTCGTCACGCCGATCGAGCAAGTGATCCGGATCCGGACCGGGGAGACCGGCGCAGACGCGCTGTAACAGACAAAGACAAGCAACAAGAGGAAACCCGAGATGCGCAAACTTCTGATGTCCCTGCTGATGGCAGGCTCGCTGATCGCGGCCGGTGTCGGCCCCGCGCTCGCCGACGACGCGGCCTCGGCCGCGTCCGCGCCCGCCGCAACGGCGTCCGATGCAACGGCAACCGCTTCGGCCGCTTCGGCCCCGGCCGCCACGGACGCTTCGGCGCCTGCCGCTGCCGCGGCCCCCGCGTCGGCCGCCGACGCATCGGCTGCCGCGGCTGCGTCCGCGCCGGCCGCACCCGCCGCGCCGACCGCGCCGTTCTCCGTCGATTCGTCGAAGATCAGCGCCGGCGACACCGCGTGGATGCTGACGTCCACCGCGCTCGTGCTGTTCATGACGATCCCCGGCCTCGCGCTGTTCTACGCGGGCATGGTCCGCAAGAAGAACGTGCTCGCGACCGTGATGCAGAGCTTCGCGATCACCGCGCTGATCACGGTGCTGTGGACGGTGGTCGGCTACAGCCTCGCATTCACGCCGGGCAACGGCTTCATCGGCGGCCTGTCGCGCGTGTTCCTGCACGGGATGACCTACGTGAAGGGCGACAAGGCGACCACGCTGACCGTCAGCCACCTGGCGACGACGATTCCGGAATCGGTCTACTTCGTCTACCAGATGACGTTTGCGATCATCACGCCGGCGCTGATCTGCGGCGCGTTCGCCGACCGGATGAAGTTCTCGGCGATGCTCGTGTTCATGACGCTCTGGTCGCTGATCGTCTACGTGCCCATCGCGCACATGGTGTGGGAGCCGACCGGCTGGCTGTCGGCGGACGGCGTGCTCGACTTCGCGGGCGGCACGGTGGTGCACATCAACGCCGGTATCGCCGGCCTCGTGTCGTGCCTGATGCTCGGCAAGCGCGTCGGCTTCGGCCGTGAATCGATGGCGCCGCACAACCTCGTGCTGACGATGATCGGCGGCTCGATGCTGTGGGTCGGCTGGTTCGGCTTCAACGCGGGTTCCGCGGTCGCGGCCGACGGCCGTGCCGGCTTCGCGATGCTGACGACGCAAATCGCGACGGCCTGCGCGGCGCTCGGCTGGATGTTCGCCGAGTGGCTCACGCACGGTAAGCCGTCGGTGCTCGGCATCGTGTCGGGTGCGGTCGCGGGCCTCGTCGCGATCACGCCGGCGGCCGGCTTCGTCGGCGTGACGGGTGCGCTCGTGATCGGCATCGCGGCCGGCGTCGTGTGCTACTGGTCGGCGACGTGGCTCAAGTCGAAGCTCGGCTACGACGATTCGCTCGATGCGTTCGGCGTGCACGGCGTGGGCGGGGTGCTCGGCGCACTGCTGACCGGCGTGTTCGCGGTCAAGGACATCGGCGGTTTCGACGGCAGCCTGCTGCTGCAGGCGAAGGGCGTGCTGATCACGCTGGTGTACAGCGGCGTGCTGAGCTTCGTGCTGCTCAAGCTGATCGACCTGACGATCGGCCTGCGCGTGAGCGAAGAGGAAGAGCGCGAAGGTCTCGACGTGGTGCTGCACGGCGAGCATGTCGAATAAGTCGTACGGATGACGGCGGGCCGCCGCGCAGACGGCGCCCGCCACGAATGAGCGCAGCGATTTCGGCCCGCCACCCGGCGGGCGTTTTTTTCTCCTGCCGCATGTCGCGGCAGCGCATAACCCTTCGACCTATCGGGTCAATAGCCGAAAACTTCCTCCAAATCCTTGTGAAGCCGGGAACAATCCCCAAATGGGCAAGGCAATTGCTCTACAATCTTCATTCTCCCGCTCGCGAGTGATTCATGGTTCCCCACCTCGTTACCGCGTTGAACGGTCCGCTGCTCGAACTCGAGCGGAAGATCCTCGACGCGACGCCTGCGATCGAACGCTGGTTCAGGCTCGAATGGCAGGAACACACCCCGCCGTTCTATTGTTCGGTGGACCTGCGCAACGCCGGCTTCAAGCTGGCGCCCGTCGACGCGAACCTGTTCCCCGGCGCATTCAACAATCTGCCGTCCGAAGTGCTGCCGCTCGCCGTCCAGGCCGCGATGGCCGCGATCGAGAAGATCTGCCCGGACGCGAAGAACCTGCTCGTGATCCCCGAGCTGCCGACCCGCAACGCGTTCTACCTGGAAAACGTCGCGCGGCTCGCGACGATCATGCGCCAGGCCGGCCTGAACGTGCGCTTCGGCTCGCTCGATCCGGGCATCACCGACATGACGCCGATCACGCTGGCCGACGGCCAGAAGATCGTGCTCGAACCGCTCGAGCGTTCGCAGCGCCGCCTCGGCCTGAAGAATTTCGATCCGTGCTCGATCCTGCTGAACAACGACCTGTCGGCCGGGATTCCCGCCGTGCTGGAAAACCTGCACGAGCAGTACCTGCTGCCGCCGCTGCACGCGGGCTGGGCCGTGCGCCGCAAGTCGACGCACTTCTTGTGCTACGACGACGTCGCGAAGAAGTTCGCGAAGATGGTCGGCGTCGATCCGTGGATGGTGAATCCGTATTTCGCGCACGTCGAAGGCGTCGACTGGCAGGCGCATGAAGGCGAGCAGGCGCTCGCCGACGCGATCGACGGCGTGCTGAAGAAGATCGCGCGCAAGTACCGCGAATACGGAATCAGCGAAAAGCCGTACGTCGTCGTGAAGGCCGACGCGGGCACCGCCGGGCGCGGCGTGATGACCGTGCACGATGCGGCCGAGATCGGCCGCATGTCGAAGGCCGAGCGCACGCAGATGGCCGAGTCGAAGGCCGGCCTCGCGGTGCGCGACGTGATCGTGCAGGAAGGCGTCTATACGTTCGAGCGCGTCGGCGACGAAGTCGCGGAGCCGGTCGTGTACATGATCGACCGCTACGTGGTCGGCGGCTTCTACCGCACGCACGGCGGCCGCGAGCGCGACCAGAACCTGAACGCGCCGGGCATGCACTACGTGCCGCTCGGCTTCGAGCACACCGCGCTGCCGGACGCCGGCGCGAAGCCGGGCGCCGCGCCGCCGAACCGCTTCTACATGTACGGCGTCGTCGCGCGCCTGTCGCTGATCGCGTCGTCGATCGAACTGGAAAAGACCGATCCCGAAGCCATCCAGGTGTAACGGCTTCGCTACGTACAGGACCCGCATGGACATTCTCTTTATCGCCGACCCGCTCGAGCGCTTCAAGATCTACAAGGATTCGACCTACGCGATGATGGCGGAGGCCGCGCGGCGCGGGCATGCGGTGTACGCATGCCAGCCGCACCAGCTCGCATGGACGGGCTCGGGCGTCGAGGCGGACGTGCAGCGCATGACGATCGTCGGCGACACGACCGATCTTCATCGCCATCCGTGGTACGAGGCGGGCGCCCATGAATCGCGTCAGATGACGTCGTTCGGCGCGGTGCTGATGCGCAAGGATCCGCCGTTCGACATGGAGTACGTGACGGCGACCTGGATGCTCGAGCTGGCCGAGCGTGCAGGCGCACGCGTGTTCAACAAGCCTCAGTCGATCCGCGATCACTCGGAGAAGCTCGCGATCGGCGAGTTTCCGCAGTTCGTCGCGCCGACGCTCGTCACGCGCGACGCCGCGCGCTTGCGTGCGTTCCACGCCGCGCACGGCGACGTGATCGTGAAGCCGCTCGACGGGATGGGCGGGATGGGGGTGTTCCGCGTGAAGGCCGACGGGATGAATCTCGGCGCCATCATCGAGATGCTCGGTCATGACGGCACGCGCTCGCTGATGATCCAGAAGTTCATCCCCGAGATCACGGCCGGCGACAAGCGCATCCTGCTGATCGCGGGCGAGCCGGTGCCGTATTCGCTCGCGCGGATCCCGCAGGGCAGCGAGGTGCGCGGCAATCTCGCCGCGGGCGGGCTGGGCGTCGCGCAGCCGCTGACGCCGCACGACCGCGAGATCGCCGAGACGCTCGGGCCGGTGCTCGCCGCGCGCGGGCTGCTGCTGGTCGGCCTCGACGCGATCGGCGACTGGCTGACCGAGGTGAACGTGACGAGCCCGACGTGCTTCCGCGAAATCATGGAGCAGACGGGTTTCGACGTCGCCGCGATGTTCATCGACGCGCTGGAGCGGGCGGCCGCGTAGCCCGCTTCGCGCGCAATTCCGGCGGCGGCCGCGCAGGCCCCCCGTCGCCGGAGCCGTTCGACCGGCCTGCTACAATGCCCGCTTGCCCGGTGCCGCGACCAGCGCGCCGAAGGCCCGGCGGTCGGGCCGAAACCGTTGCAAGGCTGAACATGAAACGATTCCCATACTCGCTATGCTCGTGGCCCCGCCGCGGGGCGTCGGCCCGCCAGGGGCGGCCGGAGGCGGTCTGACATGGCCGGGATTCTGATCATCGCGCATGCGCCGCTCGCCACCGCGTTGCGGGACTGCATCGCGCACATCTACGGCGGCGTGCCCGCGCGCATCGGCTGTATCGACGTGCTGGCGGACAGCGACCCCACCCAGGTGATGGCGTTCGCGCATGCGGAGCTCGCGCGGCTCAGGGAAGAGAACGGCGTCGTCGTGCTGACCGACATGTACGGCGCGACGCCCGCGAACATCGCGGGCCAGCTCGCGAAGCTCGACAACGTGCGCGTGCTGGCGGGCGTGAACCTGCCGATGCTGGTGCGGGCCGTCTGCTACCGCACCGTGCCGCTCGACAAGCTCGTCGACAAGGCGCTGTCCGGCGGCGCGAAGGGCGTCCATGAAGTGGCGGCCGGCACGCCGCCGCCGCCGACCGAAGCCGGCTGCGGCCAGTGCGCGCCGATTCCGCCCGAGCCGCAACCGCGCACCGAATCGCACTGACCGCCCGTTTTCCCCGTTTTAGACCGAGCCGCCGCACGTCGCCGGCGGCCTCGACCGACCCGACCGAGAATCATGCTTCAACAAGAAACCACCATCGTCAACAAATTGGGGCTCCATGCACGCGCATCGGCCAAGCTTACGCAACTGGCCGGCAACTTCCAGTCGGAAGTCTGGATGACGCGCAACGGGCGCAAGATCAACGCGAAAAGCATCATGGGCGTGATGATGCTCGCGGCGGGCATCGGCAGCTCGGTGACGATCGAGACCGAAGGTCCCGACGAGCGCGAAGCGATGGACGCGCTGCTCAAGCTGATCGCGGACAAATTCGGCGAAGGTCAGTGATCCCCGCGCGGGATCATTGCCGTTTCGGAGCAGAATGCCGCGTTTTCCGCGGCATTTTTTTCGTCCGGAGCATGGGTGCGGAAAGAACAATGCTGCGGTGCATGCAGTCAGCACGGAGGTACGGAATTTATAATCGCTAACCGGGGTCATAAGCGCATCGCAGCGGTGTGCCGCGGCTTTACTTGTATAGAGGAGGTGCGCGTGTCCTTCACGCTGCATGGCATTCCCGTCTCACGTGGTATCGCGATCGGGCGAGCGTATCTGATCGCGCCGGCGGCGCTCGACGTCGCCCATTACCTGATCGAGGCGGACCAGATCGACGCCGAGGTCGAGCGTTTTCGCACGGCGCGCGAGCTCGTGCATCGCGAGCTCGAGGCGCTGCGCGCCGACCTGACCGACGACACCCCGAGCGAAGTGGGCGCGTTCATCGACGTGCACACGATGATCCTCAGCGACGCGATGCTCGTGCAGGAAACCATCGACCTGGTCCGCACGCGCCGCTACAACGTCGAATGGGCGCTGACCGAGCAGCTCGAGCTGCTCACGCGCCACTTCGACGACATCGAGGATGAATACCTGCGCGAGCGCAAGGCCGACATCGAACAGGTGGTCGAGCGGGTGCTGAAGGCGCTCGCCGGCGCGCCGTCCGCGTCGCAGGCGCTCGATCGCGCGGCCGCGCGCGGCCAGAACGAGATGATCGTCGTCGCGCACGACATCGCGCCGGCCGACATGATGCAGTTCAAGTCGCAGTCGTTCCAGGCGTTCGTCACCGATCTCGGCGGCCGCACGTCGCACACGGCGATCGTCGCGCGCAGCCTCGGCATTCCGGCCGCGGTCGGCGTCCAGCATGCGAGCGCGCTGATCCGCCAGGACGACCTGATCATCGTCGACGGCGACCAGGGGATCGTGATCGTCGATCCCGCGCCGATCGTCCTCGAGGAATATTCGTACCGCCAGTCCGAGAAGCTGCTCGAGCAGCGCAAGCTGCAGCGCCTGAAGTTCTCGCCGACGCAAACCTTGTGCGGCACCAAGATCGAGCTGTACGCGAACATCGAGCTGCCCGACGACGCGAAGGCCGCGGTCGAGGCCGGCGCGGTCGGCGTCGGGCTGTTCCGTTCCGAGTTCCTGTTCATGCATCAGAAGGAGATGCCGGAAGAGGAGGAGCAGTTCGCCGCGTACAAGCGTGCGGTCGAGTGGATGAAGGGCATGCCGGTGACGATCCGCACGATCGACGTCGGCGCGGACAAGCCGCTCGAGGCGCTCGACGAAGGCTACGAGACGGCGCCGAACCCCGCGCTCGGCCTGCGCGCGATCCGCTGGAGCCTGTCCGAGCCGCAGATGTTCCTCACGCAGCTGCGCGCGATCCTGCGCGCGTCCGCGTTCGGGCAGGTGAAGATCCTGATCCCGATGCTCGCGCACGCGCAGGAGATCGACCAGACGCTGGACCTGATCCGCGAGGCGAAGCGCCAGCTCGACGATGCGGGGCTCGCGTACGACCCGAACGTGCGCCTCGGCGCGATGATCGAGATCCCGGCCGCGGCGATCGCGCTGCCGCTGTTCCTGAAGCGCTTCGACTTCCTGTCGATCGGCACCAACGACCTGATCCAGTACACGCTCGCGATCGACCGTGCGGACAACGCGGTCGCGCACCTGTACGACCCGCTGCATCCGGCGGTGCTGCACCTGATCTCCTATACGCTGCGCGAAGCGAAGCGCGCGGGCGTGTCGGTGTCGGTGTGCGGGGAGATGGCGGGCGATCCGACGCTCACGCGCCTGTTGCTCGGGATGGGGCTCACCGAGTTCTCGATGCATCCGAGCCAGTTGCTGGTCGTGAAGCAGGAGATCCTGCGCGCGCATCTGAAGGCGCTCGAGAAGCCGACGGCCGACGTGCTGGCCGCGTTCGAGCCCGAGGAAGTGCAGGCGGCGCTCAAGCGCCTGGCGGTCGCGGAACCGCGCGCGGACGACGCGGCCGCCTAGGCGCCGCGTACCGCCCGGTGAAACCGCCGCAAAAGTAGCGAAACGTCACGCATGCGCCGTTCGGCGCATGCATCGCGCGCGTCAGTGCCGGCCCTGGCACACGGGGCAGTCGGCCTGGCGCGCGATCTTCATCGTCGTCCATTCCATCCGCAGCGAATCGAGCATCATCAGCCGGCCGTTGAGCGTCGTGCCGATCGCGCCGATCACGCGCAGCGCTTCGGCGGCCTGCATCGCGCCGATGATCCCGACCGTCGGCGCGAACACGCCCATCGTCGCGCACGCGACTTCCTCGAACGGCTGGTCTTCCGGAAACACGCACGCGTAGCAGGGCGCGGCCGGGTCGCGGAAGTCGAACGTGCTGATCTGGCCGTCGAAGCGCAGCGCGGCGCCCGACACGAGCGGCACGCCGTGCGCGACGCACGCGCGGTTGATCGCATGGCGTGTCGCGAAGTTGTCGGTGCAGTCGAGCACGACGCTCGCCCGCGGCACGTGTTCGTCGAGCCACGCGTCGTCGACGCGCGCCGCGACCGCATTCACGGTCACTTCCGGGTTCAGCCGCGCAAGCGTGTCGCGCCCGGATTCGACCTTGCTGCGGCCGACCGAGGCCGTCGCGTGCAGGATCTGCCGCTGCAGGTTCGTGAGGTCGACCGTGTCGGCGTCGACCAGCGTGATCGTGCCGACTCCGGAGGCCGCCAGATACATCGCCGCCGGCGAGCCGAGACCGCCCGCGCCGACGACGAGCGCATGCGCGTCGAGGAAGCGCTGCTGCGCGTCGATGCCGATTTCGTCGACGAGGATGTGGCGGGAATAGCGAAGGAGTTGATCGTCGTTCATGGGAAGTCGTGAGCGAGGCGGCGGACGTAGCGTTATTTTAGGCGCGCATGAAAAACGGGCCATCGCGGTGTTCCCGCGATGGCCCGTCGGATGCCGGCCGGCGCTTACTGCGGTGCCGACGCGGGCTTCGGTGCGGCGGCCTTCGCGCCCGACGCCTTCGCGGGCGTCGCGGCCTTGGTGGCCGGGCTCTTCGTCGTGCTCTCGGCGAGGCGCGACTTCGATTCCTGCACCGGCTTGCCTTCGAGCTTGTTGAGCGCCTGCTGCATCATGAAGTCGTCGGCGCTGCCGAACTCGATCGGCTTGCGATCGCGGTCCTTCTGGCGTTGCTCCGGCGTCTTCTTGTCGTTCTGCTCTTCGAGGACGCGCAGCTGATCCATCCGGCGCTGCTCGCGTTCTTCCTGTTCCTTCTTCTCGTTCGGGTCCTGCGTGTTCGCGAGGTGGTTCGTGTAGTCGACCTCGCGCGTCACGAGCACGTCGTCCGGATCGCCGTCCGCGTACTGATCGACCGGCACGTCGGGCGTGATGCCCTTGTTCTGGATCGAACGGCCGCTCGGCGTGTAGTAGTAGGCGGTCGTCAGGCGCAGCGCGGTGTCGGCCGTCATCGGACGAACCGTCTGCACCGAGCCCTTGCCGAACGTCGTCTTGCCCATGATCTGTGCGCGCTTCGAATCCTGCAGCGCGCCGGCGACGATTTCCGACGCGGACGCCGAATACGCGTTCGTCAGCACGATCATCGGCACGGTCTTGAAGACCGGCGGCAGGTTCTTCAGCGGGTCGCCGTCGAAGGACGGCAGGCGGTAGTTGTCGTAGGTGTCGCGGTAGACCTGCTTCGAATCCGGGATCTGGCCGTTGGTCGACACGACGACGGAGTCGGGCGGCAGGAACGCGCCGGCGACGCCGACCGCGCTCTGCAGCAGGCCGCCGCCGTTGTTGCGCAGATCGACGATCAGGCCCTTCAGGTTCGGCTGCTGGCGCGCGATGTCCTGCAGCTTCGCGGCGAGATCGGGCGTCGTGCGCTCCTGGAAGCTCGTGATCCGGATGTACGCGTAGCCCGGGTCGAGCAGCTTCATCTTCACGCTCTGCACCCGGATGACCGCGCGCGTGACCGTGACCGGGAACGTGCGGTCGTCGCTCTTGCGGAAGATCGTCAGCGTGACCTTGGTGCCCGGCTCGCCGCGCATCTGCTTGACGGCCTTGTCGAGCGTCATGCCGCGCACCGGCTTGTCGTTGATGCGCGTGATCAGGTCACCCGGACGGATGCCGGCGCGGAACGCGGGGGTATCCTCGATCGGCGAGATCACCTTGACGAGGCCGTCTTCCTGCGAGATCTCGATGCCGAGACCCGCGAAGCGACCCTTGGTCTGCTCCTGCAGCTCGTCATAGTCGGTCTTGTCGAGGAACGACGAATGCGGGTCGAGGCTCGACACCATGCCCTTGATCGCCGCCGTCAGCAGCTTCTTGTCGTCGACCGGCTCGACGTACTCGCGCTTGATCTGGCCGAACACTTCCGCGAACAGGCGGAGCTGGTCGAGGGGAAGCGGCGCCGTGGCGGTCTGCTCGGCCGATGCCGAAACCTGCAGCGTGGCGAACACGCCCGTGGCGAGGCCCGCGGCAATCAGGCCGATGTTCTTCAATTTCATTCGCATAGAGAGTCTGGTGCGGTCGGGAAGCGCGTGGCGGTAGCGGGGATGTAGCGGACAAGTATAACTGTTCGTCCGAATACTCAGTGGAACGCTGCGGAAATGGTGCAGAGGCCCAGGGCCCGGCGGGCTGCCGCCGGACGCGCAGCGGATTCGAAAGCGGATTCGACAGCATCGGGGCCGCGAAGGTTCGCGCCGCGCGCCGGGGCGGGCCGGACAGGCCGCGCGCGACGCGCGCTGCCCGGCGTGACGGGCGTCAGCCCGCCTTGCCCTGCTTCGCGACGGCGGCCTGCGCCTTCGCGATCGCGTCCTGGTCGCCCAGGTAGTAGTGCTTGATCGGCTTCAGGTCTTCGTCGAGTTCATACACGAGCGGCACGCCGTTCGGAATGTTCAGGCCGACGATGTCGCTGTCCGAGATGCCGTCGAGGTACTTGATCAGCGCGCGCAGCGAGTTGCCGTGCGCGGCGATCAGCACCTGCTTGCCCGCGCGGACGGCCGGCGCGATCGATTCGTTCCACAGCGGCAGCACGCGCGCGACGGTGTCCTTCAGGCACTCGGTGAGCGGCAGCTGCTCGCGCGGCACCTTCGCGTAGCGCGGGTCGTTGAACGGCGCGCGTTCGTCGGTCGGCTCGAGCGCGGGCGGCGGCGTGTCGTAGCTGCGACGCCACACGAGCACCTGGTCGTCGCCGAACTTGGCGGCCGTTTCCGCCTTGTTCAGGCCCGACAGCGCGCCGTAGTGGCGCTCGTTCAGGCGCCACGAGTGGACGACCGGCAGGTACATCAGGTCCATCCGGTCCTGCACGTGCCACAGCGTGCGGATCGCGCGCTTGAGCACCGACGTGTATGCGATGTCGAACGTGTAGCCGGCCTCCCTGAGCAGTTCGCCGGCCTGGTAGGCCTCGTTGCGACCCTGTTCGGTCAGGTCGACGTCGACCCAGCCGGTGAAGCGGTTTTCCTTGTTCCACGTCGATTCGCCGTGGCGGATGAGAACGAGTTTGTACATGGATCTTGCGGTCGGTAGTGATAGGGAAGCGGGGCGCGTCGCGCGGTACCCGGCCCGGGTCCGCCATCGCGCAAGACGGTTATTTTATAATGGCCGGATTGTCCTTTTCCGATTTCTCTTTTCCGGCGACATTCCGTGACGTTCTTTACCAATTACACGAACCTGGCCCTTATCGCGATCCTGCTGGTTTCCGGCGGCCTGCTTGCATGGCCCGCGCTGCGTCGCGGCCGCGGCGGCCTGTCGGCCGCGGAGGCGACGCAGCTCATCAATCGCCGCAACGCGGTCGTGATCGACCTGCGCGCGGCGACCGACTTCGCTGCCGGCCACCTGCCGTCGGCGCGCCAGGTCGCCGCCGGCGAGATCGGCGCGAAAATTGCGCAGGTTGCGAAAAACAAGAGCACCCCGGTGCTGCTCGTCTGCCAGAACGGCCAGCAGTCGCAGAAGGCGGCGCGCGAGGTCGAGGCGGCGGGCTATGCCGAGGTGCACGTGCTCGAGGGCGGCGTCGCCGCGTGGCAGCAGGCCGGGATGCCGGTCGTCAAACAAGGAGTGGCGAAGTGAGCAAGGTATTGATGTACAGCACGCAGGTGTGCCCGTATTGCATCCAGGCCGAGCGCCTGCTGAAGCTGCGCGGCGTCGAGCAGATCGAGAAGGTGCTGATCGACCGCGATCCGGCACGCCGCGACGAAATGATGACGCGCACGGGCCGCCGCACGGTGCCGCAGATCTATATCGGCGACACGCACGTCGGCGGTTACGACGATCTGTCGAAGCTCGATCGCGAGGGCGGCCTCTTGCCGCTTCTGCAAGCAGCCTGATTAGGGCAGAATGGCCGCCGGCCGCGCCGTGGCTTGGGCGCGCAGGATCCAACCGAGGCGGCCGGCGCGAAGCCGGGCCGCCCCGTCACCACTTTTAGGGAAACACCATGTCCGACGTCGAAAATCAACCGTTCTTCAACATCCAGCGCGTCTATCTGAAGGATATGTCGCTCGAGCAGCCGAATTCGCCGGCGATCTTCCTCGAGCAGGACATGCCGTCGGTTGAAGTGGAAGTCGACGTGAAGGCCGAGCGCCTGGCGGAAAGCGTGTTCGAAGTCGTCGTGTCGGGCACCGTCACCGCGAAGGTGAAGGACAAGGTCGCGTTCCTCATCGAAGCGAAGCAGGCCGGCATTTTCGACATTCGCAACATTCCCGACGAACAGCTCGACCCGCTCGTCGGCATCGCGTGCCCGACGATCCTGTTCCCGTACTTGCGCTCGAACATTGCCGACGCGATCACGCGTGCGGGCTTCCCGCCGATCCACCTGGCGGAAATCAACTTCCAGGCGCTGTACGAGCAGCGTCTCGCGCAGCTTCAGCAGCAGTCCGGCGCAGCAGGCGCGCCGAATGGCGCGCCGAACGGCACGACGCTGAACTGACGTTTCACTCCGGACCGGTGCTGGGTATGAAAGTAGCCGTTCTCGGCGCCGGTGCCTGGGGCACCGCGCTCGCGGGCCATCTGGCCGCGCGGCACGATACGCTTCTCTGGGCGCGCGACGCCGCGCTGATCGCCGGGCTGCAGGCCCGGCACGAAAATTCCCGCTATCTGGACGGCATCGCGCTGCCCGCTGCGCTGCGCTACGACGCCGATCTCGGCGCCGCGCTCGCGCACGGCGCCGCGGACGACGCGCTGTGCGTGATCGCCGCGCCGGTGGCCGGCCTGCGCACGCTGTTCGGCGCGATGCGCGACGCGGGCTGCGTGCCCGCGCATGTCGTATGGGTCTGCAAGGGCTTCGAGGCCGACACGCATCTGCTGCCGCACCAGGTGATCGCGGCCGAATTGCCGGGGCAGCACAGCAATGGCGTGCTGTCGGGGCCGAGCTTCGCCCGCGAGGTCGGGCTTGCGCTGCCCGTCGCGCTGACGGTCGCGAGCGCGTCCGCCGAATGCCGCGAGCGCACCCTCGCCGCGTTCCATCACGGCGCGATGCGGATCTACACGGGTGACGACGTGGTCGGCGTCGAGGTCGGCGGCGCGGTGAAGAACGTGCTGGCGATCGCGACCGGCATCGCCGACGGGCTCGGGCTCGGGCTGAACGCGCGCGCCGCGCTGGTCACGCGCGGCCTCGCGGAAATGTCGCGCCTCGGCGTCGCGCTCGGCGGCCGCGCGGAAACCTTCACGGGCCTCACGGGCCTCGGCGACCTGATCCTCACCGCGACGGGCGACCTGTCGCGCAATCGCACGGTCGGCCTGCAACTGGCGGCCGGCCGCTCGCTGAACGACATCCTCGGTGCGCTCGGCCACGTGGCCGAAGGCGTGCGCTGCGCGCAGGCCGTGCTCGCGCTCGCGCGCGCGCAATCGATCGAAATGCCGATCACCGAAGCCGTGTGCGGCGTGCTGTTCGACGGCGTCGCGCCGCGCGATGCGGTCAGCGGCCTGCTGCGGCGCGACGCGCGCGCCGAATAACACCGACGAAGCACGCCGATTTTTGCGACCGGGCGCGCTCGCGCAAAGCGGGCGGCGCCAAAGCGCACTACGCTTGAACGGTCTCCGGCATTTCGGGAGGGTGTCATGCTTCGGATCGGTTCCACCACGCTCGACGCGCAACGCGTCGACATCACGACGCTCGACGTCGACGCGATCGTCAACGCCGCGAACGGTTCGCTGCTCGGTGGCGGCGGTGTCGACGGTGCGATCCATCGCGCGGCCGGCCCGGGCCTGCTGGCCGAGTGCCGCACGCTTGGCGGCTGCGCGACCGGCGACGCGAAGCTCACGCGCGGCCACGGGCTGCCGGCGCGGTACGTGATTCATGCGGTCGGCCCGGTGTGGCACGGCGGCGGGCGCGGCGAGCCCGATTTGCTCGCCGCGTGCTACCGGCGCGCGATCGAGCTGGCCGAAGAGGTTGCGGCGACATCGATCGCATTTCCGGCGATCAGCTGCGGCATATACCGCTATCCGGCCGACGAGGCCGTCGATATCGCGGTCGGCACGGTCGCCGACATGCTGCCGCAGGCGCCGAACCTCGCACGCGTGGTGTTCGCGTGTTTTTCATCCGACATATACGACCTGTATCGCGCGCGGCTCGCGCGCATCTAGCGCGGGCGGCTGGGCGGGCGTGTCAGGCGCCGCCTTCGAAGCCGGCCTGGCGCCACGCCTCGAACACGACCACCGCCACCGTGTTCGACAGGTTCAGGCTGCGATTGCCCGGCCGCATCGGCAGGCGCACGCGCTGTTCGTTCGGGAAGCGCTCGAGCACGTCGGCCGGCAGGCCGCGCGTTTCCGAGCCGAACACGAACCAGTCGCCTGGCACGAACGCGTGATCGTGGAAGCGGCCCGAACCGCGGGTCGTGAACGCGAACATTCGCGCGGGATCGGGCGCTTCGGCCGCGACGAACGCGTTCCAGTCGCGGTGCACGCCCATCTCCGCGTACTCGTGATAGTCGAGGCCCGCGCGGCGCATCTTCGCGTCGTCGAGCGGAAAGCCGAGCGGCTCGATCAGGTGCAGGCGCGCGCCGGTGTTGGCGCACAGGCGGATCACGTTGCCGGTGTTCGGCGGAATTTCGGGAGCGACGAGGATGACGTTGAACATGGTTGGGTCTGGCTGGGCCGGCCGGGGCGGAGCAACGTGCACGCCATCCCTGCCGGCCGGTTCGTGACGGCCGTCGCCGCGTGCGGGCGGCCGGCCTCTCTATCTAATTAATCCCTGGCGGTGCGCAGCGCAACGAGATTCGTCACGCGCGCGGCGCCCGCCATCTTCAATGCATGCGCGGCGGCCGCGAGCGTCGCGCCGGACGTCATCACGTCGTCGACGAGCGCCACGTGGCGGCCGGCGAGATCGTCCGTCACCGCGAACGCCGCGATCACGTTGTCGCGCCGCGCGCGCCGGTCGAGCCGCGACTGCGGTGCGGTTTCGGTCACGCGCGCGAGCAGCGTCGCGTCGGCGCGCACGCCGAGCCGGCGCGCGAGCGGACGCGCGATCGCCCACGCCTGGTTGTAGCCGCGCGCGACGAGCCGTCGGTGCGACAGCGGCACCGGCGCGATCACGTCGAAGCCGCCCGGCTCGCGCAGCGCGTCCGTGTCGTCGACCCGCTGCGCGAGCCGGGCCGCGAATTCCGCGCCGAGCGCGAGCCGTGCATGAAACTTCAGGCCGCGCGCGAGCCCGTCGAGCGGCGCGCGGTAATCGGCGAGCGCGAGCGTCGCGTCGAACGGCGGCGGTGTCGCGCGGCATGCATCGCACCGGTAGGCGAACGAAGCCGCGGCGCCGGCGTGCCGGCCACGGGTTCCGCGCGAACGCGGCCGCCCGCTGCCGAGCGGCACCGCGCAGACGTCGCAGCGCAGTCGCGCTTCATTCCAGTACGCGGCGTCGCAGGCGCTGCAAATCACGGCGTGTGACAAATTGCCGCACAGTGCGCACCGGTTCGGCAACGCGAGCGCGACGACGCGCACAGCCAGTGCGCGAGCCTGCGACAAAACGACGCGCATCGGGCGCGGGGCGAAACGGCGATCCATTCGTGAAGACTCCTGGCGGCCCCGCCTCGCTGAAGGCTGCGAGGCGAGCGAGTATACTTCGGGCTCTTCGCCAGTGTGCCCGACATGTCCCCAGCTTCGACTTCAACCGGCCGTCCGGCCAATGACGCCCGGCGTTTGCGGCGGATCTTCGATCGCCGCGCCGCCGCGTTCGACGCGGTCGCGTTCCTGCCGCGCGAGATCGCGCAGCGGATGAACGAGCGCCTCGAATACATCAAGGTGAGCCCCACGGCCGTGCTCGATGCGGGCTGCGGCGCGGGCGACGACCTGCCGGCGCTGCGCGCGCGCTTTCCCGAAGCCCCGGTGTTCGGCGTCGACCTGTCCGGCGCGATGCTCGCGCGGGCGGGGCAGCGCGAGGTCGAGCAGACGAGCTGGCGCCGCTGGCTACCCGCGTCGCTCGGCCGGGCGCTGGGCCAGCGCGGCCCGCGCGTCGCGCACGCCGACTTCTCGGTGCTGCCGTTCGCGGCCGGCGCGTTCGACCTGATCTGGTCGAATCTCGCGCTGCACTGGCATTCGCGTCCCGATACCGTGTTCCCCGAGTGGCAGCGCGTGCTGCGCGTGAACGGCCTGCTGATGTTCAGCACGCTCGGCCCCGACACGTTGCGCGAGCTGCGCGCGGCCTGCGCGGAAGCCGAAGCGGCGCTCGGCATCGCGCCGCCCGCGGCGCGCGTGATCGATTTCGTCGACATGCACGACCTGGGCGACATGCTCGTCGAGAGCGGCTTCGAGATTCCGGTGATGGACCAGGAAGTGCTCACCGTCACGTACAAGACACCCGATTCCCTGCTGGCCGACGTGCGCCGCTGGGGCGCCTATCCGTTCGACCGCGCGGCGCCGCAGCGCGCGACGCGGCGCTTTCGCGCGGCGCTCGGCGATGCGCTGGAAGCGCGCCGGCGCGCGGACGGCACGATTCCGCTCACGTTCGAGGTGATCTACGGCCACGCGTGGAAGGCCGTGCCGCGCACGACTGCCGAGGGGCACGGGATCGTGCGCATCGAAGATATCGGAAAGGGGCGTCCGAAGAATCGGTAAAGCGGTAAAGAGGGGTTTTGTTATGTCCGAAATTAGCGGCGCAAAGCGGGGTCGAATTGACGTGAAAAACGGCCGGAAAGCTTGTGGCGCTTGGCTTGCGGGCCGATAGCCGCTTGCTTGTGGATGCCATTGAACCCGCCTATAATGCGTCAGCTTGTCGTCCCGGGGTCCCCGCAATACGGGCCGACGAGTCCGATGCAGGCATGCATCGCATGCCATTCGCGTGAGGCGGCGATGGGAGCAGCGAGGGTTTTGGCGGAGACGACGAACGGTGAACCGGTCCTCGCAGACTGGCTCATGAAACGCAACTGTTCGATGTCGCCGCGCCAGTTCGTGCTGTTTTACGCGTCGCTCGCGAGCTTCTCGCTGGTGATCGCGGCATTGCTGATGTGGCGTGGGGCCTGGCTCGTCATGCCCTTCACCGGAATCGAATTGCTGGCGGTAGGCGTCGCGTTTGCGATCTATGCCCGTCATGCGGTCGATTACGAGCGCATCAGGCTGTTTCCGCACCGGCTCGTGATCGAGCGGATGGATGCGGAGCGGTTCACGCAGATCGAATTCAACCCGCGCTGGGTGCGGGTCGAGCCGGGTGCGACGCCACGCGATCCGATTCGACTGGTATCGCGCGGGCAGACCGTCGTAATCGGGCAGCATCTCGCGCAGCACAAGCGTGCGCAGTTCGCCGACGAACTGCGCGTGTCGCTCAGGCGCTGCGGCTGACGAGGCGCGGGCACCGGCCGGAACAGGCCGGCGGCTTGCGACGGGGGAGGGGTTTGAATGGAAATTTTGGGTAAGGATGCTATGAAAACAATCAAGCGAGCCCTCACGGGCGTGCTGGCATGCAGCGGATTGCTCTTTGCCGGCGCTGCTCTGGCGGTCGGTGATAGCCCGGGCGGCCCCCGCGTCAACGAGATCAACTTTCAGCCGCCGGTCACGAAGATCGCCGAGGAGCTCTACGATCTCCACACGATGATGCTGATCCTGTGTACGGTGATCTTCGTCGGCGTGTTCGGCGTGATGTTCTATTCGATCTTCGCGCACCGCAAATCCAAAGGCCACAAGGCCGCCAATTTCCATGAAAGCACGACCGTCGAGATCATCTGGACGATCGTGCCGTTCGTCATCGTCGTGCTGATGGCGCTGCCGGCCACGAAGGCCGTCGTCGCGATGAAGGACACGACCAACGCCGATCTCACGATCAAGGTCACCGGCTACCAGTGGAAGTGGGGCTACGACTACGTGAAGGGCCCGGGCGAGGGCATCGGCTTCCTGTCGACGCTCAGCACGCCGCGTGACGAAGTGATGGGCAAGAAGCCGATCACCGAGACGTACCTGCAGGAAGTCGACAACCCGCTCGTCGTGCCGGTCAACAAGAAGATCCGCATCATCACGACCGCGAACGACGTCGTTCACTCGTGGTACGTGCCCGCATTCGGCGTGAAGCAGGATGCGATCCCCGGCTTCGTGCGCGATACGTGGTTCAAGGCCGACAAGGTCGGCACGTTCCGCGGCTTCTGTACCGAGCTGTGCGGCAAGGAACACGCGTTCATGCCGGTCGTAGTCGTTGTGCTGTCGGACGACGACTACGCGAAGTGGGTCACCGCGCAGAAGGCCAAGCTGGCCGGCGCGCCGGTCGATCCGAACAAGGTCTACACGATGGCCGAACTCGTCGCGCACGGCGAGGAAGTCTACAAGGCGAACTGCGCGGCCTGCCACCAGGTGAGCGGCAAGGGCCTCGGCGCATTCCCGGCGATGGACGGCAGCCCGATCGTGAACGGCCCGATCGCCGGCCACGTCGAGCGCGTGCTGCACGGCAAGGGCGCGATGCCGTCGTGGGCGTCGCTGTCGGACCTCGACATCGCATCGGTCGTCACGTACGAGCGCAACTCGTGGGGCAACCACAAGAACGATCTGCTGCAGCCGAAGCAAGTGGCTGACGCGCGCAACGGCAAGATGCCGGAAGACACGGCAGGCGCCGCGGCACCTGCCGAAGCGGCCTCGGCACCGGCGCAAGCCGCGTCGGGCGCGGCCGAGCAGTCGGCGGCGGCATCGGCGGCAGCGCCGGCATCGACCGCGCTGTCGACCATCTACTTCGAAACGGGCAAGAGCGTGCTGCCGGCCGACGCGAAGGCGGCGATCGCCGCGGCGGCCGACTATGCGAAGGCACATCCGGACGCGAAGCTCGCGCTGTCGGGTTTCACCGACAAGACGGGCTCGGCCGACGCGAACGCCGAACTCGCCAAGCATCGTGCACAGGCCGTGCGCGACGCGCTGAAGGCAGCAGGCGTGGCGGAAGACCACATTATTCTCAAAAAGCCGGAAACGATCACGGGCGGGGCTGACACGAAGGAAGCCCGGCGAGTCGAGATCGGGCCGGCGGCTTGACGTGTCGCTGAGTTAGTCGACGTATTCGCATTAGGAGATTCTCATGTCTAGCATCGGGCACGACGTAGTCGCGGACCACGCGCACGACGACCACGCGCACGAAACACCGCACGGCTGGCGGCGCTGGTTGTTCGCCACCAACCACAAGGACATCGGTACGCTGTACCTGCTGTTCTCGTTCATCATGTTCCTGTCGGGCGGCGTGATGGCCCTCGGCATCCGTGTCGAGCTGTTCGAGCCGGGCCTGCAGATCATGCGTCCGGAGTTCTTCAACGAACTCACGACGATGCACGGCCTGATCATGGTGTTCGGCGCGATCATGCCGGCGTTCGTCGGCTTCGCGAACTGGATGATCCCGCTGCAGATCGGCGCGTCCGACATGGCATTCGCGCGGATGAACAACTTCAGCTTCTGGCTGCTGCCGGTCGCGGCCGTGCTGCTGGTCGGTTCGTTCTTCGCGCCGGGCGGCGCGACGGCCGCCGGCTGGACGCTGTACGCACCGCTGTCGACGCAGATGGGCCCGGGCATGGACTTCGCGATCTTCGCGGTCCACCTCATGGGCGCATCGTCGATCATGGGCGGGATCAACATCGTCGTGACGATCCTGAACATGCGCGCACCGGGCATGACGCTGATGAAGATGCCGATGTTCGCATGGACGTGGCTGATCACGGCCTACCTGCTGATCGCCGTGATGCCGGTTCTGGCAGGCGCGATCACGATGGTGCTGTTCGACCGCCACTTCGGCACGTCATTCTTCAACGCGGCAGGCGGCGGCGATCCGGTGATGTACCAGCACATCTTCTGGTTCTTCGGCCACCCCGAGGTGTACATCATGATTCTGCCGGCGTTCGGGATCGTGTCGCAGGTGATCCCGGCGTTCGCACGCAAGACGCTGTTCGGCTATAGCTCGATGGTGTATGCGACGGCTTCGATCGCCATCCTGTCGTTCATGGTCTGGGCGCACCACATGTTCGCAACGGGCATGCCGGTCACCGGTCAGCTGTTCTTCATGTACGCGACGATGCTGATCGCGGTGCCGACGGGCGTGAAGGTGTTCAACTGGCTCGCGACGATGTGGCGCGGCTCGATGACCTTCGAAACCCCGATGCTGTTCGCGATCGGCTTCCTGTTCGTGTTCACGTTCGGCGGCCTGACGGGCCTGATGCTGGCCATGGCGCCGCTCGACATCCAGTACCACGGGACCTACTTCGTGGTGGCGCACTTCCACTACGTGCTGGTGGCCGGGTCGCTGTTCGCGCTGTTCGCGGGCTGGTACTACTGGGCGCCGAAGTGGACGGGCTGGATGTACAACGAGACGCGCGGCAAGATCCACTTCTGGGCGTCGATGATCTTCTTCAACCTGACGTTCTTCCCGATGCACTTCGTCGGTCTCGCGGGCATGCCGCGCCGCTATGCGGACTACCCGGCGCAGTTCACGGACTTCAACCAGGTGGCGACGATCGGCGCATTCGGCTTCGGCCTCGCACAGGTGTACTTCCTGTTCGCGGTCGCGCTGCCGGCCTACCGTGGCGGCGGCGAGCTGGAAAAGGCGTCGGACAAGCCGTGGGATGGCGCGACGGGCCTCGAGTGGACGGTGCCGAGCCCGGCTCCGTTCCACACGTTCGAGCAACCGCCCCACGTCGAATAAGTTTCACCCGGCGTTCCGCCGCAGCCTGCCGCGCAGGCAGGCGCGGCGGGCGCGGAATCGAGTTTCAGCGAAGTTTCAGATGACCCGGAATCCACAAGAAAGACGAACGCCCGAGCAGATTCGCGCGGGCAACAAGCGGCTCGGCCTCATCCTGCTCGTCATCGCCGCCGTTTTTTTTGTGGGTGTCGTGATCAAGCAGTGGTGGCTGTCCACCCACTGATGCAGTAACTGACGCAGTAGCGAGGAAGTCGTCGTATGTCGAAGCCGGAAGAGGGCGCCGCCGATCGCGCGTTCAATCGTTCGATGCTGGTGAAGCTCTTCGTCGTGGCCGGACTGATGTTCGGCTTCGGCTTCGCGCTGATTCCGATGTATCGCGCGATTTGCCAGATCACCGGCATCAACAACCTGGTGCAGCGGGATGTCAGCGAACGCGAGGCGAAGAACTCGCAGGTCGACTATGGCCGCACGGTGTCGGTCGAGTTCGATGCGAATGCGCGCGGCCCGCTCGGTTTCAAGCCGGAGCACAACAGCCTCGACGTGCATCCGGGCGAACTGACGACGATCGTCTACGACGTGACCAACGGGCAGGGCCGGCCGGTGGTGGCGCAGGCGATTCCGAGCTACGCGCCGAAGCAGGCGACGGAGTTCTTCAAGAAGATCGAGTGTTTTTGCTTCACGCAGCAGACGCTGGCCGCGAACGAGTCGCGCAAGATGCCGGTGGTGTTCGTGATCGATCCGAAGCTGCCGAAGGACGTGAAGACGATCACGCTGTCGTACACGTTCTTCGAACTGAATACGCCGGCCGAACCGGCGCCGGCGCCGCGCACGACGGCAGCGCAGGGCGCGGCCAAACCGGACGCATAAGAAAGGAGACGGGGCGATGACGGAGACCAAGCGGAGCGGGTCGTTCGGCCAGGCGTTGCGGGCGGTGTTGTGGTCGTTCTTCGGGGTGCGCAAGCGGCGCGACCTGGAGGCCGATGCGACGCAGCTCAATCCGCTGCACGTGCTGATCGTCGCGTTGATCGCGGCCGGTGTGTTCATCGGCGTGCTGATCCTGATCGTGCGTGCGGTCGTGGGCTGAGGCCCGCGGCCACGAAAGAATGCAGTGCGTGGCGCCCGGGCGCCGCGTGCGGGAAAGAGCGGCGGCGGTCGCGCCGCGCAAGAAATACAGCCGGAGCGGTTTCCGGTACACAAATTGGACTGAAGTGGAGAATCAAGCATGAGCGGTCAAAACCAGACCCCGTACTATTTCGTGCCGCATCCGTCGCAGCATCCGATCAGCGCGGCCATCGGCCTGCTGGTCATGCTCGGATCGGTGGCGCTGTGGATCAACGGTCACGACTGGGCGCCGTACACGGCGCTGCTCGGCCTGCTGTGGTTGCTCTTCACGCTGTATCACTGGTTCGGCGACGCGATCGCCGAGTCGGAAGGCGGACATTACGGCAAGAACGTCGACAAGTCGTACCGCTGGAGCATGAGCTGGTTCATCTTCTCGGAAGTCATGTTCTTCGGCGCGTTCTTCGGCGCGCTGTTCTATGCGCGTGAAATCGCGCTGCACCAGCTCGGCAGCCTCGACTACAAGCTGATCTGGCCGGATTTCTCCGCCGTGTGGCCGAACGAAGGCCCCGCCGCGCTCGCCGGTCACTTCAAGACGATGGGCCCATGGCCGATCCCGACGCTGAACACCGCGTTCCTGCTGTCGTCGGGCGTGACGCTGACGATCTCGCACCACGCGCTGCGCGACAATTACCGCAAGAAGGCGATCGCGTGGCTGGCCGCGACGCTCGCGCTCGGTATCTGCTTCCTGTTCCTGCAGGGCTTCGAGTACTACCACGCGTACAACGAACTGAACCTGACGCTGAACTCGGGCGTGTACGGCTCGACGTTCTTCCTGCTGACGGGCTTCCACGGCTTCCACGTGTTCCTCGGCGGCACGATGCTCGCGGTGGTGCTGGTGCGGATGATCCGCGGCCACTTCAAGCCGGATCACCACTTCGCATTCGAAGGCGCCGCGTGGTACTGGCACTTCGTCGACGTCGTCTGGCTCGGCCTGTACGTCGTCGTCTACTGGCTGTAAATGGAACAACGGCCCGCGCAGCGATGCGCGGGCCGTTTTCATTGGCGAAGGCGACGCAGCGGCCGGCTGCTAGCGCTCGACGCCCCCGGCGCCGCCGCGACTCAGTCAGGCGGCGCTTTTGCTTGGTGGCGCCGCCATGCGGCGATATGTCACGGCAGCCGTCGTGACGAATGCATCAACGCCCGATCGGCAGGCCGGTCGAATGGATCCAGCCCATCCAGTTCGCGAACAGGATGAACAGGAACAGCGACACCGACAGCCCGACGCGGGTGGCCAGCGACCAGACCATGCGCTTCGTATGGCCGCGGTCGTGCATCATGAAGTAGAGCGCCGAGCCCATGCTGGCGATGATGAGGACGAAGGCGATGGGAACGAGGATGTGCATGACACGAACCGGACGACGGCAATTCGAAAGGAAGAGGATAATTATCGCACTTCGCTTTCGCGAATGCGCCCGGCGGGCGGCCCGATGAAGATCCGCTGGCTGCCTGCGCTGCTGATTCTCGTCGTCGTCGCGGTCACGATCCGCCTCGGGTTCTGGCAGCGCGACCGCGCGCACCAGAAGGAGGCGCTGCAGGCGAGCATCGTGCGCTACGAGCACGCGGCGCCGGTCGACGTCGGTGCGCAGCCGATTCCGCTCGCGTCGATCGAGTTCCACCGCGTGCGGGCGAGAGGCCGCTTCCTGCCGGAGCAGGCGGTGTTCCTCGACAATCGGCCGTATAACGACCAGCCGGGTTTTTACGTCGTGATGCCGTTTAAACTCTCGGGCGGCGGCGTCGTGCTGGTGAACCGCGGCTGGCTGCCGCGCAACATCGCCGATCGCACGGCGATCGAGCCGTTCGCGACGCCCGCCGGCGACATCGAGATCGAAGGCATCGCGCGCGCCAACGCGTCGCGTGCGTTCGAACTCGGCGAAGGCGGCTCGGCCGCGCACCAGAAGATCCGGCAGAACCTGGACATCGCCGCGTATGCGAAGGAATCGGGGCTGCCGCTGCAGCCGTTCGTGATCCAGCAGACGAGCGACGACGGCGACAAACTCGTGCGCGACTGGCCGGCGGCGACGACCGGCGTCGAGCGCAATTACGGTTACATGTTTCAGTGGTGGGCCATGGCGGCCGCCGCGCTCGGCTTCGGCCTGTACGCCGCGCGGCGTGCGGCGAAGAAGTCGGCCGGCGCGTGAGCGCCATGCCAGGACGCGGCGGCGGCGCCGCGGGTTCGTTTCGAGAGGTCTGATTTGTCCATGCAATCTTCCCGTCAGGGTCCGGCCGCGGCGCCGGTTTCGCCGGCGGCCCGCAAGCGCGGCCGCTGGATGCTCGTGCTGCTCGGGCTCGTGTGCGCGGCGCCGATACTCGCGTCGTATTTCACCTATTACGTGATCAAGCCGAAGGGCGGCTCGACCAACTACGGCACGCTGATCGAGCCGCAGCGGCCGATCCCGGCCGACCTGCAGGTCACCGACGAAACCGGCAAGACGGTGCCGCTGTCGTCGCTGCGCGGCGTGTGGCTGTTCGTGATGACCGACGGCAGCGCGTGCGACGACGCATGCGCGCAAAAGCTCTATTTCATGCGCCAGATCCGCGTCACGCAGGCGGGCGAGCGACACCGGCTCACGATGGTGTGGCTGCGCAGCGATGCGGGCGCGGTGCCGCCGAAGGTGCTGGAAGCCTATCCGGACACGCGCCGGCTGGTCGCCGATCCGGCCGCGATCGCGGCCTGGCTGCCGGCCGACGCCGGCACGAAGGACAGCGACCACATCTACATGGTCGATCCGAGCGGCAACCTGATGATGCGTTTCCCGAAGAACCCGAACCCCAGCAAGATCAAGGCGGACGTCACGAAGCTGCTGAAGTGGTCGAGCATCGGCTAAGGCGAGACAACGAGGCAACCATTCGATGTCGTATCTACTGCAACTCGGCCTGATCGGCTTGTGCATCGCGCTGCTGCCGCTGTCGTACGTGTGGGTGAAGGCCGACGACGACAAGTTCCGCAAGCTGGTGTGGATCACCACGTTCCTCACGCTCGACCTGGTGATGTTCGGCGGCTTCACGCGGCTGACCGATTCGGGGCTCGGCTGCCCGGACTGGCCCGGCTGCTACGGCACGTCGTCGCCGTTCATCGCGCACGCCGCGATCACGGCCGCGCACCAGGCGATGCCGACCGGCCCCGTCAGCATGACGAAGGCGTGGATCGAGATGATCCACCGCTATTTCGCGATGGCGATCGGCGTGCTGATCATCGCGCAGGTCGTGATCGCATGGTCCGCGCGGCTGCGCCGCCGCCCGCTGCACGTGTCGCCGTGGTGGCCGACGAGCCTGCTGCTGCTGATCGTCGTGCAGGGCGTGTTCGGCGCGTGGACGGTCACGATGAAGCTGCAGCCGGTGATCGTCACGACCCACCTGCTGCTCGGTCTCGCGCTGCTCGGCACGCTCGGCTGGCTCGCGGCGCGGCAGACGCCGCTGCCGTCGCATGATCCGGAGGCCGGCCGCTACCGCGCGGCCGCGCTCGCGGCGCTGGTGCTGCTGGTCGTGCAGATCGCGCTCGGCGGCTGGGTGAGCACCAACTACGCGGTGCTCGCGTGTACCGATTTCCCGACCTGCAACGGCCAGTGGCTTCCGTCGATGAACTTCGGCCAGGGCTTCCATCTGTGGCGCGCGCTCGGGATGACGAAGGACGGCGACGCGATCACGCAGGACGCGCTGGTCGCGATCCACTGGACCCACCGCACGTTCGCGTTCGTCGTCGTCGCGTATCTGGCCGCGTTCGCGTTGAAGATGCGCCGCTTCGAGTCGCTGCGGCGGCCCGCGAACGGCGTGCTGCTGGTCGTCGTGCTGCAGTTCCTGACGGGCCTCACCAACATCGTGCTGCAGTGGCCGCTGCCGGTTGCCGTCGCGCACAACGGCGGCGCCGCGATCCTGCTGCTGCTCGTCGTCATGTTAAACTTTCGCATCCTTTCAAGCCGCCCCGGCCGTGTCGTGCAGCCCGCGCGCGACGCCGCCCCGGCGTGACCGTCCCCATGCAAAGCACCCTTTCCCAATCGCCCGGTAGCCGGTTTTCGCAGTACATGGCGCTGACGAAGCCGCGTGTCACGCAGCTCGCGGTGTTCTGCGCGGTGATCGGCATGTTCCTCGCGACGCCGGGCATGGTGCCGTGGCATGTGCTGATCGGCGGCACCATCGGCATCTGGCTGCTGGCGGGCGCCGCATTCGCGATCAACTGCCTCGTCGAGCAGAAGATCGACGCGATGATGCGCCGCACCGCGTGGCGTCCGTCCGCGCGCGGCGAGATCACGACCCCGCAGATCCTGCTGTTCTCGGCCGTGCTCGGCAGCGTCGGCGCCTGGACCCTCTATACGTTCACGAACCCGCTGACGATGTGGCTGACGATCGCGACGTTCGTCGGCTACGCGGTGATCTATACGCTGCTGCTCAAGCCGATGACGCCGCAGAACATCGTGATCGGCGGTGCGTCGGGCGCGATGCCGCCGGCGCTCGGCTGGGCCGCGGTCACCGGCGCGGTGCCCGGCGACGCGTGGATCCTCGTGCTGATCATCTTCGTGTGGACGCCGCCGCATTTCTGGGTGCTCGCGCTCTATCGCCGCAAGGACTACGAAAACGCGGGCCTGCCGATGCTGCCGGTCACGCACGGCGAGAAATTCACGCGACTGCACATCCTGCTGTACACGGTGATCCTGTTCGCGGTCACGCTGATGCCGTTCATCTCCGGGATGAGCGGCGTCGTCTACCTGGCGAGCGCGGTGCTGCTCGGCGCGGTGTTCCTCGCGTATGCGTGGAAGATCTACCGCGATTATTCGGACGAACTCGCCCGCAAGGCTTTCCGCTACTCGATCGTCTATCTGTCGCTGCTGTTCGCCGCGCTGCTCGTCGATCACTATGCGCGCCCGCTGCTCGGCGTGTAACCGCACGGTTTGAACGCAATGCTCCATTCACGGTTCGGGCGCCGCGCGCGCCAAGGCTGGATGCTCGCATGCGCATTCGCGGCAGCCACGCTGCTCGCGGGCTGCGACAATGCGCCGAAATTCCAGAATCTCGACATCACCGGCAACACGCAGTTCGGCAGCGATTTCTCGCTGCCCGACACGGCCGGCAAGGTGCGCACGCTCGCCGATTTCAAGGGGCGTGCCGTCGTGATGTTCTTCGGTTATACGCACTGTCCGGACGTATGTCCGACGACGATGGCCGAACTGTCCGAGGCGCTGAAGCAGCTCGGGCCCGACGCCGCGAAGCGCGTGCAGGTGTTGTTCGTCACCGTCGATCCGGAGCGCGACACGCCCGCGCTGCTCGGCCAGTACGTGCCCGCGTTCGATCCGTCGTTCATCGGCCTGCGGCCGGCCGACGAAGCGCAGCTCAAGAAGGTCACGAAGGATTTCCGCGTGTACTACGCGAAGGTGCCCGGCAAGACGCCCGGCAGCTACACGATGGATCACACCGCCGCGAGCTACGTGTTCGATCGCGACGGCAAGCTGCGCCTGTTCGTGCGCGATGGCCAGGGCCCGGGCCCGTGGGTCCACGACCTGAAACTGCTGGTCGACTGAGCGGCGCGCGCCGCATCGCCCGGGCGCCCGCCCGGCGACACGCGTGACGGCCGCGACGCGCCGTCACGCATGCTTCCCTCTTTCCCTGATCTGCCTTCACCGCCTCGCCCCTGCTGCGTCGGCGTGCTTGTGCAGGCGCTCGAGCGCGTTACGGCAGCGCCGGCACGTTGAAACCCTGCGCGGCACGCGTGATCTTGAATTCGGTCACGCGATACGTCGCGAGCCCTTCGGTCACGAACGGATCGGTCTCGAGGATCGCGTCCAGTTCGTCGCGATCGATGCGGGCCGCGAGGATCACGCCGCCTTCGCGCGGCACCTTCGGCCCCGCCGCGATGAAGATGCCGCGCTCGAACAGCGGCTGCAGATACGCACGGTGGCGCTCGAGCGCATCGTCGATGCGCTCGAGCGACGCGTTGTAATGGATGTCGATGACGTACATGGATGGCCCCGGAATGTCGCCGGCGCGTGTCGCGCCGGCCAGCCGGTCTTTTTAGCACAGCGGCCGCTGCGTGTCGTGCCGGCCGTCGTGTGCGGGCCACGTGTATTCAAGTTGTAAGTCTCGCTGCCGTAAATACGGGGGCAACCGTTTGCGCGCGACCGGCCGTTCGCGCGCATCGCGGCATCGACTTCGACGACGAGGCACGCAGATGAACAGAATGAGTTTGAACCGCAAGCTGTGGCTTGCGCTTGCGCTGGTATGGGTCGGGCTACTCGGCGTCGGCGCATGGAGCGCGTACGAGACGCGCGCGACGATGCTCGCCGAACGCAAGGCGGGCATCGCCAACCTGGTCGAATCGGCGGCCGGCATCGTCAACGCCTATCACGCGCTCGCGCAAAGCGGCACGCTGCCCGAGGCCGACGCGAAGCGCGACGCGCTCGCGAGCCTGGCGGCGATGCGCTACGGCGAGTCCGGCTACGTGTTCGTGATGGATTCGAAACCCGTCGTGCTGATGCATCCGACGCTGCCGAAGCTGGTCGGCACGCAGGTCGGCGACTATCTCGATCCGGACGGCAAGCCGTTGTTCGTCACGATCCTGAACGCCGCGAAGGCGACCGGCAGCGGCTTCGCCGGGTATCGTGGGCGGCTGCCGCACAGCGAGACCGCGGTGCCGAAGATCAGCTACGTCACGCGCTTCGCGCCGTGGGACTGGAACATCTCGAGCGGCGTATTCCTGAAGGACATCGATACCGTCTACTACCGGACGCTGTTTGGTCACCTCGCGGTCGTGCTGGTGATCGGCTTCGTGATCAGCGCGGCGATGCTCGTGATCATCCGCAACGTGCGGGGCAGCCTCGGCGGCGAGCCCGATGAAGCGGCCGCGCTGGCGAGCCGCATCGCGCAGGGCGACCTGACGCGGCCGGTACCGGTGCGCGCGGGCGACAGCACGAGCATGATGGCGGCGATGCGCGACATGCAGGCGCGCCTTCAGGCGACGATCGGCGGGATCCGCCAGTCGGCCGAATCGATCGCGTCGGCGAGCCGCGAGATCGCGTCCGGCAACGACGACCTGTCGCAGCGCACCGAGGAGCAGGCCGCCTCGCTGGAAGAAACGGCCGCGAGCATGGAGCAACTGACCGCGACGGTGAAGCAGAACGCGGACAACGCGCGGCAGGCGAGCGGGCTCGCGAACAATGCGTCGGAGATCGCGCGGGCGGGCAACGACGTCGTGAACCGCGTGATCGGCACGATGGGCGAGATCGACGACAGCTCGCGCAAGATCGCCGACATCATCGGCGTGATCGAGGGCATTGCATTCCAGACCAACATCCTCGCACTGAACGCGGCGGTCGAGGCCGCGCGCGCCGGCGAGCAGGGGCGCGGCTTCGCGGTGGTCGCGGGCGAGGTACGTTCGCTCGCGCAGCGCAGCGCGACGGCCGCGAAGGAGATCCGCGAGTTGATCGTCGCTTCGGGCGAGCGCGTGCGCAACGGCTCGACGCTGGTCGGCCAGGCCGGCACGACGATGGGCGAGATCCTGCAGGCGGTCGCGCGCGTGACCGACATCATGGGCGAGATCGCGGCCGCGTCCGAAGAGCAGGCGAGCGGCATCACGCAGGTCGGGCGCGCGGTCACGCAGATGGACCAGGTCACGCAGCAGAACGCGGCGCTCGTCGAGGAGGCCGCCGCGGCTGCGGCGTCGCTTCAGGAGCAGGCCGGGCGGCTGCGCGGCGCGATCGGCGCATTCCGGGTCGGCGATACCGGTGGCCTTCGCTGAAATGCAACTAACGGCCGAACGCCCGCACCCTGGGAGCACTGCCGCGGTGCATACCCATATGAGCGGGATGTATTTCACTTCCGGCCGATCCTGTGACACCATTTGCCCCTTCCTGCGAGTCCGGGCATACCCGTATCGCGCCCCATTTTCAGTTAGCAAGAAAGCGAGAAACAGATGAAGCGTCGCAGTCTCCTGAAGGTATTTTCCGTGCTGGCCACCGGTGCCGCGCTGACGCTGTCGGCTGGCGCGCACGCCGAAGACAAGGTGATCAAGGTCGGCACGGTGGCCGGTCCGGATTCGGAAGTGTGGCAGGTCGTGCAGAAGGTCGCGAAGGAGAAGGAAGGCCTGAACGTGAAGGTCGTCGAGTTCAACGACTACGTGCAGCCGAACGCGGCGCTCGATTCGGGCGACCTCGACGCGAACAGCTTCCAGCACCAGCCCTACCTCGACAGCCAGGTGAAGCAGCGCGGCTACAAGCTTGTCACCGCGGGCCTGACCTACATCTCGCCGATCGGCGTGTACTCGAAGAAGTTCAAGTCGCTGAAGGACCTGCCGCAGGGCGCGAAGCTCGCGGTGCCGAACGATCCGTCGAACGAGAACCGCGCGCTGCTGCTGCTGCAGACGCAAGGCGTGATCAAGCTGAAGGCGGGCGCCGGCACGGGCGGCAACAACGCGACGGTGCTCGACATCGCCGAGAACCCGAAGAAGCTGAAGATCTCCGAGCTTGACGCCGCGCAACTGCCGCGCGTGCTGTCGGACGTCGACGCGGCCGTGATCAACACGAACTACGCGCTCGCCGCCAACCTGCAGCCGACCAAGGACGCGATCGCGCTCGAATCGCTGACGAGCCCGTACGCGAACGTGATCGCCGTGCGCGCGAAGGACAAGGACCAGCCGTGGGTGAAGAAGCTGGTCAAGGCGTACCAGTCGCCGGAAGTGCGGGAATTCATCAAGAAGCAATTCAAGGGCTCGATGGTCGCGTCGTTCTGAACGCCGCACACCGGTCGGACCGCTGAAACTCGAAACGAAGGGCCTGTCTCGCGCAGGCCCTTTTTCATGTGCGCCCAGCATGGGCGCACTCCTGCGGGTGCAAGTCCCGCCATAAGCTGATCACGGCAAATGAAGC